>PWKH01000085.1 GCA_003559765.1 Spirochaetaceae bacterium
ACCGGGAGCGGGCGTATCAGGCGATTGCCTCGGCTCTCGGAAGGTTTATCAGCCCCGCCTCGATCGGGGATCCGGCGATGGAGGAGCTCTCCTCCGATATGCCCGTGACTCTGTGGCGGCCGTTCCTTCCGGAGACCGGGTTCACCAGCAGAATTCTGCTGCCGATTTTCCCCTTTCCCGGAAGCTTTGCCCCCGAGGTGGTCTGCGTGAAGGATATCAGCACCGCCCGGGCGATGCCTGCATCTGATGCGGTAAGTCCATTTCTCGTGGACGGGCTGATAAAAACCCTCACCCAGCTGATCCGGATTACCAAGGGGGAGGGGAGAAGCGCTTCTGAATTCCAGCGGCTGTGCGACATGTTCGAATGGAAAAGACGGGGCCCGTACCTTAATACGGGGCTTGACTCGGTGGCCTATAGTGAGTTATGTAAGAAGGCACTGAGTGAAGGAATCATCCTTCCTCCCGGGGAGCACCTGCCGGTGATCCTGCCGAGGGAGTTCACCGACGGTGAGCTGGAGGGGTTCACTCACTTTGTTCGTGAGATTTCCGGAGACTGATTGCCCGGAAGGGACAGATTTCTGCGCTTTCAGAAATCCGCTTCATGAGCACTTCATTGTCAGAAAGGATCAGATCGCTGTCACCCGTTACAGCAGCGTGATATCCGTTGATATAGAATACTGTGGGCAGGAGGGCGGAACAGGATCCGCAGCCTGCACAGCGTGTTCGGTCTATGTTGACTCTCATACCCATAAGATACTGATATATCCGGGGGAGAATCAAGGAAGGACTGCGCACTTGACATTCTCAGGGATATGTGAAAAGATCACCCCTTGAGAAAATTCGATTAAATCTATTACAGGGTAGAACATATGGATACAATATTTGTAAAGCCGAAGGATGTGCAGCGGACATGGTACGTTATTGACGCCGCGGGCGAGCGCCTGGGCAAGGTTGCAGAGAAGGCCGCAACCCTGCTGCGGGGCAAGCATAAGCCCGAGTTCGCATACCACCAGGACATCGGTGATTTTGTGATTATTATCAACGCTGAAAAAGTGCAGCTTACGGGAAACAAGCGGAAAGAGAAAATGTACTACCGCCACTCAGGGTATCCCGGTGGAATCCGCGGAGAATCCTTTCAGAAGCTGATTGTCAGAAAGCCGACCTATCCCATGGAGCGGGCGGTCTACGGCATGCTTCCCAAGGGACCCCTCGGAAGAAAGATGTACACCCACCTGAAGGTGTATGCCGGTGAGAATCATCCCCATGCGGCCCAGAAGCCCGCGGCGGTAACAGTAAGCGAATAAGAGGAGCCAAACACGTGGAAGTAAAGGAAAATCTTGCACTGGGAACAGGAAGAAGAAAGACTGCAATCGCCCGGGTATATCTTCGCCAGGGTGAAGGAAAGATCGAAGTGAACGGCAAGGGTGTTGACGATTATTTTGCAAACCCCGGTTTTGTATACATGGTGAATCAGCCCATGGACGTGACCGATACGCTGAAGAAATTCGACGTGATGATCAACGTCCGGGGAGGCGGACCCTCCGGTCAGGCAGGGGCCTGCCGCCACGCCATCGCCAGGGCGCTTGCGCATTACGACGAGACGAACATCAAAACCCTGCGGGCAAACGGATTTCTTACCAGGGACTCGAGAATGGTTGAGCGGAAAAAGTACGGTCAGCCCGGAGCCCGGAAGAAGTTCCAGTTCTCCAAGCGGTAACACACCCCCGCCATGGCAGTGGTGCACAGAGGAGCCGGTCAGCAGGACGCATCCGCGTACCTGGAGGACGGCTCCTCTTTTTGTATCCCTCCCGAGGTGGTCAGATCCCTCGGCCTTGAGGAGGGCAGCGTCATCCCCGACGAGACGCTGCTGCATCACTGCACGCACCATCGGGCCGCTGTCAAAGCTCTTACCCTCCTTGCCCGCCGTGAGCACAGCTGCCGGGAACTCCGCCGGAAGCTGCGGGAGCGTTCCTTCCCTGAAGAAATCATAGACCAGGTCATCGACTCTCTGCTAAAATCATCATACCTCGACGACCGCCGTTTCGCCCAGGAGTGGGTGCGCCAGCGCCTTGAGCGTCGCCCCGAGGGTACGCGGAAGCTCGCCGCAGCCCTGGCCGCCAAGGGAGTGGACCGGCAGATCGTTCAGGAGGTGCTCGCGGAGGTGGATGAGTATGAGGCGGCACAGCGGGCCTGTGAGAAACTGATGAGAAAACCGTCGATGACCCGGGATCGGTGCATCCGCTCTCTGGCAAACAAGGGGTTCTCCCGCAAGGTGATTGATTCGTGCGTAGACGCCGAGGATGATTATACCGGGGGATTCTGAATGGACAGTTCGGAGACTTCAAACCGAAACCCCTGTCCCTTCGGGGAACAGCCGTAAATTCCTGCAGAAAGCCGCTGAGTTCCGCTGTGGAGATGGCAGATGCGCATCTGGTGATAGATCTCTCCGTCGTAGGAGAAGGATACCGTGAGGTCTCCGTCATGGAATTCCAGGGAATACCAGATGTCATTGATCTGCGAGTCTATGTCCTGGGTCGCCCAGTCGGAATGTCCGTAGGAGGTCAGGACTGAACCCAGCCTGCTGATGTGCTCATCTTCGTATTCCGTTGAGCACTTGAACCAGCACTGATCATTCCTGCGGACAACGAGGCCGCACTGATCATACTGCGATTCGGGATAAAAGTGAAACCGTGCAGAGAGGGTGAAATCCCCGGATACGGGGCGCATGTACATATGGGCGGTATCACGGATGAACCCGTAGTGGGTCCGCTGCCACAGATCGGTATCGGAATCGGTGAGCACCCAGAGATACTCCTTTACCTGTCCCCAGGAGGGCGGTTCATGCAACCATTCCATAGGTATATGGTAACCGAAAGGGAGCTGCCTGTACAGGCAGCTCCCGGTCACTTCACAGTAAAAGTTAGATTCAGCGTTTGATGAAGTTGAAGGCCTTCCTGCCGGGATAGACGGCGATGCCTTCCAGGTAGTCCTCAATGCGCATGAGCTGGTTGTACTTCGCCAGCCGGTCGCTTCTGCTCAAGGAGCCGGTCTTGATCTGTCCGGTCTCAAGAGCCACTACCAGATCGGCGATGAAGCTGTCCTCAGTTTCGCCGGAACGGTGGGAGACGATGGAGGTGTAGCCAGCCCGCTTGGCCATGTCCACGGCTTCGAAGGTCTCGGTGAGCGTTCCGATCTGATTCACCTTGATGAGGATTGAGTTGGCGATTCCGCCTTCGATTCCCTGCTCAAGCCGCTTGGTGTTGGTGACGAAAAGATCGTCGCCGACGAGCTGCACCCGGTCGCCGATGCGGTCGGTGAGCACCTTCCAGCCTTCCCAGTCGTCCTCGTCCATGCCGTCTTCGATGGAGATGATGGGATATGCATCGACCCATTTCGCCCAGTAGTCGGCCATCTGCTCGCTGGTGAGCTCCTCGCCGGTGGACCAGGTAAGCTTGTAGACGCCCTTGTCGCGGTCGTAGAGCTCGGAGGTTGCCGGATCCAGGGCGATCATGATGTCGTCCCCGGGCTTGTAGCCGGCTTTCTTGATCGCTTCAATGATCACTTCGCAGGCCTCTTCGTTGGACTTGAGGTTGGGAGCAAAACCGCCTTCGTCGCCGACGGCGGTGCTGTATCCGCGGTCGGCGAGGATGCTCTTGAGGTTATGGAACACCTCGGTGATCATCTGCACGCCGCCGCGGAGGGTGTCCGCCCCTACCGGTACGACCATGAATTCCTGAAAGTCCACGGAGTTGTCAGCATGGGAGCCGCCGTTGATGATGTTGGCCATGGGAACGGGGAGCACGCAGGCATGAAAGGCGCCGAGGTACTTGAACAGCGGCAGTCCGAGAAAGTCGGCAGCGGCCCGGGCAACGGCCATGGATACGCCGAGCATGGCGTTTGCTCCGAGTTTGCCCTTATTGTCTGTTCCGTCGAGTTCGATCATCGTCCGATCGATATCGACCTGATCCAGGGCGTCAAGCCCGACAATTTCTGCTGATATGATATTGTTGACATTCTCTACTGCCTTCAGTACGCCCTTGCCCATGTAGCGCTTTTTGTCGCCGTCTCTCAGCTCGACTGCTTCATGCACGCCGGTGGATGCTCCGGAGGGAACTGCCGCCCGGCCCATGGAGCCGTCTTCCAAGATTACGTCAACCTCCACGGTGGGATTTCCCCGTGAGTCAAGGATCTCCCTGGCTTCTACAAATTCAATGATACTCATCGATATTACACTCCTGATATGTGGATTTTCTTCACCCCAGAATATGGTATGATTCGCTAAAACAGTCAACCCGTTATTACTTGACCTGCCGGCATTCCAGTCTGTACAATGGCCTCAATGGCATACCGAAAACTCCCGGAACTCAGCGATGAGTTCATCTACCAGCTGATCTTCTGCATGGAGGATCAGGCGAACACCTACCTCGTGGACCTCGAAGAGGGGACGGTGGCGCAGTCCGACCACCTTCCTCAGGGACTGATCGACGAGCAGCCCGAGCGCTTCACTTCGATCCCCGACTGGCAGCCGGCTGACGGCTTCAGGATCATGGAGAAGTTCGTCTCCACCCTGCGTAATCCTGTGTTCAGCACCCGGCTGCGGGAGTCCCTTGCATTGGGCAAGGGGGTGTTCCGCCGGTTCAAGAACGTCCTGAAGGAGGAGCCGGCCATCGAGCGGCTGTGGTACTACTTCAAGGAAAAGGAGATGAAGCAGGAGATCTACCGTTGGTACGAGCAGCTCAGCGAAGCGTTCCG
>PWKH01000158.1 GCA_003559765.1 Spirochaetaceae bacterium
AATCCCGAAACTGTGTATCAGGCAGTCCGGTCCGGCCTTGCCGGCAGCACCGTACTTGATGCAAAGGCGCCGCTGGTGCTGGAGGGTAATTTTAAGCCCGGATTCCGTATTGAACTGCATATCAAGGACCTGCAGAATGCACTTGATACAGCCCGGGAACTTGATGCACCGGCCCCTTTGAGCACTTCAATAATCGAAATGATGAAGGAGCTGCAGGGTGACGGAAAAGGCGCAGACGACCACGGCGGACTGATTCAGTATTATGAGAAAAAAGCTAAGACTGAAGCCCGTAAATAACAGGAATGTAGTATGAAAGCATTAGTCTATCATGGTCCGAAAGAGCTTGCATGGGAGGAAGTCCCGGACATAGAAATAGGACCTGCTGATGTGCGCATCCGGGTCAAAGCCGTAGGAATCTGCGGTTCCGATGTGCACGGGTATCTCGGACTGACCGGCAGGAGAAATCCGCCCATGATCATGGGCCACGAGTTCTCCGGTGTGGTGGAGGAGACCGGCAAATCAGTCTCCTCCGTTGCAGCCGGGGACAGAGTAACCGTCCAGCCGGTTCAGTTCTGCGGAACCTGCAGTTTCTGTGCCCAGGGGCTGACAAATTTGTGCAGAGAGAAGCAGCTGTTCGGGGTGCTCTCCTGCAACGGAGCTATGGCTGACTGCATTCGGGTGCCGGAGCATTTGATCTATCCCCTGCCTGAGCAGGTAAGTTATGAAGCAGGTGCCTTAGTGGAAGCTGCTGCAGTAGCTTATCGGGGGGTGAAGACAGCAGGATCACTGGAAGGTAAGCGCGTCCTCGTAATCGGGGCAGGAACTATCGGGCTGCTTACCGCATCTATCGCCCGGATGCGCGGTGCCGAGCAAGTATTTGTCTCTGACTTAAGCGACAGCAGACTGAAGACCGCTCAGGCAATGGGTGCTGATGTGGTGATGAACCCCCGGAATGACAACCTGAAGGAAATCGTGGCGGATGCCGCCGGCGGAGGTGTTGATATAGCCCTGGAAGCAGTCGGCATTACACCCAGTGCGCAGCAGAGCATCGAACTGGTGAAGACCGGCGGGACAGCGGTATGGATCGGTAACTCCTCATATATGATTGAAATTCCTATGCAGGAAGTCGTAACACGGGAAATACGGATTCTCGGATCGTATCTGTACACTCATCAGGAGTTTGGTGAAGTGCTGGAAATGATCGGATCCGGTGCCATGAATCTGCAGCCGATGATCAGCTTGTCGGCAGACATGTCCGAAGGACCGGAGCTGTTCCGCAGACTGGCAGAAAACCCTGGAGACCTGATAAAAGTCCTGCTGACAAATGCATAACTGCATAACATGATCAGCCGGACAGAGACAATGTGCTTTGTCCGGCTGTTGTTATATAGTTTTACCACTCCTTGATAAGACAAGCCCTTTCAGACTATACTCGCTCTGAAAGGGCTTTTAAATTATAGGTAACAAGAGGACAGGCATCCAAGTGAAGAAAGAAGAGTTTATGCTTCAGGATATGAAACTGACTGCTATCAATACAGAAAAAGTTCATAATCAGGTCTATGATCAGCTGAAGCATATGCTGCTGGAGGGTACTTGGAAACCCGGAGAGAAAATCCCTTCAGAGAATAAACTCACAAATATCTTCGGCGTGAGCCGGATATCCGTACGATCAGCAATTAAATCACTTATAGCTCAGGGATTTCTTGAAGCCCGGCAGGGTGAGGGAACCTTTGTGGTGGATGTATCGATTGATCAGAATTTCAACCTGCTGATTCCGATGATGAACTACATCAGAGAAAGTATTCTCGAGGTTCTTGAATTCCGGAGAGTTTTTGAAGTCGGTATGATGCCGGTGGTAATAGAAAAGATTACCCCTGAGCAGATCCAGGAACTGGAGAACAATGTGATTGCGCTGGAGCAGGCAGATGATGCGGACATTGATGAGAACATCACCATAGATCTGGCATTCCACCGGATGTTCTGCCTCATCGCAGAAAACAAACTGCTGCTGCGGGTGAACCAGATCCTCAGCGAACTGTACCGCCATACCATGGCCAGTGTTGTTACCAGCATGGGCAGCAGATACGGGCGCTACTACCACAGAGAAATCCTTGAAGCTGTTCGTGTAAAGGACGCTGAAGCAGCTCGGAATATCATGGAAGAGCATATCGTGGAAACCATTAAGTATATCCAGCAGGCTGACCATGTCCCGATCAAGTAAAAGTAACCGCTAGAGCAGGAAGGTGATCGGGTAGGTTACGATTCTCAGAACCGCAATAATTCCCCGCTTGAGTATGCCTGTTCTTCTCGGCTCAATATCCTCATGTGCTTCATAAGATCCGTCCTCCAGTACAACCAGGCTTTGGGCTTTTATATCCTCAAAGGACTGCTGCAGCTTCTCAGCCAGGGGTTCGCTGTCTATGACAAGCATTGATTCGGTGCTGAAAAAGGTGCTGCGGGGATCTATATTGAATCCCCCGATAAGGCTCAGCCTATTGTCAATCATGATTGACTTGCCGTGGATTGATCCTTCGCCCTGGTATTCATACAGCGCATCGACGTTCCTGGCGACCCGCCTGCGGAAATTCGCATGTCCTGCAATGGCCGGAAAATTCGGACTCGATGCGACGGAGTTAGATATCACCTGCACATCAGCTGCCTGAATATCTTCGATGTAGGGACGCATCTGCCGGTTCGGTATGACATAGGGACTCTGCACATAGATGCGGTCTTCTGCGGATGCAAACAGCCGGGTTATCTCAGCCCAGACCCAGGGCTCCTTCCATCCCCGCTCGATGGGATTATGGATCAAGGTGACTGCATTTGTCGGAACCGTACGATCGTACCAGTCTTCAGGGAACTGCACCTGTTCAGGATGCTGCAGCCGGAATCCTGCAGCCCAGTCGGTAAGTTCCTCCGCATAAGCAGCCGCCCGGTCCTCCTGGCGATTTGAAATTCTTCCGGACGGTATGTCTGAAAATCGATGATTCCAGAGATAACCATAGTAGTCGGCAGCCTGGTGAAGCACACTCTGATCAAACGCGTTGAGGTCATCGCAGATGATCAGCACATCACGGTCATAGGTGATGTCGTCTCCGCTGCCTTTGATGAAATACCGGTCACCGATATTGGCGCCTCCGGTGATCAGCATGGAATTGTCCATGATCATAAATTTATCGTGGAGGCGGTTGTTCCAGGCCCAGGGACGGAGCAGAGAAAAGGGCTCATAAAATTTCAGCTGAATATTGGGATGCAGGATGAATGCCCTGCGCAAGTCCCGTTCCCCGCGCATCGTCCCGAACATCCCGTCGAGGAGCATCCTGATCTCGACTCCCCGGTCTGCAGCTTCAAACAGAGTTGCGGCATACACATCAAGATAGATTCCAGGCCTGAGGGTATAATAGGATATCTCCAGGGTTTCGTGGGCTGTCTCAATCAAATAAAGCCGTGCTGCACCGGCTTCCACCCGGTCATCCAGTATCATTGCCCGGTCGGGACCGGTTTCAGCGGAGTAGAACCGCTGCGGATCGTGCTCGGCAAGATACGCAGATACATTATCATTGCCGTAAACCCCGGGAGGGATGATGGCTCCTGTGAAAGCAGCGTATACAACAAAAATCAGCAAAATTTCCTTACAGGCACCTGCCGGTAAGGAAATCCGTAAGCGTTTCATACCCCGATTATAGCTGGGATCTGCACATCTCTACAACTGCAAATGTGCAGAAGGAAGCAGCGGCACTGCTGGTGCAGTGCGGCTGCAGTGCTTCTTATCTTTGAATTCTCGCGGTGCCGCCCTGGGCAAGAGTTTCTACCTGATCGAAGGTAGCCATGGTGATGTCACCGGGGAATGTGGTCAGAAGCGCCCCGTGAGCCCAGCCGAGCTTTAAGGCTTCTTCAGGATCTTTCCCGGAAAGCAGGCCGTAGAACAGACCAGCAGCAAAACCGTCTCCCCCTCCGACGCGGTCCTGGACGTCCAGGGAGCAAGTCGGAGCCTGGTATGCTTTACCGTCCAGCCAGAGCACTGCGCTCCAATTATGCCGATTTGTGGACATAACCTCGCGCATGGTAGTCGCTACTGCTTTGATTTTCGGGAACCGCTTAGAAACAGTCTCCATCATGCCGAAAAAAGCAGAGGGGTCAAGTTTTGACTGTTTTTCAACCTTCGGTCCCTCAAGACCGAGTCCCATCTGCAGATCCTCTTCGTTCCCCACCAGGACATCAACATGTTCAACAATTCTGCTGAGCACACTCTGGGCTTTTTCAACCGGATCAGTTCCTTTCGCAGCATTAGCCGCCCACAGCTTGCCCCGGTAGTTTAGATCGAAGGAGACAATTGCTCCGGCTTTATGGGCCGCCTGCATGCCTTCAATAATGAGTTCGGGGGTAGTTTCCGACAGTGCTGCGAAGATGCCTCCGGAATGGAACCATCGGACTCCGTCTTGGAATATCGCATCCCAGTCAAAGCTGCCGGGCTTCAGCTGTGCCGCCGCTTCGTTGGCTCTGTTGTAGAACACCAGTGGTCCCCTGACACCCTTGCCCTGATCGCTCCAGACCTGGGCAATATTCGGTCCGTGAACGCCGTTATGGGCAAAACGCTGATAAATTCCCTCAACGCCCATTTTCCGAACTTCCGCTTCTACTTTCTTTCCGACGGGATAGTCAACCATAGCAGAAACAACTGCTGTCTTCTGCCCGAAGG
>PWKH01000068.1 GCA_003559765.1 Spirochaetaceae bacterium
ATGATGAAATCAAATTCCCCCGCTATATCCCGGCGGTCTTTGATGAGATGCTCTGCGATGACTGGGCCTATATCAGGATCGAAGAGACGGCGGACACCGAGGTGCTCAGGGATGCCGACTCATCGGTGCTGCAGCGCTACACCAGGAGGATGCATACCCTCCAGCGGAAGTTTAAAAACGCCATGATGAACAACGAGCACCCCTGGTGCGTAATCTGCGCCCCCTCCCTCCCCTGGGCCCGGCAGGTGCTGGGAGAATCGGGAACCGAGCAGCAGCTTTGGGAGGTGCTCAAGCCGATACTCAGGCTGGATGCTCCTGACCCGAAGGCCGCCTGGAAAGAGCACGGACAGCGGCTGCTGAAGCGCAGCAGAAGACTGACGGAGATGAAGCTCGACTCGCTGCATATCCAGGATGAGGGAACTGACCTTACCATCGGTCTTACTGAGCACGCCGCCTGGGTGGGCGGACCCGATCAGCTGGCCGACGGCAGATATGTCTTTGTAAATATTCCCAGTGAAGAGGTCTTCACCGTTCCCGATGCATACCGCACTGAAGGCACCGTCCGGCTGACCATGCCGGTGACCATTATGGAGACCACCGTTGAGGGAGTGAGCCTCACCTTCCGGAAGGGAAAGGTGGTTGATTTCACCGCAGAGAAGAACGGCCAAATCCTTGAGCAGTTCCTGACCCTCGATGAGGGAACGTCCTACCTCGGGGAGATCGCCCTGGTGGACACCTCATCTCCGATTTACCAGAGCGGGAAGCTCTTCAATTCCGTGCTTTATGATGAGAATGCCGCATGTCATATAGCCCTGGGACAGGGCTATTCAGGATGTCTCGATGTGGATCCCCCGGCTTTGACCGCCGAGGAGAAGCGAGCATACCACTGCAATGTCTCCATGGAGCACTCCGATGTGATGATCAGCACCGAAGGCACCTGCGTGACCGGGACTGATTCCGACGGCCGCAGGGTGCAGATTATGGATAAGGGAAAACTGCTAGTTTAGATCGGCAATCAGCCGCAGTCCCGCCAGGGTATGCCAGGGGTCTGAGCGGTCGATGCGGCGGGAAATCGGCAGGTTGATCCGTGACAGGCCGCCGGTGGCAATGACGTAGAGCCGGCTGCCGATCTCCGCTTCAGTCCGTTCGATGATGCTTCCGATCAGTCCTGAGTATCCGAAGATCACCCCTGACTGAACTGCCGTCTCGGTATCCGTTCCCATAACCGAAGTCGGCTCCTTCAGCTCAACCTGAGGCAGCTGGGCGGTTCCGGTGGCCAGAGCCTTCACCGCGGAGTTCAGTCCCGGAGCGATTGAAGCTCCCAGGAGGGTGCCCTCCGCTGATATGGTAATGAAGGTCAAGGCGGTGCCGAAGTCGATGACCATCACCGGCTGCTTCACCAGGTGATGGGCCGCAGCGGCGTTGGCCAGCAGGTCGCTTCCCAGCTCCGCAGGAATGCTCCTGCGGTCAAGCCCGGTTTCAACCTTGTGGCTCACCTCAAGCACCGGCACGGAGAACAGCCGGTCGAGGACCTCCTTGAACACCCCCGTGAGGTTGGGAACCACGCTGGAGAGCACAATCCGGGATATGCTGCTGTTGGGAATCTTTTCCATCTGCAGCAGCTGCTGAATCACCACGGCGTATTCATCAACGGTGCGCTTATAGTCCGTCGATATCCGCCAGTGGGCGGTCCAGTCATGATTTTCCGAAATACCCAGCACCACATTACTGTTTCCTACATCCACTACCAGCAGCACGGCAATCCCTCCTTGCGCTAAATCGTCAAAGACAGATGGGACTCATACATCGAATCCCGCAGATCCCGCACTGCGGAATCTGTCAGATAGTCATCCAGGCGCATCATCCGGTCGATGACTCCCCGGGGAGTAAATTCCACGATCCGGTTGGCTATGGTATCGACGAACTGGTGGTCATGGCTGTTGAACAGCACCACCCCGGGAAATTCTATCAGCCCGTTATTCAGGGCAGTGATCGCCTCCAGGTCCAGGTGGTTGGTGGGCTCATCCAGGATCAGCACGTTCGCCCCGGAAAGCATGAGTTTCGAGAGCATGCACCGCACCCGTTCCCCTCCTGAAAGCACGTTTACGCTTTTGAGCGCCTCGTCTCCGGAGAAGAGCATCCTTCCGAGAAAGCTTCTGATGTAGGTGTCGTCGGTCTCCTCGGTGAACTGCTTCAGCCAGTCGAGGATGGAGATATCCGAGCTGAAATAGGAGGAGTTCTCCTTGGGGAAGTATTCAGTACTGGTGGTGATCCCCCATTCATACTCGCCGCTTTCGGGCTGCTGCACTCCTGATATGATATCGAAAAAGACAGTCTTGGCAAAATGGTTGGGACCGACAAAGGCGATCTTGTCACCGTTGTTCACTGTCAGCGAGAAATCCCTGAGCACCTCCTCGCCGTCGACGGTCTTAGTCAGATGCTTTACATCCAGGATCTTCCTCCCGGGCTCCCGCTGGGGCTTGAACTGCACATAGGGGAATCGTCTGCTGGTCGGGCGGATATCGTCTATGGTAAGCTTGTCGATGAGCTTCTTCCGGCTGGTCGCCTGCTTCGCCTTGGCGGCGTTGGAGCTGAACCGCTGGATAAAGCTCTTGAGCTCGGCGATCTTATCCTCCCGCTTTTTCTTCTCGTCCCGCATCTGCTTCCGTGCCAGCTGGCTGGCCTGATACCAGAAATCGTAGTTTCCCACATAGAGCTTGATTTTCGTAAAGTCGATATCAACAATATGGGTGCACACCCGGTTGAGAAAATGACGGTCATGGGAAACTACGATGACGGTGTTTTCAAACTTGTAGAGAAAATCCTCCAGCCAGCTGATGGACTCCAGGTCCAGGTGGTTGGTGGGTTCATCGAGCAGCAGGATGTCGGGATTGCCGAAGAGCGCCTGGGCCAGCAGGACCCGGACTTTCAGATTATCCTCGATATCCTCCATCTTTCTGTCGTGGAGGAACTCCTGAATTCCCAGTCCGTCGAGCATGGTGGAGGCCTCAGCCTCCGCTTCCCAACCGCCGAGTTCGGCAAATTCACTTTCCAGTGAGGCGGCGGCGATTCCGTCCTCCTCGCTGAAATCTTCCTTCTCATATACTGCTTCGCGCTGTTTCATCACCTGGTAGAGCTTTTCATGCCCCATGATGACCGTCTCCAGTACGGTATAGGGGTTGAAGGCGAAATGGTCCTGCTTCAGCACCGCCAGCCGTTCGCCGGGGGTGATAGAGATGGTGCCGGTATCAGCTTCCAGCTCACCTGCCATGATCTTGAGGAAAGTGGATTTTCCCGAGCCGTTCGCTCCTATAACCCCGTAGCAGTTGCCGTGGGTAAACTTCAGGTTCACGTCGCTGAAAAGCACCCGCTCACCGAAGGAGAGTTTTAAATTCTGCACTGTAATCATGTATGATAACCTCGAATGTCAGGATGTTCAAAAATAAAGCCAGCCGGAAGTTACGCTGGCTGGCCTCTGATCGAACTGTTAGTCCCTAGGGGAATCGAACCCCTCTTTGAAGACTGAGAATCTTCCGTCCTAGCCGATAGACGAAGGGACCGTTAAATAAGCTGGCCGAGAAGGATTTGAACCCTCACAAACAGAACCAGAATCTGCTGTGCTACCATTACACTATCGGCCAACAACAGTGCAAAATATAGTAAAAGGCCGCATTTTTGTCAATAGGATTTACTCATTCTCGTAGTCAATTAAGGTACGGACGGTGTACCCTTCCAGCAGCTCTTTATAGGGCAGAAAGGGAAGTCCGATGATGCAGCAGATTTCATGGACCTTGGCCCCGGCTTCCTCAACCAGTTCCACTGCGGCCTTCACGGTGCCGCCGGTAGCGATGAGATCATCAATCACCAGATAGTTTGTTCCCGTATGCACGTCAGCTTCATGAACCTGGACGGTATCGGTTCCGTACTCAAGGGTAAAGGTCTTCTCCATGGTCTTTCCGGGAAGTTTTCCCTTCTTTCTCACCAGAACTATCGGCAGGCCGAGTCTTTCCGCAACCGGAGCGGCAAAGAGAAAGCCCCTGGCCTCAATGCAGGCGACCGCATCGATCCCTGAATCCCGGTACAGATCGGTCAGGGTGTCTATGCAGTATCTGAAGGCCTCGGGATTGGTGAGAATGCCGGTGATATCATAAAAGAGGATTCCCTTTTCGGGGAAATCCGGTATTTTCCTGATGGCTGCATCTAAATTATAGCTGTGTTCCATGGGTTGCTGTACTCCTCATGACGGTATTGGATAGGTGCGCTTGAACGCCTGAACCCTCGGAGAGGGCTGAAGGCTGTAGGAGTCCCGCCTGCCCTGCTGCAGATAATGATACCCGATGCCGGCGATCATGGCGCCGTTGTCGGTACACAGCTTCAGGGAGGGGAAAATCACCTCGGCATCAAGTTCCTTGAGTCTGCTGCGAAGCAGGGAGTTTGCCGCTACTCCTCCGCCTGCGACGATGCGCTTCAGCCCGGTCGCCTTGAGCGCCCTTCTGATTCTGCGCATCAGAATCTCCACGGCGGCATGCTGAAAGCTTGCGGCGATATTCTCCTTTGATTTCTCTCCCTTTCCGGTGTAGAACTGATCGGCCTGATTAATCACCGCGGTCTTCAGCCCGGAATAGGAGACGTCAAACTGATGGCTTCCTTTGTGCAGGGAGGGATCGGGGAAATCAAAGGTTCCGCTGTC
>PWKH01000080.1 GCA_003559765.1 Spirochaetaceae bacterium
ACCTGAAGGAGATTTTTTATGGACCAGAAAGTGGTAATGACCGATACAGTGCTGCAGGTTCCTGATACCCCGACGATTCCCTATATTGAAGGAGACGGGATCGGGCCGGATATCTGGAGCGCTGCAGTGCGGGTGTTCGACTCCGCTGTTGAGAAGGCCTACGGCGGGAAAAAGCAGATTCAATGGAAGGAAGTGCTTGCGGGAGAGAAGGCCTACCAGGCAACCGGCGAATGGCTGCCTAAGGCCACCGAAGAAGCGCTGAAGGAGTATCTGGTGGGCATCAAAGGGCCGCTGACCACTCCCGTCGGCGGCGGGTTCCGCAGTCTCAACGTCACCATCCGGCAGCGGCTGGACCTCTTTGTGTGCCTGCGTCCGGTAAAATACTATCTGGGCATTCCCTCCCCGGTAAAACGGCCTGAACAGATCAATATGGTAGTGTTCCGGGAGAACACCGAGGACGTCTACGCAGGATATGAGCTGAAATCCGGTGAACCCGAGACCAGGGAACTGATTGATCATCTCAAAGCACGCTACGGCTGGGACATCCGGAAGGATTCAGGGATCGGCATCAAGCCGGTGAGCGAGACCGGTTCAAAGCGGCTGATCCGCGCGGCGATCCGCTACGCAATCAAGCACAACCGCAAGTCCGTCACCCTGGTGCACAAGGGAAACATTATGAAATTCACCGAGGGCGCATTCCGTGAATGGGGCTATGAACTGGTTCAGGAGGAATTCGGCGACAAAATTGTCACCTGGGATGATATCGACGGAGAAATACCCGAGGGCAAGATCCTGGTGAAGGACGCCATTGCTGATGCCTTCCTGCAGCAGATTCTTACCAGACCCGATGAATACGATGTGATCGCCACCATGAACCTTAACGGCGACTATATCTCCGATGCCCTGGCCGCCCAGGTCGGAGGAATCGGTATTGACCCCGGAGCGAACATCAACTATGAGACCGGGAATGCGGTGTTTGAGGCGACCCACGGCACTGCTCCGAAATATGCCGGCAAGGATATGGTGAACCCCAGCTCCGTGATTCTCTCGGGGATGCTCATGCTTGACTACCTCGGCTGGAAGGAAGCCTCCGCCCTGATCGATAAGGGGATTGCAGGAGCACTGGCCCGAAAACAGGTAACCTACGACTTTGCCCGTCTGATGGACGGGGCTGAGAAGGTATCAACCAGCAGGTTCGCTGACTGCATCATCGACCATATGTAAGCAGCTTCCCCTCCCGCCCCAGGGAGGGGAGAATTACTTCCTTTCACGGTATTTCAACCTCCCGAGTATCATGATACCATTAGCAAACTGCATCTACTGAGAGGTTTGCCCCGGCATGGAATGGATCCTTGAACTGCTGATGAACATGGCCCTGCTTTCCCTCCTGGCAGTGGCAGTTGAAATACTTCCCGCTGATTCGAAAACCGGCACGCCTCATTTCATCAAGCGCCTCCTCGGAGGGCTGTGGATCGGCCTTACGGGGATGCTCCTGTTCACCTTCCCCTGGAATATCGATGCCGGAATTTTCTATGACTCCAGAAGCATCCTCTTCTCCCTCTCCGGACTCTTTGCAGGAGGGTTTGTGACAGGAACCGCTGCGGTAATTGCCGCCCTCTACCGGCTGGCTATCGGCGGCACCGGGGCGGCTGCGGGGATTGGGATGATCTTCTTCAGTGCAGCCGCCGGGATCATCTGGCGTTACCGTCGGAGATCGGCGATGTACCGTATCACCGGGATGAAACTCTATATATTCGGTCTGCTGGTGCATATTGGGGTGGTCATGCTCATCTTTGTCATGCCTCCGGAGCATGCGGTGCCGACGTTCCGCACCATTGCACTGCCGGTACTGACCATCTATCCCCCGATGACGGCGGTTTTCGGCCTGCTGATGGTGCATCGGCTCCAGCGGCAGCGCAATGCCGAGGAGCTTCAGGCGAGCAAGGAGCAGTATCAGTCCCTGATCGAGTCTGCCAATGCAGTGATGTGGGAATATCATCCGGGATCCGACCGCTGGAGCTACGTCTCGCCCCAGTCGAAGCTGATCCTGGGATATGATCCGGAGGAATGGGAAAGTCGGAGTTTCTGGACAGAGCGGATTCATCCCGATGAACTACAAAGTATTCTGAAATACTGCAGCAGTTGGGGAAACAGCTATACCGTTGAGTACCGCTTCCGCAGGAAGGACGGAAGCTACGTCTGGCTCCGGGATACCGTCTGCATTCAGGAGCACGCTGACGGGGAACCAGTGCGCAGGGGGATCATGTTTGAAATCACCGACCGGATGGAGGCTGAAGCCCAGAAACGGCAGCTCCAGGAGCAGATCTTCCAGTTCCAGAAGCTGGAATCCATCGGCCGGCTTGCCGGAGGAATTGCTCACGACTACAACAACATGACCGCCGTGGTACTGGGGTATGCGGAGCTGCTGTCCCAGTGCAGTCTGGATAAAGAATCCTATGCTTATGTCGGAGAAATCCTCAAGGCCGCCGAGCGTTCAGCGGACCTGACGAGGCAGCTGCTCACCTATGCCCGGAAGCAGGATACCCGGCCGGTGAGCCTGGATGTGAACACCGCCGTCGGCGAAACCCTGGGAATGATGGAGCGGCTCATGGGACATGTGGAGCTGCGTTTTTCTCCGTCCCAACATACGGGTATGATCGAGGCGGATGAATCCCAGTTCAATCAGGTGCTCACCAACGTGCTGGTCAATGCCGCTGACGCCGTGAACCCCCATGGAAGCATTACCATAGCTACGGCGTACCGGGACGTTCCTGCAGGGGAGCTCATCCCGCCGGGTTCCTATGCGGAAATCACTGTAGCTGATACCGGAACAGGAATCCCCGAGGAGCATCTGGACCATATCTTTGATCCCTTCTACACCACCAAGGAGGCGGGAACCGGAACGGGCCTCGGGCTGTCCACGGTATACGGCATCGTAAAAAAGCACGGAGGAGAGATTCGGATCGACAGCACCTGGGGAGCCGGAACAGCAGTTACGATCCTCTTCCCCAGGCTGCCTGATGATCACCTGGAGCCGGTCACCTCTGCAGAAAGCACCAGCTGATTGGTCACCTGCCGTTTTCCCTCCGGTTGGGACTCAACCCAGCCGTGGATGGTCATTTCAAAGGATCCGGTCTCCTTCGGGGTAATGCGGAACCAGATGTACCGGGGGATGTCATCGCTGAACAGGGCCCCTTCAGGGGGACCAAAATCAACGGACCAGCGGTCATTCTCCTCGGTGATCTCTGTGACGACGAACTCTTCGGGAATTTCCGTAATGTCAACCCAGTATTCGTTCCAGGGTTCAAGCCACTGAATTTGCAAGTGCTTCGGGATTCCCTCCCCGATATAGCGGACCTCCTCGAGATTCTCGGGAGAATAGGCGAAGATCGGGATCACGTAGGATGATCCGGCGTGCATGGTGATCTTCAGGATATCTCCGGCGATATCCAGAGTTTCTCCTTCGGGAGTACGGGGAAGTCCTTCGAAATAGGTCATGGCCTGATCCTCGGGGATACCCCAGGTGAGTTCAACGGGATACTCCGGAGCCCGGGGCATTTCCATGCCGAACATACATAAGGGGATCAGCAGCAGGAAAAGCAGCAGACAAGTAAATTTACCCATAATTACCCTCCTGTGCGCCTATGATTGATAAGGATTTTTCTCAGTAAAAATCCTCCAGTCAGGATCATGATTGCGGAAAACAGCTGACCATGGGTGAGCCCGAAGGCCACAGTCGGCTCAACCCTGATGAATTCCATCGACCCGCGGTAGATGCCGTGGAGGATTAAAAACAGGGAAAAGGTGAATCCCCGGCCGCGGTTTCGCTGGTAGACCCGGTCGAGTATGAGAAAAAGCAGCAGGGCTGATGCGGCGCTGTAGAGCTGGGCGGGGTGCCGGGTGGCTTCTCCGAAAAAGGGAAACACCATTGCCCAGGGAAGATCCGTGGGAGTTCCTGCGCAGCATCCGTTGAAGAAGCAGCCGATCCGGCCCAGGGCATACCCGAAGGCAAGGGGGGCTGCGGAAAAATCAAGCAGTTCCAGCCACGGTCTGCCGGCGAGGCGGCAGTAGATCCAGGAGGCGGCAAGTCCTCCTGCCAGTCCTCCATGGAAAATGAGTCCTCCCTCCCAGATGAAGAACATCCGAATCAGATCGGAGGCGTAGTAGGACCAGTGGAAGAAAATGTAGCCGATCCTCGCGCCGATGAGCACACCGAGCAGGGCGGAGCTGAAGGCCCTGGTGATATCCCGCCGGTTCAGTATTCCCAGGTGATACTGCTTCCGGTACTGCGGGTATCCGCGAAGCAGTATCAGCAGATAGGCTGAGATGATGCCCAGCAGGGCAAAGAGGGGGTACACCGTCACGGTTATTCCGCCTAGGGTACAGGTTGGACACATAGCTATAATTTGTCGAACTCCTGAATGAGTTCAGCGATTGTTCCTGCCGTTTGCTCCAGCAGATCCACATCGATTCTCTCCAAAGTGTCATGCTCGGTATGCGTAATCTTCATCACTGATTCGGTGAGGTCACTGGAGGTAACCGCTGCGCAGGGGATTCCCTTAAAG
Organism: Spirochaetaceae bacterium; assembly: GCA_003559765.1. Taxonomy (GTDB): domain Bacteria; phylum Spirochaetota; class Spirochaetia; order PWKH01; family PWKH01; genus PWKH01. The sequence continues at coordinate 4,566 of PWKH01000080.1, forward strand.
GCAAAGGGTGCATGGTCCCCCTGGATCCACTGCGGTCCGATGAGGCATCGCCCATTGGCACCGATTACCTGCCG
>PWKH01000017.1 GCA_003559765.1 Spirochaetaceae bacterium
AAGAGGACCTGCAGGAATTCTTCTCCCGGGGAATCAAGGCGACCCCGGAAAAGCCGGTGCTGGTGGACCAGTTTCTTGAGGACGCCTTTGAATACGATCTGGATGCCGTCAGCGACGGAAAAAACCTCTTCATTGCCGGGATTATGCAGCATATTGAAGCTGCAGGAATCCATTCCGGCGATTCCGCCTGCGTATTTCCCGCCCATAAGTCCTCTTTGGAAATCATGGAGCATATGCGCCGGGCCGCGGCCGCAATTACCCGGGAAATCGGAGTGTCGGGATTTCTCAATATTCAGTTCGCCGTCAAGGACGGCCTGCTCTATGTGATCGAAGTGAACCCCCGGGCTTCCAGGACCGTCCCCTTTCTCTCCAAGGCATCGGGGGTGAATCTGATTGAAGCCGCAGTGAGAGTCTGGCAGGGAGAAGACCTGCAGCAGCAGGGACTGGTGGACAAGTCAGGAATTGCCGAAGCCTCCTGTCTCTACGGGTGGGCGATCAAGGAGGCGGTATTCTCCTTCGACCGGTTTCTGAATATTGATCCGGTTCTCGGCCCGGAGATGCGTTCAACCGGGGAGGTCATCGGCATGGGCAGCAGCTTCGGAGAAGCCTTTGCCAAAGCCCAGGCAAGCGCCGGCACTCAGCTTCCGGTGGAAGGTAAGGTATTCGTATCGGTCAATAAAAAAGACCGCAGAACCGTCCTGCCGGTGGTGAAGGGACTTGTGGAACTGGGGTTCTCCATTGCGGCGACCCGGGGCACCGCCCGGTACCTCTTTGATCACGGCATCATGGCGGAGGTGATGCTCAAGGTCCATGAGGGGCACCCCAACCTGGTAGACAACATGCATACCGGAAATATCGCCATGGTGATCAACACCCCCATGGGGATGTTCGCCCAGCACGGGGATGACGAGATCAGGACCGAGGCAATGCGAATGAAAATCCCTTATACCACCACCACCAGCGCCGCGGAAGCCGCCCTGGAAGGGATCCGCCACATCATCTCCCATACCCCCGAAGTTCGCCCCCTGAACCCGGCCTAGGACAGACTGAACCCCCATTGCATCAATGGGGGTTCGTCACATCTTTTCGCTTATTCCCGTCTTATGAGTTCAGATGCTTCGCCAGCACATCATTGAGCCTGGTGACGAAATCCACGGGCTGCTTGATCATCACCCCTTCCACCAGGTAGGCCTGGTCCAGCAGGATGGAGCTGATATTCTCAATATACCCCTCATCGTCAGCTGTCTGCACCTGCTTCACCAGGGGATGGTCAGGATTGATCTCAAGAATCGGGATGATCTGGTCATCCGGATTCTGACCCATCGCTCTGAGCAGCTGCTGCATCTGCACCGTGGGGTCCTGTTCATCGACGACGATGCATGCGGGAGCGCTGGTGAGCCGTGATGAAATTTTCACGTCCTTCACCTTGTCCTTCAGGGCCTTCTTGATTTTCTCCACCACCGGAGCCAGGTCCTTCTCTTTTTCCTTGTCCTGGTCATTCTTCAGGTCATCGGCGGCCCCGCTTTTGTTGATCGCCTTGAGTTCCTTCTCCTGATAATTGCCGATCATGGGAATCACGATATCATCGATATCATCATCCATAATCAGCACTTCAATGCCCTTTTTCCTGTAGGCATCCAGCAGGGGAGATTTCCTCAAAGTCTCCTCATTGCCCCCGGCAACGTAGTAGATCGCCTTCTGATCCTCCTGCATCCGCTCAACGTAGGAAGCCAGGCTGGTGAAGCCCTCCTGCTGGGAAGACTTGAAGCGGATCAGTTCGATCAGCTGCTCGCGGTTGGCAAAATCGGAGTACAGCCCTTCCTTCAGCGGCCGGTTGTACTGGGTGATGAACTGCTCGTAGAGGCCGGGGTTGTTCTCGGAAATCTTCTTGAATTCCGAAAGCAGCTTCTTGACTGAGGCGTTTCTGATGTTCTGCATGACCCGGTTCTGCTGCAGAATCTCCCTGCTGATGTTCAGCGGCAGGTCCTCGGAATCGATCACCCCCCTGACGAACCGCAGATACGGCGGAAGCAGCTCCTTCTCGTCATCGGTAATGAACACCCGTCTTACATAGAGCTTCACCCCGGGTTTGTAGTCGGCATAATACATATCGGGGGGAGCCTGCTTGGGGATGTAGAACAGCGTGGTGTACTCAATGGTCCCTTCAGCTGCGGTATGCAGATAAAACAGCGGATCCTCGGTATCATGGCTGAGGGACTTGTAGAACTCGTGGTAGTCCTCTTCGGTGAGCTCGCTTTTCGGGCGCTTCCACAGCGCAGCGGCGGTATTGATCTGCCGTCGGGTATGTTCTTTTTTCTGCTTGCGCTTGTCCCCTTCCCCTTCCCAGGACACGGCTTCGTAATCCAGGTAGATCGGGAACGCGATATGATCAGAATACTTCTTCACCAGCTGCTCGATCTGCCAGCTGCTGGCAAACTCCTTCCCGTCATCAGTCAGATGCAGGGTGATGGATGTCCCGTGGGAATCCTTCTGCGCCGGTTCAATCGAATAGGCATTCTTGCCGCTGCTGGTCCACAGCCAGGCCTGGTCCTCACCGGCTTTTTTCGTCAGCACTTCCACCTTCTCGGCCACCATAAAGGAGGAATAGAAGCCGACTCCGAACTGACCGATCAGATTCGCCTGTTTTTTTGATTCCTGCTCCATCTGCTCAAGGAACTTCTTGGTTCCTGAGCGGGCAATGGTTCCGAGCTGTTCCTCCAGATCCTTATCATTCATGCCGATGCCGTTATCGGAAACCGTCAGATAACTCTGATTTTCATCGTCAAAGGAAATCGTGATGCTCGGATCAAAGGAAAGATCTTTGCAGGCATCCTCGGTGAGCGTCAGATACCGAAGCTTGTCGATTGCGTCAGATGCATTTGAAATGAGCTCCCGCAGAAATATTTCCCGGTGGGAATACAGGGAATGCACAATCAGGTTCAGCAGCTGAGACACTTCTGTCTTAAACTTTTTCTGGGCCATAGTGATTCAACTCTCCTTGTAAGGGTTTGTTTGCAAATTTTTACTTGTACAACATACTACTTTTTCCCTCCAGGAGGCAAATCCCGTCAGTAAATTCCTGTCGCCGAGCCCACCAGGAATATCATCAGGGCCACCACAACAGAGGCAATCACGGTGAGCACGGTCCCCGCCTTTGCCATATCAAAAATGGTGAAGTATCCGGCTGAATAGGGAATTACGTTGGTCGGCGATGAGGTAACCAGAATGAAGGCTAAAGACGCCACAATAGCGGCAGGCATCACCACCGCCAGGACCGGAAGCTCAAGGCTGAAGGCAAGTTCAATCATAATCGGTATAATGATCGTTGCGGTGACGGTATTGCTTGAGAAGGCAATCTTGAGAAAAGAGACCAGAATCACAATCGTGAACACCATGGCGAAACTGCCCAGCTCCCCGATCCCCGATAGCAGCACCACCGAGAGCCACCGGGCTGCTCCGGTGGAATAGAGCATCATCCCGATGGAGATGCCCGAGACAATCAGGATTATCCCGTCCCAGGACATGTGCTTCTCAATATCCCTCCAGGTTCGCTTCGTCATACCCGGCAGGAAGAACAGACAGGCGGTCAGGGTGACCGGCATGGAAATGGGAATAGTGATGCCGAGCAGCTGCTCAAAGAAGGGCGAGGTAAGCCACAGGGTGATGGTGATCAGGAATATCACAAGGGTTATTTTCTCCTCCCGCCCCATTGGAGGAAGATCCCTGGACTCACGTCTCAGCTCCTCTCTGGTCTTGGAGAGATGCTTCATCTCAGGTTTGAAAAACAGCATCAGCACAGCCCAGGAAATCGGCAGGACCAGCAGGGCGGAAGGAACACCGAAGAGCATCCACTGCCCGAAGGTGATGTCAATTCCCGCCATCTCGCTGATAAACCCGATTGCCAGAGGATTGGGACCGGCTCCCGAAGGTGTGGCAATTCCCCCCAGGATTGATCCCCACGCACAGGCAATTAACAGCGCTTTTGCGAAGTTGCTCTGCAGCGGTACCAGTTTCTCTTCTTCGCACACCGCTACCGCCAGGGGCATCAGCATAGCCGCAACCGCCATATTGGTCACCCACATGGAAAGCAGGACCCCGGTGAGCAGAAATCCGAAGATGATCCGGTCGGTCCGGTTTCCGGTCCGTGACAGGATCATGACCCCGATCCGCCTGCCGAGGCCGGAGCTGGTAATAAAGGCGGACAGCACCAGCACCCCGATAAAAAAGGTGATGATATTATTACCGAACCCCAGCCTGACAATCTCGCTGTAGCTTTCCACCCCCATCAGGGCAAGCATGACCATGCCGAGCAGTCCGGAGATGTGGAAGGGGATCGCTTCGGTCATCCAGAGTATCAGTACGAATACCAGAACCCCGACTGCCGCCTGCCCCTCCCGGGTCAGGGACGCTCCCCGCACTTCCGTAACTCCCTCAGGGAGGGGAAGATTCCAGATAATGAATATACATGCCGCAGCAATTCCGAAGATGAACAGCCGCTTTCCTGTCTGCTGATGTGTTTTCATTGCGTATTCCTGTTACCCCTTGCTGAGCACTTCCTGCAGATAGGTTCCGACAGCACTCGG
>PWKH01000174.1 GCA_003559765.1 Spirochaetaceae bacterium
AAGCAGGATGCAGCCGATATTTCAGTTTCAGTTATTCAGCAGTTCTTCTACCGTTTTTCCACATTCCACAGATGGAGTTTGAACCAAGGCGGAACGTTATGCACATTAGTTCTCGAACCGGCAAGTTCGAATACATCACCGATCCACATCTCATTATTGAATTCTGCATTCAGTTCATGCAGCCGCTGCACAGCTTCTTCCCGAAGTTCCTGGTCAGATTCAGCTGCAACAATACCGATCATCTCATGCCATTCCTCAGGAAGGCCGGGCCAGAACGTACCGGTACGGTCAGAAGCACTGGAGTTCAGATAGACCGGCATCGACATGGATCCGCCGCCGGCATGCTTAATTTCCCACTGGTCAACCTGCGCACGGACGGAACTGAAGGTAGCAGCGTCCACCGACTGGATCTCAACATTGAGTCCGAGATCTCTGAGGGTCTGCTCCATGGGTACCACCGTACGGTATTCAAGCGCCCGTCCCGGGGAAGCGAGGAACCGAATCAGTTCGCCGTCATAGTCAGACTGCTCAACCAGTTCTCTGGCAGCTTCCAGATCATTCTTATAGTAGTCAAAAGCAACATCGCTCCACATCCACTGCTCTTCCTGGTAGCGCATTGCATGGTTAATTCGCCAGTAGTCGGGGTCACCGATAGCAAGCATCAGCTCTTCAGGATCAATAGCCATGCGGACAGCTTCTCGGAGCACAGGATCTGCAAAGGGGCCCTGGCTTACATTGAACTTGTAGTATACCCGATAACCGGGGCTAGTTACTTCAACGTTGGTGTTGGGGTTGTCCTCAAGTCGTTTTGCATCATCAAGGGGTACCGCCTGAATCAAATCCACATCTCCGGCCTCAAGGGCTGCAAGACGGGTAGCATTATCGGGGATGACCCGCACATCAATTCGTTCCATCGGAGCATTGCGTTTACCTGCCTGGTAGCTGGGCTCTCCTACCGGCTGGGCATAGTCGTCAAACCGGCTGAGAATATACCGTTCCTCAGGAACGATTTCTTCTACCGTATAGGGTCCGGTTCCCACAATATGCCGCATCTCAACCAGATCATCGTTGCCGATCTCATCAATCACCCATTCAGGATACACTGACAGAGTTCCGCCGCCTCCTGCGAGGGATTCATGCAGTACACCGAATACATCATTCAGACGAAATTCAACGGTATGATCACCTGCTGCGACAACTTCATCGACCCGGTTAAACTCATGGGCCTTCGCTCCGACATTGACGAATCGGTTCCATGATGCAACCACATCGGCTGATGTCATCGGCTGTCCGTCATGAAACACCACGTCATCCCGAAGCTCCATCGTCCAGGTTAGTCCGTCACTGCTGATCTCATGAGATTTAACCAGCAACGGCTGAGCGATCTGCGCTGCATCGAGGCCGTAGAGTTGTTCAAACACCAGATGCCTTACTTCCTTCGGCGGTGCTGTGGTAGCCATATTGTCGAAGTGAGCCACATCATCCGGATAGGCGACCACAAGGGTGTCCGCTGGGGTTCGGACTCGTTCCTGAGCTCCGCCTGCCCATGCACCTGTGAAGACTGCCAGCATGACTATCATGCTGAGCACCATAATCTTCTTTCCTTTTACCATATACCCTTCCTCCTTTTTCAACCAATTACCTTTCGATAACCGATAAAAACCATTTAGCCTCCCATACAGGAGACTAGCAATTGTATACAATCAAACTAAATTGCATACAATCTGTTAAACTTATTTCTTTATCCAGTCGATATTTCATAAAATCTCATACATAATATTCCCAGTACATTTTGAAATATAGTGTCTAAAGTATAGCACAGAAGCTGGAATTGTATACCGCAAACTTCCTTTTTTTAACAATTCCCCTCTCCCCTTTTCGCTCCTGCTCTTCCTTTTTTCAAGACAGAAATTCACGGTTGACAATATCTCTGCAGAATGTTCCCCGGATAATATTCACCGTATTTTCTATTCCTGCCTTCGCCATCAGGTATTCGGATTCCCTGGTATGTCCGGCCATATGAGGAGTCAGCACCACGTTTTCGAGAGTGATCAGGGGACTGCCGGCAAGCGGTTCCGTCTCAAACACATCAAGCCCGGCTCCTGCAATTCTGCCGTCGAGAAGTGCCTGATACAGCGCCTGCTCGTCAACTAATTCTCCCCGTGCGGCATTGATCAGAAACGCCGTCGGCTTCATCAGTTCAAGCATCCTGCTGCTGATCATGCCTTCCGTTTCCTCGGTCACCGGAAGATGGAGGGTGATGTAGTCAGCTTCTGCACATATAGTCTCAAGGGAAGCCTTCTTCACCCCCTGTGCAGCGGCGAAGGCTTCATCAAAAAAGGGATCAAATGCGAGGATATCCATGGAAAAGCCCTTTGCCCGAAGGGCAACTTTCTTCCCGATCGCCCCGAGTCCGATAATGCCGAGGGTCTTTCCGTCCAGGGAGAACCCGGTGTACCGGCTCCATGCTCCCTGTCTGATCTTCGCATCGCATTGGGGAATTCTGCGGGCGGCGGAAATCATAAGTCCCAGGGTCAGATCCGCTACCGCAGAAGCATTCGCCCCCGGGGTGTTCGATACCGCGATCGATTTTTCTGCGGCTGCTTGAATATCCACGGAATTGTATCCCGCACCGTAGCGGGTGATTACCTGAAGCGTATCCGGGGCTTTCTCAAGCACGTCCCTGCTGTAGGGCTCAACCCCTGCTATAATGCCGTGCACCCCCTGCCACAGTTCGAAGATCTCCTCTTTCTTCAGCGTTCTGCCGTAGGGATTCACCTTCGTCTCAAAACCCTGCTTTTCAAGATCCCTGACGACATCAGCCATATCCGGCTTGCAGAAAATCGGTGAAGTTAACAGTATTTTCATCATTTCAGCTCCTGGAATTCGTATATTCAGTGATTCCTGATACATCCTCTGTTCAAGCTGCCTTCAGACTTACATCGTACCACGGAACAGAGCGCTTTGACAGAACAGATATCACCGCTTCACCGCGCTTTAATTACTGCGCGGCCTGTACCTGCTCAGCTAAGATTCTGAATGCGCATCAGTTTACCGCCGGCACCCATGGCGCTGTCTGCGCATCATTCCAGTCCTGTATTCCTGCCTGTCGGCAGTTTGGACAAGCTTCCCGTCCGGTAATTTCCGGAGTTTTTTAAAACAGGTTTCCCTGATCATCAAAGGAAAGTTCATAGGGACCCTCTATTACTTCCAGAAGCGGGTTCGCCTCCACCTCAGCCAGGAGGTTCTCCGAGACTTCAATTTCCGAAAGCGACAGGGTATCGGTAATCCGCACCAGTCTTGTCTCTGTCTTGTCCCATAAAAGACAAGTCTTAATTGCCGCCTGGATGCAGTACTTATCCGTGGGAAGCACCATGGGGACCTTCACGCTCACCGGAACGTTTGAAGTCAGGGAGTTCGGATAGGTTTCACCGAAATCAAACTTCTCATACGCCCGCTGGGTAGTGAAATCACCGATGCCCAGGCCGTTGCCGTTGCCGTGGGAGACTTCGGTGATGTCCAGGATGCTGATTCGGGTCACATCCGGACCGCCGCTGCCGTATCCGGTGTGGTACCGCCCTACTACGTTGGGATCCAGTCCCGACCCGCTGATATCCTTGCCGATCTGATCAATCACCAGCACCTCGAGGGCCTTGAAGGGGACCCGTGCCATGAGCTCCTTTGAGCGCTTCAGCAGTTCGAGCTCCCGCTGTTCAATTTCCTCCTGGGGGACCACGTGGATTTCGGCAGTCTCGTGGAGGGCGTTTTCAATCAGCGCTACGCCGAAGAGCACCGGTGCTCGCTCAATGGCTTCACGGGCAATCTCGGAGATTCGGCTGCTCATGGTCTCAAACCCGAGCTCATGACAGATCTCAGCACCTTTCTGCTTGCCCAGTCCGATAACGCTCATCTTCACCAGCCCGCTTTCCACCGGACCCTGAAATGCCGTATGGGCCTTCACCCGGTTCACCAGAATCACCCCGTCGGCTTCATAGGCATATTTATCAATGGAGACGGGCATCCCTGAGGGAGTTTCTGCCACCTGCACCACCTCCATGGTCGAATATATCGGCGCTCCGATATATGATTCGCCGAATCCCAGGCCTTCCAGCATCGACTTCTGATGATCCGCATCTGCTCCGGCATGACTTCCCATAGCAGGAATCAGAAAGGGCTGAGCCCCTGCCTCTTTGAGTTCCTCCACCAGAGTCTTCACCACCTCGGCCTGGTTTGAAATGCCTCTGCTTCCTACGGTGACTGCTATTCGCTGTCCGGCACGCACGTTTTTCAGTACCGCGGCTTGTTTCAGTTGCGTTCTCACCTCACCTGCGATATCATCAATGCTTGGTGATTCGATATGGTGCCGCACGCGGTATACCTTCGGGATGGGGATGCTGCGCAGAATTTGTAATACACCTTCCATAACACGTAACTCCTAAAAAATGGTTTGACAATTTGCATACCAATGGTATACAATCTTAAAAAATAGCATAAGGATCGTATTATACTATGACCAAATCTGAGATATTGCAAGACTTGCGGAACAAAATCATTTC
>PWKH01000107.1 GCA_003559765.1 Spirochaetaceae bacterium
AAGGAGACGGATGTGGTCCTCCCGGATAGCACAGACTGCATGGAGCCGACGGGGCAGGAAGCTGCAGCGGCTGGGCAGGAATAGCAGTTGAGTCCGGGGGCGCAGACTGCCTTGGTCGGACCGCGATGGACGGTGCCTGATACAAAGTTTCCCGGAAAGGGATTGTAGCCGATTAATGCGGTCAGCTGAATGATCTTCCGCTTCGCCGCCCCGGAGATGCTGCCGACCATGGTGCTACCCGATTCCTATGCATTCCAGACACACGATCGAACCCTGCTCATACACCGACAGGGCCTCTCCTGATGCAATCCCCAGGATTATAAGCACCGCAGCGGCAACCAGCAGGGTGATCTGCAGTTTTCCCATGGACCTCACCCCTTGTTCGTCTCACAGATGCTTTTCCATCTCTGAGAGGTATGATTCGATTTCCTGAGCTCCGTAGTGAGGACCGTATATCACATGTCCCCGGCTGTCAACAATTACGGTTGCCGGCACATACGGTGCGGTTTCCTGGAGCAGGGGGAACATGGACCTGGCAGGAATCACGTTGAGAAAATCGGCACCGGTCATCTCCAGAAAGTCCCGAGCCTGGCTTCTGCGGCTCTCCCCGTCAAGAACGATTCCGATGATTCCTGCTCCATCAGGCAGCTGTTCCTGCAGCTGCGCGAGCTGGGGAAGCTTGTTGATGCACGCGGGGCACGAGGTTGCCCAGAGGTTGATGAGGGTGACGGAATGATTCCGCAGCAGGGAGGCATCAATTTCATCTTCCGAGGTCAGATCTGTTCCGGCAAGCACGGAAAATTCTCCGTCCTGCTCAACCGGTTTCGGTTCATCAGCGGCCTCCTGCTGGCCGAATGCCGCTAACGGCATGATCATCACTGCTGCAAGCAGGATGACGGGAAGGATTTGTTTCATAAGACACTCCGCTTCGTTAGTATTAGTAAAATATTAATGTATAAATTCTCCTCCGGCAACAGGAAAAAACGGTTTTCCTATTGTGCATCACGAAATATTGTATTATTGTGTGGATATAACGAGTATCTTCATATCTGGAAGGTACCTATTCTTACGCATAGGAGGAAAGCTATGAGTGAGCAGAGCAAATCTCCTGCTGATGATCCCTTTTTATGTGCTCAACCGTCTCTCAATGATTCGGACGAAGTTCCGGAACAGTCTCTGTGTATAGGCAGTCATTTCCTTCTGTGCGGTCTCCGATGCTAGGGATCACCTGATTCCCTCCGAGACAGCCTGGAAGGAGCTGACTGGACAAACTGAGGAGGTGAATCATGATTCGTTATAACCCGACAAAAAGAATCCAGACAGCATTAAAGAACAACGACACGAAAGCCCTGAAGTCATTGTGCAAATCCCTGCACCCGGCCTCAATGGCGGGACTCCTGGTGGATTTTGAATATGATGATGTATGGAACATCATCAGGGAAGTCTCCCCCCAGCTTCGGGCTGAGATATTCTCACACCTGGAAATTTCCATGCAGAGCGACATCGCTCAGCATATTTCCCGCCGGGAGCTGGCGACCCTGGTGACATACATGTCCCACGACGACCGGGTCGACCTGATTAAACGGCTGCCCGAGGATGTGGCTGAGAAACTGATGTCCGCCCTTGCCGATAAGGAGCGGCGGGACATCCAGAACCTTGCCGCCTACCAGGAAGGGACCGCCGGGTCGGTGATGACCTCGGAATATGTAAGTCTTCCCGATCATTTGACCGCTCAGGAGGCGATCGAGAAAATTCGGCAGGAAGCAGCCGACAAGGAGACCATCTACAACGCCTATGTGGTAGACCGGGAACACCGGCTCATTGGATTTACCACCCTGAAGGATCTGATCCTCGCCCGTCCGGACAAGCGGGTCAGCGAATTCATGTCGAAGGAAATGATCTATGCCAATGTCAATGATGATCAGGAATCGGTGGCAAGGACCATTGCGAAGTACGACCGAATCTCGGTTCCCGTAATCGACGAGAACAGAAAACTGCTGGGTATTGTTACCCACGACGATGCGATAGACGTGATCGAATCCGAGTATACTGAGGATTTCGAGAAGTTCATGGCTATCTCCGGCTCACACGACAGCGGGGGATATCTTTCCGTGCCGGTGACCAGGCATTTCAGAAACCGGGTGTACTGGGTTATCATTCTGGCGTTCATGGGGATCATATCGGGAGTGGTGCTTCATCATTATGAAGAGACCCTCTCCTCCATGATGATTCTGGCTCTCTACCTGCCGATGCTCATGGATACCGGAGGAAATACGGGAAGCCAGGCTGCCACGGTGGTCATTCGGGCCCTTGCCCTGGGGGATCTGGGAACGAAGGATATTTTCAGGGTCGTCTGGAAGGAAGTCAGGATAGCCCTGATGATATCAGTAGTACTGGGGATACTTGCCTTCGGCAGGGTGATGTTTCTCTCCAGGGATGCGGCCATCCCTGGAGGATTTGAACTGACGAGTATTGCCTGGGTGATAGCCGTCGCCTTAAGCTTTCAGGTGATATCAGCAACGCTGATCGGGGCGATGCTGCCGATGATCGTATCCCGGGCAAAGCTTGATCCGGCGGTCGTGGCAAGTCCCGCAATTACCACCCTGGTGGACATTACGGGACTGCTGATCTATTTCACCACCGCAACTACCCTGCTGGCAATCTAGCCTAAGATTCCAGGAGTGCGGAGACCTGCTTCAGTGACTCAATAATGGGGATACCCTGGGGGCACTGGGGCTCACAGGTTCCGCACTCCGTACATCGGGAGGCCTCCTTCCCGGAGAGAAACTGGGAGCAGCGCTTCTTCCCTTCGGGGATGTCCTCAAACATATGGGCATTGTTGTAGATGCTGAATGCCGTGGGGATGTCCACCCCGTGGGGACAGGGAAGGCAGTAGTTGCATCCCGTGCAGGGGACCTGAACCTTGCTGTGGTACACCTGCTTCGCTGCTTCAATGCATTCCAGTTCCTCTGCCGTCAGGGAATCGGGTTCTGCTGCTTCGGCGGCGGCCAGGTTTTCCTCAAGCTGAGCTTCGCTGCCCATGCCGCTGAGCACCACCGTGACCCGGGGATCATTCCATATCCACCGCAGGGCCCACTCAGCAGGAGTGCGGCTCACCGGCGCCTGTTCCCAGACTGTCTGAACATCCCTGGGAATATCGGCGGCAAGACTGCCGCCCCGGAGCGGCTCCATCACGGCTATGCCGAGGCCCCGGTCATAGGCATAGGCCAGCCCCTCCGTTCCCGCCTGAACATGGGTGTCGAGGTAGTTGTACTGGATGAGGCAGAACTCCCACGAATAGGCATCGACAATGGTTTTAAATGACTCGATATCATCATGGAAGGAAAATCCGACATGCTTCACCTTCCCTGAAGCCCTGCAGGCATCAAGAAACTCAATGACTCCGTTGTTCAGGGCAGTCTCCCAGCGTTCTCTGCTCAGCGCATGGATCATATAGAAATCGATAGCTTCGGTGTTCAGCAGCCGCAGCTGCTCATCGATAAACCAGTCGAAATCCTCCCGTTTGTCCACCTTCCAGCAGGGGAGTTTCGTCGCAAGATAGACTTTCTCCCGGTAGCCGTCTGACAATGCGTCCCCGAGAAACGGTTCGCTTTGCCCGCCGTGGTAGGGCCATGCGGTATCGATGTAGTTCACCCCCCGGTCTATCGCATGGCGGACCATCGCCTTAGCCCGGCTGACGTCGATATCCCGACTGCCGCCGGAGGTCGGAAGCCGCATGCATCCGAATCCGAGGACAGAGAGATCTTTGCCGATATTCGGAAATCGCCGATATTTCATGGGTACTCACTCCTTGGTGCAGGTTGTCTTATCTCCTGATATGATATCATACCGGCATCAAAGAAAAAACCCGGCCTGATGAGGCCGGGTGCTGTGTGCGCTGATGCAGACTCTGCATATCGGGACAATCTCCTGAACTTCCCGATATGATATGCTATCGGTTTCCCCGGAACCGTTCGTCCCAGGCCGCTTCCTCGTCGGTATGGTTCCGGAATATCCGGTCCTCCATGCCGCTGACCTTTGATTTGAGATTCTCAAATTCCCCCTTCAGATCCTCCGCGGCGTCCCGCCAGCGACGGCTTCCCGATTCGTATGCTGAGGGCTCTGTCGGCAGGAGAAATGCCGCAGCCAGGTATACGGCAAGTACCGGAAAAAATCCCGTGAACACCGCCAGCAGAATTACCACCAGCCGGACTGAATCAGCTGAAAAATCTCTCCATTCAGCGATTCCCTGACAAACTCCGAATATTTCACCGTGCTTTGAACGGTACAGCCGATTTCTGTAATATCGTTTCATGATCTTCTCCCGTTATTTCCTGCAGCCGCGACAGTCTGAAAGTCCCGGCGGTCTGTCGATGTGCACCGTCTCAGCCTGACGCTCAGGGTAACTGCCGCCAGGACAGCCCAGGAGACCGGCAGGCCGATCACGATAAAGACTATCAGTGCTTCATGCATCACGTTATTCCTTTTTTGCTCCGCCTCGGCTCTTCATGCTCTGCTTCAGCTGCTCAAGCTCCTCTTCCACAACCCC
>PWKH01000073.1 GCA_003559765.1 Spirochaetaceae bacterium
TGCCGCCCTTGATGCGCTCCGCAGCGTAGAAAGCTAAGGAGCACAGGACCATGGAACGGGTAGCAGTAGTAGGAGCAAGCACGAAACCTGACCGGTATTCCTATAAAGCGGTGCAGCTGCTGCAGGAGAAGGGGCATGAACCGATCCCGGTGGCCCCGGGAAAGGAGCAGGTGCAGGGCCTGAAAGCCTATAAATCGGTGCCGGAGATCCCCGGGAGCGTTGATACGGTGACCGTCTATGTCCGTCCTTCAGTGCTCAAGAGACTGGCCGACGGGATCATCAGCAAAGGACCGTCCCGGGTGATCATGAACCCGGGCACCGAGGATGAACAGATAAAATCACAGTTTGAACAGGCCGGAATCACCGTGACGGAAGCCTGCACGCTGGTGCTGCTGTCCACCGGACAGTTTTAGCGTCGGCGTGCATAGGTTCGGCGGAAACTGCGGTATCTGCACAGATACCAGCACAGCCGGACCAGCGGCGCATACAGCAGTACGGACAGATGCCGCATCCGCCATGCCTGCCTGAGATCCTCCCGGATCTGCATTCCTGCAGGCTTCAGGGCGTATGAGTGCAGGGTGATCTCCTTCGGCTCCCAGGAAAAGGTTTTCGCCTCCGCCCTGCCGGCCTCTCGGCCCCGGGCGCAGACTGACCGCAGTGCATAGGAACGGGTGTACAGCACCCGGGCATGTTTTGCATAGGAAATTTCCACCCCCCGCCTCCTGGCCTGCCAGCTCCAGACGAAGGATGCCCAGGCGCCGTATTCCTCAACGGGGAAGGGATTTTCCTCCCAGAGTGACCGGCGGCATGCCATGGCGCTGCTGCTGAAATAATGGCGGTGATTCTCTGCAAAGAGATCACCCTGCTCATCAAACACCCGAACCAGATCATTCATAATCATGATGCCCGCATCCGACGCAGGAAGCATCCTGCTGAAGGCCGCCCCGGCTTGGACCGACCGGAAAGGTTCCAGCAGTTTCGCCAGCCAATGAACATCCACAGGGGTGCACTCCCCGTCCAGAAACACCACCAGCTCTGCTTCGGTCATCTCCATGGAACGGTTTAAGAACCCCCAGGTGTCATAGGTCTCCTGGGAAATGGTGTAGATATGCTCCACATAGGGATTCAGCAGAGACCGAACCTCATCGGAGGGGCTGCAGCAGAATGCGTAGACCTTGGCTGCTGCCGTTTGGTTGCTGATCATATCGAGGGTGTCCTCCAGCCATCGGCAGCTGCTGTGGACCCGCAGCATGATCGGAATATCCTTCTGGGCATGTTCCATCTTCCAGATTGTACTGCAAATCAGGGGCTTTGCAAAGCATCTCTCACACCCGGGGCAGATGGCTCCAGCTGGTGGTATAACAGGGAGAACACAGTTCGCGCCGCATGGCCCACGGCTGTTCCCCCGCAGACTGAAGAGTCCTCAGACTTCCCGCCCCATACCGCCGGTGCACCTCGCCGACGGCACGGGCTGCAGAATCTTTCTTCTGCTGCCCGTCGGCAAAGAGCGACGGAACAGACGCTTCAGGCACATCAATCCCGAAGAGAAACACCCCCGCCTTCGCGTAGCCATACCCCGGCCGGAATATCCGCTGAAGGGCCCTCCGGGCCGCCTGCACCAGGTCGGGAATATATGCAGTGGGTTCAGCCAGCCGCACCGTGGCGCTGTTGGCGTACTGGGGGCTGTCCCGGAACCGGTTTGTCCGCACCTGCACAGTGACGTACTGCGCGGTGGAGCCCTGGGAGGCAAGCTTGCGGGCCGCCCGTTCGGCATAATCAGCTACCGCCTGACGGAGCTGGGGCAGTTCCCGGATTTCCTGACTGAAGCCGCGGGAGGAGAGAATTCCCTGCTTCGGCGGAGCCGGCGGTTCATGGTCGATCACCGCCCGCCCCTGAAGTTCCCAGAGGGTGTTCAGAGTGACAACGGTCAGATGACGCTTAATCCAGTACGCATCCGCCTGCCGCAGGTCCCAGGCTGAGCGGATTCCCCGCTGCAGCAGCCACCGTCCCTTCCGGGAACCGATGCCCCAGACATCAATCACCGGCAGCTGCCTGAGGATCTCCTCTTCCCGCTTTTCAGTGAGGATGAACCACCCCTGAGTGTGCCGATGCTGCTTTGCCCACCGGTTGGCTGCCTTCGCCAGAGTTTTCGTCCGCCCGAATCCGACGGAGACCGGGATCCCGACAAAGCGCTCAACCGTCTCCTTCGATGCGGCGGCATGCAGCCCCAGATCCGGCACCCGATGGGGAAGATGCAGGAAGGCCTCGTCAATCGAATAGACCTCTACATCCGGATACAGCTCCTCAAGCGCCCCCATCACCCGGTTCGATATGCTTTGGTAGAGGGTGTAGTTTGAAGAAAATACTGCCGCCCCGGCCTGCTCGAGCTCTCTGCGCACTTTGAAATAGGGAGCGCCCCGCCGTATTCCCAGCGACTTTGCTTCCCGGCTCATAGTCACTACGCAGCCGTCATTGTTTGAAAGCACCACCACCGGCCGGCTGTGCAGATCCGGCCGGAACAGTCTCTCGCAGGAGGCGTAGAAACTGTTGCAGTCCACCAGGCCGATCATCCGCCCCTCCGTTTCATGGTTCGCACCACCGCAGTCACTACGCCGAAAACCAGAAAATCCCGGTCGTCAGTGATTATTATCTCCCGGTACGCCGGGTTCTCCGGCCGGAGCACCGGCTGTCCGCCGGAGGTGATCAGCCGTTTAACGGTAAATTCTCCGTCAAGGGAAGCCACCACAATGTCGTTGTCCAGCGGATACATCGAACGGTCCACCACCAGGATATCTCCGGGCAGAATCCCCGCCCCCTGCATGGAGTCCCCGGAAACCCGCAGGCAGTAGGTGGCACAGCGGCGGCGGATCAGCAGTTCGTTGAAGTCCAGTTCCTCCTCGGTGAAATCCGCAGCCGGTGAGGGAAACCCCGCAGGAATATGATCGGCAAACAGCGGCAGGGAGACCGCCGGTGCATGAGCAGATGATTTTATACGAAACATATGTTAAGCATATCATGAGGAGATGAGTTCATCAATCGCCGGAAGCCCGTACTGATGCGGTTTTCGCAGATATTCTCCCTCGGTTCTGCCGCTGCGGGCATACAGCTGCGGACCGACCGGATGGGCGGTGAGCTCATCCAGGGGAAACTCCCGGGGAATATCGGCGACCTCCCCGGCCGCAAGATCCCGGTCGAGCCATCTCCGGTAGGCATGCTGGGGAATGAGGGCGGGCATCCGGCGCTTCCCGTTATGCACCCGGGCCAGGATCCCCTCGGCAGGCAGGGTAAGCACTGAAAAGGCAGCGAAAGTCCGTCCTGAAACCGGATCCCTCCACCGGTCGTACAGCCCCCCGATGCCGAAGGGCCTGCGGTCCCGTCGGCAGACATAGAAGGGATAGCTTTTCCCCTCATACCGATGGGGTTCATAGAACCCGTCGGCGGCAACGATGCAGCGCCGGGAAGGCATGGCGGCACGGAAGGAGGGCAGCCGCCAGGCCGTCTCCATCCGGGCGTTCAGGGTCTTCTTCCGCAGTCCGTCGGCCTGGGTACGGTCCTTCACCCAGAACGGGATCAGCCCCCACCGCAGCATATGGGCACGTTCGGAATCTTCAGCAGGGATGACCGGCCAGGAGGGGTGGGTGAACCCTGAGGTGCCGTAGGCATACCGAAGGGGCAGCTCCTCAAAGAGAGCTTTAAACTCCGCTTCCAGCTCATGGGCTTCCTGCACCAGGGACATAGTGAAGCACATACTCATATCGTATGCCGAAAGGCGGAAAACCGCAATGCCGGATGCCCCTCACAGAACTGCTCCGTGATTTTCCCAGGTTTCATCTGCCTGTCCTCTGAACCCTGCTGATTTTCTTCAGCATATTTGCTACAATACCTGTATTCACAATGACACAGGGGGTATCAATGGAAAAAGAACAGACTGCAGCATGGACAATTCAGGACGCGAATACCCTCTACCGGATCAGGGAATGGGGCAACGAGTATTTCTACATCGACGATACCGGCGAGGTGCATGTGCAGCTCAAGCGGAACACCCCGAAGGCCTCAGTCAGTCTGCTGAAGATCGCCCACGGGCTGCAGGAACGGGGACTGAAGCTTCCGGTGCTGCTGCGTTTCAGCGACATCCTCGATGACAGAATCAAGTACATCAACGAAAGCTTCCAGCAGGCCATAGAAGAAGCGGGCTACCGGGGTTCCTACCGGGGAGTCTATCCCATCAAGGTGAACCAGCAGCAGCAGGTGGTCGAGGAGATCACCCAATTCGGCAAGCAGTTTCACCACGGACTTGAGACCGGCAGCAAGGCGGAGCTGATCGCAGCCATGGCCTATATTGATGATCCTGAGGCGTACGTTATCTGCAACGGGTACAAGGACGAGGAATATGTGGACCTCGCCCTCCGGTGCATCTCCCTGGGGATCCAGACCATCCTGGTAATTGAGATGCCCAGTGAGACCGAAGTCATACTGGAACGTGCCAGGGAACTGGGGATCAAGCCGAACATCGGCATCCGCATGAAGCCCTCCACCACTGCGGGGGGACACTGGACGGAATCCGGAGGGGACCGCAGCGTCTTCGGTCTGAACACTACCCAGATCATATCCGCAGTGGATGCCCTGCGGGAGGCCGGGATGCTTGAATGCCTGAAACTGCTGCATTACCATCTGGGCTCCCAGATCCCGAACATCCATGCCATCAGGGTAGGGGCAAGCGAAGCGGTCCGCCTCTATGCCGGTCTGGTGAAAGAGGGCGCCCCCATGGGACTGCTGGATATCGGCGGAGGACTGGCCATCGATTATGACGGCAGCAGCACCGCTTCGAGCACCAGCCGCAACTACAGCATGAAGGAGTACTGCGATGACGTGGTCGAGGTGGTCATGAACATCTGTGATGAGCAGCAGACACCTCATCCCACCATCATCAGCGAATCCGGCCGGGCGCTGGTGGCATACTATTCAGTACTGCTGCTCAACATCCTGGACACCAACACCTTCCGGTCGGAGGAAACCGTGCCGGAGATTCCCGAGGAGCTGAAGCATTCAGTGCAGAATCTGCTGTATGTCCGCGGCATGCTGAATTCGAAGAATGCCCAGGAATGCCTCAATGACCTGAACTACTACCGTGAAGAAAACCAGACGAAATTTCTCTACGGATCGGTGAATATCCGGGAACGGGCTCTTGCCGAGCACATCTACTGGTCGATCATGGCTGAAATCTACGAGATTTCGAAGAAGCTGGACTACATCCCGCCGGCATTAAAAAGCCTGGAGCACCAGCTGTCTGATATCTATTACGGAAACTTCAGCGTATTCCAGTCCCTGCCGGATGTCTGGGCGATTGATCAGCTGTTTCCCATTATGCCGATCCACTACCTCCAGCATCGGCCTACCCAGCATGCGATCCTGGCGGACATTACCTGCGACTGCGACGGGAAGATCGATACCTTCATCGGACGGTCCGAAGCAAACTACACCCTGCCGCTGCACAATCCGCCGGAGGATGAAGATTATATTCTGGGGGTGTTCCTCGTCGGAGCCTACCAGGAGACGTTAGGGGACCTGCACAACATGTTCGGAGACACCAACGTCGTCAGTGTATCCTGCGACGATGAGGGATCGGTGATGCTCCACAGCGAGCTTGACGGAGACACCGTGGCGGATGTACTAAGCTATGTCGAATATGATCCAAAGCAGCTGGAGACCCAGGTCCGCAAAAAAGCGGAAGCTGCGGTCAGGGAAGGCAGAATCACCCCCTATCAGCGCCGCAAGATCATTACTGCATACAATGCAGGACTTCGGGGCTATACCTACTACGAGACAGATCAGGAGGACTGACCATGAAGAAAAAAAGACTGCTTATCATCGGCGCCGGCGGCGTCTCAACGGTGGTGACGAAGAAGTGCGCACGGATGGATGACGTCTATGAAGAAATTATGCTGGCCAGCCGGACTCAGGCAAAATGTGATGCAATAGCCGCGGCATCAGGACCGGTGCCGGTAAAGACCGCCCGGATTGATGCCGATCAAGTCGGCGAGCTGGTGAAACTCATCCGCTCATTTTCTCCCGATGCGGTGGTCAATGTGGCCCTGCCCTACCAGGATCTGCCGATCATGGACGCCTGTCTTGAAACCGGGGTCGACTACCTTGATACGGCAAGCTACGAGCCCAAGGACCTGCCGGAATTCGAGTACTCCTGGCAGTGGAACTACCAGGAGCGCTATGCCGATGCCGGCATTGCCGCAGTGCTGGGATGCGGGTTTGATCCCGGGGTCACCAATATTTTCACCGCCTATGCGGCAAAGCATTTCTTCGATGAGATTCACTACCTCGATATCGTAGACTGCAACGCCGGGGATCACGGGAAGACCTTTGCCACCAACTTCAACCCTGAAATCAACATCAGGGAGATCACCCAGGAGGGCCGCTATTACGAAAACGGGCAGTGGAAGCGGACCGCTCCTTTGGAAATCCACAAAGCGGTGGATTATCCCCGGATCGGCCCCAGGGAATCCTACCTGCTCTACCATGAGGAACTGGAATCCCTGGTGAAGCACTTTCCCTCCATCAAACGGGCCCGGTTCTGGATGACCTTTTCCGAGGAGTACATCACCCACCTCCGGGTGCTCCAGAATGTAGGAATGACCAGCATCAAGCCGATCAAATACCAGGGAGTCTCCATCCAGCCGCTGCAGTTTCTCAAGGCGGTGCTTCCTGAACCCTCATCTTTGGGCGAAGGGTATAAAGGGGAGACCTCCATCGGCTGCCAGATGCGGGGCATGAAGGACGGCAGGGAGCGCACCTGCTACATCTACAACAACTGCAGCCATCAGGAAGCATTCAAGGATACCGGTGCTCAGGCAGTATCCTATACCACCGGTGTTCCCGCTGCGATCGGAGCTCGGCTCATGGCCGAGGGACGGTGGCGTGCCCCCGGAGTCTGGAACGTGGAGCAGCTTGATCCCGATCCGTTTATGGAGATGCTCCCGGCGTACGGGCTCCCGTGGGAGATTCTCGTCGACGGCGAGCTTGCCTTTCCAGGTGAATCATAATGCCGGCGCTGAAGGATATCTCCCGTACTCCGGCTTTCGTGCTGGAATACGGAGCGTTCAGAAAAAACCTGAAAGTCATTGAATCGCTGCAGAACGAGGCTCCCTGCAGTTTTCTCTT
Source organism: Spirochaetaceae bacterium (assembly GCA_003559765.1). GTDB lineage: Bacteria > Spirochaetota > Spirochaetia > PWKH01 > PWKH01 > PWKH01. Next base: position 7,174 of record PWKH01000073.1, read on the forward strand.
CGCCCTGAAGGGCTTCGCCATGCACCGGGTCTTCCCCGATATCGTCCGGATTACCCGGGGAGCTGCAGCAAGCTCCCTCTATGAGGCCAGGCTCGCCGCTGAGTTCTTTCCGGAGGTGCATGCCTATGCACCGGCCTACATACCGAGGGATTTCGCCGAGATTGCCGAGCACGCAGCACACATCACCTTCAATTCCCTATCTGAATATCAGCGGTACAGCCGGTCGACGGGAAACGCGAAGGCGGGCCTCCGGATTAATCCGGAGTACTCTGCAGTGGAAACAGATCTCTACAACCCCTGCATCCCGGGATCCCGGCTGGGAGTGAATTCCTCAGAGCTTGAATCCCTGCCCCGGGGCATTACCGGGCTGCACTCCCACAATCTCTGCGAGGGCAGCGCCGAGCAGCTGGAGCAGACCGTCGATCAGATTGAAAAGCTCTACGGACATCTGCTGGACAAAATATCCTGGCTCAACCTGGGAGGAGGGCATCTGGTGACCCATCGTGCCTATGACACCGGGCTTCTCATCAAGGTGATCCGGCAGTTCCACCGGCGCCATCCCCATCTCGACATCATTTTTGAACCCGGGGCCGCTTTTGTCTGGGAGACCGGTGTGCTGGTCGCCCAGGTGCTGGATCTGGTGACCAGAGACAGCATCACCACCGCCATGCTGGATACCTCCTTTGCCGCGCATATGCCCGACTGCCTGGAAATGCCCTACACCCCGGCTGTCCGGGGAGCTCGCATCGTTCCCCCTGGCACATCAGTCAATGACGGATACCGGTACCGCCTTGGGGGAGCAACCTGCCTGGCCGGCGACTCTGCGGGGGACTACTGCTTTGATGAACCCCTTCAGCCGGGAGACCGGGTGATATTTGAGGACATGATGCACTACACCATGGTCAAGACCAATATGTTCAACGGCATCAACCTCCCCGACATCGGCATCCGGTATGAAGACGGCTCCTTCGATCTGGTGCGGTCATTCCGGTATACCGATTACCGGGCACGGCTTTCATAGGAGGATTCATGAAGCTGGGATTTCTGCAGTCAGAACACCGAAACAGTTCTCCCGCCGCTGCACGGTACCACATCATCCCGGTTCCGCTTGAGGCGACCGTCTCCTACGGAGGAGGAACAGCCCAGGGACCCCGGGCAATCATCGAAGCCTCCCAGCAGCTTGAACGAATTGTTGAGGGGATGGATGAGCCGGGACTCTACGGTATTCACACCGCCGAACCGACTGACTGCTCGTATGCAGACAGTCCCATTGAGGTGTTTCTCAGGACTGCCGAATTCATGGAGCGTTCAGTCGCATCCGGTTCAGTTCCGATCCTTCTGGGGGGAGAGCACAGCATCACCAACAGCGCAGTTGAACTGATTAAGACCGCCTTCCCCGGCGGTGAGGCAGGAATCATCCAGTTCGACGCCCACATGGACCTGCGCTCGTCCTACGAAGGGTCGCGATTCAGCCATGCATCGGTGATGCGCCGGGCAGTGGAGGCGGGAATCCCGCTGTATCAAGTCGGCATCCGCAGCTACTGCGCCGAGGAGCTGAAAGCCCGGGAAACTTACCATGTGCACCACTGCGACGCCTCTCACCTTCACCGGCTCCTTGCCCGGGGCGAGGGGTTTGCGAGCATCAGCCTGCCCGCATCCTTTCCGAAGCAGGTCTACATCACCTTTGATGTGGACTGCTTCGATGCTTCCCTCATGCCGGCTACCGGAACGCCGGAGCCGGGGGGGCTCATGTGGCAGCATGCCGCGGAGCTGCTCACCCGGCTGACGAGCGGCAGAAAAATCATCGGCGCCGATGTGGTGGAGCTCGCCCCGATAGCCGGTCTGCATCACTGCAGCTTTACCGCCGCAAAGCTCACCCATCTGCTCATGGGCCTGGCGGCATTCCGCACCGGATAAAACCCTCCGATATCAGGTACTTTCTCCCCCTTCCGTTCTGTGGTAGGATGCCCCATGGACATGCAGCAGACTCTGTTCTGGTACGACCTGGAGACATTCGGGACCGACACGCAATATGACCGCATTGCCCAGTTTGCGGGGGTGAGGACCAACCGCTCCTTTGAGCCGGTTGAGGATCCTGTCGTCTTCTACGTCCGCATTCCCGAAGACTATCTGCCCGATCCGCTGGCTTGCCTGGTCACCGGGATCACTCCCCAGGATACGCTGAAAAACGGAATCAGCGAGTATGAGGCAGTCAAGCGGATCAAACGGGAATTTGAACGGCCCGGCACCTGCGTCGTCGGCTACAACAATATCCGCTTCGATGACGAATTCATCCGCAACGCCCTCTACCGAAACTTCTTTGATCCCTACTACCGGGAATACGCCAACGGCAACAGTCGCTGGGACATCATCGACCTGGTGCGCTCGGCCCATGATCTCAGGCCCGGAGGGCTGAACTGGCCGGTAAACGACAAGGGAAAACCGAGCTTCAGACTGGAGGATTTCACCCGGGCAAACAGCATCGAGCATGAACACGCCCATGACGCTCTGGGGGATGTCTCTGCCACCATCGCGGCTGCTCAGCTGATCTACAGAAAACAGAAGGATCTGTTTCTCTATGCCTACAAAATGCGCAAAAAACAGCGGCTGAAAAACCTTATTCAGCTCCGCTCCTTGAAGCCGCTGCTGCATACCTCAGCACTGTACACCGACCAGCGCGGCTGCACTTCCATTATTGCGCCGCTTACTGCGGATCCGAAAAACAGCAATGTGGTGATCTGCTTTGACCTGACCCAGGATCCCGAAACCCTGATATCCTGTCCTCCCTCCAGGTTGAAAGAGGAGATCCTCCTGGTCCATGTTGCTCTGAACAAATGCCCCTTCCTTGCTCCGCTGAGCACCCTGGACGAAGAAAGCGAAGCACGCCTGGGGATTGACAAGGAGCTGTGTCTCACCCGCCATCGGAGGCTGCAGGCCCGCCATGACATCCCCTCAAAGGTGAGGGCGGCCTGCGCCCGGAGCACCTTTGAAAAAGTGGAGGACCCGGACTTTCAGATCTACAGCGGGGGTTTCTTCAGCGACGTCGACAGCAGCCGGTTTGAAATCATCCACCAGAGTGAGCCGGCTCAGCTCCTTGAGCAGGCGCAGCAGATGCGGTTTGACGATTCCCGGATCCCTGAGCTGCTGTGGCGGTTCGTATGCCGGAACTTTCCCGAGGTGCTCACCCCGGTCCAGCGGCAGCAATGGGCAGGGCATGTCGCATCCAGACTGCTGTTTCCTCCGGGAAAAATTATGGTGGATTTATCTTTCTACAAACGCAAAATCAGGGAAAAGGGAAAGGATCCCCAGGCCTCGCCGAGGGACAAGCTGATCATGAAGCAGCTGGCGGAGTATGAGCAGGAGCTTGAAAACCGGTTCCTCTCGTCATGATTCCTACATCATCCGCATGGAACCTTTGTAGAATGCCGCATCCAGGGTGATGATCATGGCGCCGTCCGTTTTATCCAGATCACCGGTGATCTCTTCTATCCCCTGAATGATCTCCTGTTCCCGGTCTTCGGGAATCAGGGCCATGATGGTCTTGCTGTGGTTGCGCTGCTCATTCATAAAACCGATAAACGTGGCAAACAGCGGGATGCTGGAGATATACTGTCCCATTCCGGAGGATTCAATGATGGTGGCTCCGTCTATTCCTTCCTGGAGAAAATACTCCAGGATATGGTAGAGAACATCGTCAAAGTAGAGAATAACGTACATCAGCTTCATCTTTCTTTTGGCCGTCTGGGCGTCAACGGTATGCTGGAGGTGCCGCAGAAAGGTTTCATAGAGCACTCCGGGGCTATGGGATGCTAGCAGCTCCCGTTTCAGCGTTCCCGTGGCCAATGCCCGGGAAATTGCGGCAAGCACCTGCACGTGCTCATTGACCTTGTGCTCAGGAGCAATAATGACGATGAGCAGCTTCACCTTTTTTTTGTCCATGGCTTCGAAATCCACCCCCTGGGGGGCAACGGCGATGAAGACGAGAAACTCATCAAGTCCCTTCATCCGGAAGTGGGGAAGGGCTACCCCGTCCCCGAAACCGGTGGATCCCTGGGCTTCCCGTTCAGCAAACCCCCGGTAGATCTCCTCTTCGGTGAAATTATCCAGTCTGCTGCTCTGTTTCGCTAAAGCGGCAAGATTTCTGAGGGACGCATCCTTATGTTTTGCCTTGAACTGGACACTGCAGCATGATTTCTCCAGTATTGAAAAGAACTCCATTATTCCTCCTCCAGGGCTTTGAGAATTGCAAATTTCGACAGGGGCGGACCGATCAGCTCATTGATGAACACGGAAACCAGCACTACGTTCACCAGCAGCTGGATGGGATCCTGGTAGAGGCCGTAGAGATCGCTCATTATCGGCGCGGTCTGGATCAACAGAGCAAGACCGATGGCCACCCCTCCCTGAGCGATCAGGCACGGTCCGAGATATTTTTCTATTGCATTTCCGGCATTGCTGAATGAAGCGGCATACCGGGTTCCGAGATACTTAGCCAGCCCCCGGAAAAGCACGAATCCGAGACCGACGGCAAGCACCTCAAGCTGGAGAAACACCTTGGGGTCCAGCTTGGTGCCGGCGATGACGAAAAACAGGGCATATACCGGCGGGGTGAGCGGTTCGAGTATTCTGAACAGCCGGTGATTTCTCGGCGAGGCGTTTACCAAAAACGCCCCGGCGGCCATGTTCATCAGCAGCGGTGAGAGGTCCATGACTACGGCAACGGCTGTTTCCATCAGCACAATCCCCAGGGTAATAATCAGAATCTCATTGACGCTCTGCTTTCTGCGGGTCATGGCGTGAATGATGAACCCCACCGCCAGTCCCAGAAAAATGGAGACGAACACCTCCCGAAGGGCCTGATAGGCAAGGGCTGAAGCCCCGACGGCGGCAGGATTGAGAAACCCCACCACCACGGCAAATACGACACCGAAGATCGCCACGGCAGCCGCATCGTCAAGGGCGATCACTCCGTAGAGGTAATCGACGAATCTGCCTCTGACCCGGAGAGACTGCACCTTTGCGCCGGTTGAGACCGGATCACTCGCGGTTGCAATCACCCCGAGCAGCAGGGCAAAGGGAAGGGCCACACGGAGCAGGTACATCACGCCGGTGACGACGACAAAGGTCAGGGTCATCTGCACGGAGGTAATGACGACAATGTCTCTGCCGATGCGTTTGAGCTTTGTATAATAGAATTCCCCTCCCATAGTCAGGGCTATAAGCCCGAGGGCAAGGTCGGTGACAAATCTCAGGGATTCATGCATATCATAGGGGACGATGCCGGTGAGCGAATCCCCCAACAGCAGTCCTGCAATAATGTAGCCGGTAATTTCCGGGAGGTGGAACCGGACGACAAGCTTGCCGATGAGAAATCCCGTAACCAGCAGGATCCCGAGGGTAAACAGGGGATGCTCGCTCATCATATCCCGCAGCTCAGTCAGTTCATGCAGTATCATATCCATGCACAGCAGTGTAGCGATATTCACCGGGAAGGTAAATAAATAAAACCGTTGTTCCGAGCTTTAATCAATTCGTTCATCCGGAAGGGTGACCGGTATGTCGGGATCAAACTCCAGCACCTGGCCGGAAATCAGCATCTGATAGACATGCTGCCGAAGTTTCCCCGCCCATTCCCAGTCGCTGCAGCGCCGGTCAAATACCGAAGGATCTATGGGGGGAGCAACCAGCACCTTGAGGGTTTTGTTCCGATGTTTGACCATCTCGTCGACCAGATACAGCATTTCAATATTAAATTTGATCCGCAGCAGCTTCCTCATCCTGGCGAGATTGTAGAAGAAATTGGAGTTTCGTCCGGAAACGCAGACCGGAACTACCGGACGGTTGAACTGCTTTGCTTTTTTCACAAAGTTTTTCTTCCACTGCAGATCGAAGATGCCGAAGGAAAATTTCCGGGAGCATAATCCTGCAGGGAATATCAGGTAGGGATGATCCGATGCGTAGGCTTCATCAATCCGGGCAAAATATTCTTTCGGAGAGCCGAACTTGCTCACAGGAACAAAGACCTCATCCATGTTGTCCACTGCCATGAGAAAATCATTCACAATGGTAAGCACCGAGCCGTGCTCCTCTCCGATCAGAGTCACCAGAGCCATTCCGTCCAGCCCCCCCAGGGGATGGTTCGCAGCAAAAATTGCCCGGGGTTCCTGCGCCAGGTTCTCCCGGCCTTCCACTTCCAGGCTCAGCTGAAAAAACTCCACCATCGCCCGGGTAAACTCAACTCCCTTGGTGTCCTTGTGCTCCTCGAGAATTGCATTGAGTTCATCTACATGGAGAATCCGCTGCAGATACCGCAGAAGGAACCGGGGCATCCGCTGAGCAAGTGCAGGGTTTTTCTGTTCGATTACCTTCACTACATCAATTTTCATGATGGGTACCTATATTACGCGGACGGCTGCAGGAAGACAAGGGGACAGCAGCTGCCATCAGGGAAATGGCGCATCTATTTTGCGCTGTGAGTCACGATCAGTCCGAAATAGGTCTTTACAATTCCCAGGGCGACGAGGGCTCCCGCGGCCCCTCCGGCTACGTCGACAACAAAATCCAGAACGAGAAAGGTCCTGCCGAAGGCCGGCTGCAGCACCTCCAGGGTCCCGCCGATGACAGCACAGTAGATGACTGTCATCAGGTACCTGCGGGAAAGCTGCTTTCTCAGTGAGGAGAAGACCGAACCGAATACCAGAAAGGTTATGAAACCCAGTGCGGCATATGCTGCGAAATGAGCAATCTTGTCCCCGCCGAACCTTATAATCGCCGGTGCCACCAGTGCAGGCGGACTGAGAGAAACAAGAATTATGGCACAGGTGAACAGCAGCCACAGCAGCAGCTCAACAATCTTACCGCAAATATTCATACGCCTGATTCCTGCCTCCCGTATCTGATCGCGGCCATCCAAGGGCCTTCCCCTGCCAGAGATCATGCTCCTCAAGGTATTTCGACAACATCTGTATGACCTGACCCTTCGGAGCAAACCCCTTGGGTGCGCACAGTCTATGGGCAGGAGTGTCGCATACAATCCGCTGAATGACAATATCTCCGGGAACGGAGATAAGCAGCTGAGCCGTCTGTTCTATATGCCGCGGCACAGCAGCTGTCACCGCCTCCCCGCTGAGATACATTGCCTGCAGATCCGTTTCAACCGGAATATGGAGATTATGAATTTTCAGAGCCTCCGGATGCTCCCGGGTAATGAATTCCGCCGTCTCCCTCCGCTGAGCGGGTCCCTCACCGGGAAGCCCGAGGATGCTATGGAAGGAAATCTTTATCCCGCGGCTTCTCAACAGTACGCAGGCTTCACTGAACGCTTCTGCGGCATGGCCGCGCCGGATGAACTCAAGGGTTTCATTGCTGGCGCTCTGCAGTCCCAGTTCAACCCAGAGATCACTGACCTGACTCCGGTACTGCAGCAGAAGATCAGCGACCGCTTCATCAATGCAGTCAGGCCGGGTGGACAGGATAAACTCAGTAAAGGGATACCGCCCCAGGGCATGGCTGTATATCTGCTTAAGCTCTTCCAGGGGTGCAAAGGTATTGGAGAAGGCCTGCAGATAGAGGGAGAATCCCTCCGGACGGTAGCGCTGCCGCAGGAAGGCGATTCCGGTATCTATCTGCTGTGAAACTGCCTCAAGCCGATCCTCCAGGGATCTGCAGGACAGGGGAATATATCCGGGATCCCCTTCGCTTCCCCGCTGATACGCCGCCGAAGCGCCGAAGGAGTCGCAGTAGATGCACCCTCCCCTGCGGGATGCGTCACGGTTCGGACAGCTGAAGCCTGCGTCGACTCCCACACGATACACCGGATGCCCGTAGCGCTGCTGCAGATACTGCTTGTAGGTAAAATATCTGTCCATAAAAAAACTATAGCATGCATGACGCCGCCGGGGAAAGGCGGGCAGTCTCTGAACGGAAGGGTCAGGTACCCTCCCCGTTCACCGAGGTGAAGCTTTTTTTCCGGTATTCGGTGAGATGATAGAGCTGCTTCAGCTCAGGATCCACCATGGGAGCGAACCGGACGGGAACGTCATAGCATTTTGCCGGAGTATCCTCCCCGGCACATCTGTTCCAGGGAAGACTGCCGGACCGGGCAAATGCAATAAAATCAGCCTGAATCTCCCGGGCTACCTGCATTCCCTCTCCCAGCGTTCTTGCAAGAGGACCTAACTGCTGTATCAGCTCCCCGCGGTAATTTCCGAAGATAAAGGGAATGTCAATCGAGTGGACCGCGTAGAGTCTGCCGCTGCGGAGCAGCTCCGGTTCATAGTCAAACCGGTACATCCACACCGGTGAAAATCCGCTGGCAGCTTCAGCGAACCATACGCTGCCGATGCGGAACAGCAGATCCGTATAGAGCATGGACATACCGTGACGCTGACCGTATGCCTGGGTATATGCTTCAGAAATTTTTCTTCTTGCATCATTTGGCTCCTGCTCAACTCCGTCACTGATGATTTTCTCCACGTCGAGGAAACGGGAGAGCAGCTTGATGTTTATGAATCCCATTTCCTCCTTAGTTGTCCCTATGAGCATCGGCATGGACCCGGCCGCCCCCTCTGCGGCCGCAGGAATTGGAAAGTCCTTCAGCAGACTTCCGTCGACGGTTACCCGGTAGGTAGCAGATCCCAGCCCGCAGTAGTCCATGAACTCCCGCTGGCTTTTTGCAATATCACCGAGGGACAGCTCCGCTAAGTCCCGGGGGCTTTCAATTTCCATAAACTCCAAATACTGCCCGGTTGTCCGTCTGCATTCCTCCAGGCTCTGCACCTGGGTAGGGCCGCCGCTGATCATGATGCATCGGGAAAACAGGCGGTTAGCCTCCGGCATGACTGCCAGGGCGCTGATCATTGTTCCTCCTGCAGACTGTCCGAACACAGTCACCCGCTGCGGGTCCCCGCCGAAGCAGGCAATATGGCCCTGCACCCACCGCAGGGCGGCGATGACATCCTGAACCCCGGTGTTCGGCCCATACCGCTGATCCAGCACAGAGAAATCAAGAAAACCCAGCACCCCGAGGCGGTAGTTGCAGGTGACCACCACTGCATCCCCGTTCTGCGAAAGTCCTCCGCCGTGATAGAAAAGCTCGCTTCCGGAGCCGTGGGAAAAGGAGCCGCCATGAATGAAAAAGAGCACCGGCCGCCGTTTCCTGTCTGCACCCGGTGACCAGATATTCAGCGTCAGGCAGTCCTCCGATACATTGCGCCGAAGCAGGCTCCGCTGGGGACATATCCCGCTGAAGGAATGGGCTTCCAGCACCCCCTTCCAGGGCGGCACCGGTTCCGGGGGCAGCCACCGGCGGCGGCGGGCAAGCGGCTGCGCATAGGGAATCCCCCGCCAGCTGCAGACGTCGCCGTCCCGGATCCCCTCAATGGTTCCGCTTGGTGTAGTAACGGTATATCTGCTCATCGGCGGGTTTCACCTCCATGTGGATACACAGGTACAGCATACAGGAAGAACAGAAAAAAGTGAATGCGGCTGATCTGCGTACCAAGGGTATTTGCCCGCAGAGCAGTTACCCAAACTGCTAGGACAACCGTATGAAAGCACCTTAACTCTATGAATACTATAAGCATAGTGTGAAAAAATCCCCCCTGTTTGAAAAATACTGTTGCAAACA
>PWKH01000013.1 GCA_003559765.1 Spirochaetaceae bacterium
AAACATGATGCTGGATGAATCATACTGTGCTCAGCATAAACACCTGATTCCAGGTGAATATGTACTGCTGTCGGTGAGTGATGACGGCTGCGGAATAGATGAAACGGTACTGCTTCATATATTCGACCCCTTTTTTACTACGAGTGAGGTGGGTAAAGGCACCGGTATGGGTTTGTCTACAGTATATGGGATAGTGAAGCAGAACCTGGGATGTATCAATGTGTATAGCGAACAGGGCCAGGGAACAACGATGAATATCTATCTGCCAAAGCATGCTGAAAAGGCAACGCAGCAGGCTCCAGATACTATCCAGGCAGAAGTTGAGAAAGGAGCAGGAATAATCCTGTTGGTAGATGACAACCTGTCACTCCTGTCTATGACAAAAAAACTGCTTGAGGGACTGGGATATACCGTTATTGCATCAGAAACCCCAAGTGAGGCGATTCACTTAGCTGAAACATCTGATCATTCCATTGATTTATTAATGACTGATGTGGTGATGCCGGAAATGAACGGCCGGGACTTAGCGGATACCGTGCTGACCATGCATCCAGATATCAAGCTGCTGTTTATGTCAGGATATACCGCTAACACCATTTCGTACCAGGATGGTTTGGGTGAGGGGGTCAGCTTCATTCAGAAGCCGTTTTCCATGAGGGATCTGTCAGTTAAAATACGAGAGTTATTATCCCTGGGTAAAATTTAAAGTATTCACTTGTTCAGTCAGTCTCTGTGGGCTGGCACCACACCATGATCCTAAAAGCCGACGGCACGCTGTGGGCGACGGGGATGAATGAGTACGGTCAACTGGGCGACGGCACAACCACTGACCGCTCGACCCCGGTGCAGGCGGTATGCTAACCAACTTGTTCTTACCGTGCTGAGCAGGGGGTGTGATGGCCCCTGATTCACATAGAGAAGAGTATCCTCAAGTCTGTATCTTGCAGAAACTATACCCGTCAAACTCAATCAGACGCGCGAATTTTGCCTACAGCGCGCTTTCTACAGGAAATCATCAACATCTTGAGCCGTTCAAAGTGCCGCCAGAGAGCGCATACGCGTGTGCTATGGTTAATCCCCTTTTTATTTCTTGCCGGGGTTCTTTCTTCTTTCGGGTTCAACTAGAGGCTTCTCTACCGGAGCCTTCTTAACTGGGCTCTTTTTTTTGGGCGGCTTCTTTGGGGTTTTGTCTGCCATATCAAGCACCTCCTTACAGTCTTTATCATGGGGGTTAAAATCCTAATTGTTGCTGCTGCTCCGGGTTCGGTTGTTGGTTGGACAATCGATTATATATTATTCGACTTGCCGATGGATTCGCTTCATGATGTTTCTATAATAGCTCATTTATATAGATACCTCCACTCCCTATGCTAAAAAGGCCGTTTATACAGGGAGCAGAATCACGCAATAACCCCCAATGTGTAATATCGTTAGCGCCGGGAGTGATAGTATGAGCAAATGGTTTGGGTTAGATTTTGATTATGAGGAAACCCATTATTTCGGTTAGATTTTTTATGAGGTAATGCGCTGCCTTGCAAACCTCATCAAAATTGCATACACTGCCGGGCATCAGTCTGCTGTTGTCAATGCAGGATGATGCAGGTATGCTGAAGTATGGATAAAGTGCGTGAGGTGATACAGTTTCTAGCTCTCTGGCTGATTCTCGCGGCTGTCTGGCTGGTCTACACCATGAACTTTCATTTCCAGTCGGTGCTCCTGGGACTGGTGTGCTCCCTGGCTACCGCCGCCTTCACTTTCCATGTATTCTATCATCAGTCAGGACGGGGACACGGGAAGCTGGTCTACCGGTGGGACCTGCTGGTGCTCTACCTGGTGTTTCTCATTCTCCAGAGCTATCTGGCAAGCTTCACCCTCATCCGGCAGATGCTCACCGGCTCCTACCGCTCAGGGGTGGTCAGGATAAAAACCAGGATCAGATCCCCTATCGGCAGGACCCTGCTGGCAAACTCCATATCCCTGGTACCCGGAACCCTCTCGCTGTGGCTTGAGGGAAGTTATATCTATGTGCACTGGTTTGATCAGAAATCCCGCCACCGTCTGGAGTCCGGCCGGATGATCAAAGAACCCATGGAAGGAATCCTGAAACGGATCTTCGGATAGGAATGTATGGCTGCGGTACTCGGCATTCTGACAGCACTGCTTATCATGACGCTCTACCGGATTATTGTGGGGCCGACCTTTCAGGACCGGCTGCTGGGACTCTCCATGGTTTCAGTGGAACTGGTGCTGATGCTCTGCGTGACTGCGGTAATGCTGGAGCAGAGCTTCTATGTCGATATCGCTATGATCTATGCGCTGCTCTCCTTCGGGGAGATCACCGCCTTCGTCAAGGTTCACCACTGGAGAAAAGGGAGCCGCTGATGAATCTGTTCTTTGCCTGGTTTTTTATCGTCACGGGACTGATTATCATGTTCTTCGGCGCACTGGGGATGATTATTCTCAAAGATCTGTTCCAGCGCTTCCATGCCTCAACGAAATGCGAGGTATCCGGAGCGTTCTCCCTGCTCATCGGACTGATGCTCTATGCGGGAGAACTGGAGTTCACCATGAAGACGGTGGTGATCGTCCTGTTTCTGATCATCACCTCTCCCCTGGTAGCCCATATGCTGGCCGTCTCCAGGACCCGGCATCAGCCTCAGGAAAGCGAGGAGGAGCACGAATGCTGAATCAGTTCATCTACGGACTGCTGCTGGCAGCAGCCTGCGGGGTGGTCTGGTCCCGCAATCTTATCCGCAGCCTGATCTGGCTGAGCATCTTCAGCCTGCTGCTGACGTTCCAGTACGTCCTCTACCGGGCGCCGGACGTGGCAATCACCGAGGCAGCCCTGGGAACCGGACTCTCCACCCTGGTATTTCTCACGGCAATACGCAAAACCCGCACCGGAGACTCGGTGAGCTCTCAAAAGGAAGGTAACCGCCATGATTGATCTGCTTACCTATTTTACTCCGAATTCAATTATTTCCATGGATGACACCTCGTACATCAAAATGATGGAATCCCTGGTGTATCACTGTCTGAAGGACTACCCCCAGGAGGTCCGGCAGAAGGCCCTGGAGGATATCCAGAGCAAAAGCCGCAGCCGCTCCCCCCAGGACATCAACCTGGGAAAGGGATTTGCCCTGATCCATTCAAAAATCGACGAGGTTGAAGGGATCCACGCTGCGGTGGGACTGCTGCCGAAACCGAAGAAGCTGCTGAAGGGAGAGCGCATCCAGTGCCTGCTGTGCATCATCCTTCCCAGCAGCCAGGGCCGGGTGTACCTCTCCCTGCTTGCCAAGCTCGGCAGGCTGCTGCAGCAGCAGGAAGCGCAGAAGACCTTTTCCGCCGCAGGAAAGCTCCTTGCTTCCGGAAATCACGAAGATGCGGCGCAGCGCATTACAGATTTAATCCGTGAATTTGAGCAGGGGTGAGTGAATGAAGCTGCTGATCATCATACTCAAACAGGAGCGTCTGCTCGATCAGGTCAATTCAGCCCTGCTGGAGGCAGGGCTCTATGACTCCTCCGTCCTGGACGGCGAGAATATTGAGTCGCTGGCAGGAACGGCCACGCCCCTGCTGTCCTCGTTTAAAACTCTGTTCGGCGAGGATTTCTCCTACAACCGTACCATTGTCAGCCCGGCTGCGGACGATGAGGCAGTACGGGATCTGCTGAGCATCTTCGAGCACGAAGGGATCGACTTCTCCGACCCCGATACCGGGGTCCTGCTGACGATCCCGTGCACGATATTCAACGGAGCAAACCAGGAAGATCTATGAATATCAGAAACTCCCAGATCATGCAGACAGCGCTGACGAAACTCTTTCCCTTCGCCCTGATGTTCAGTCTCTATCTGTTCTCCTTCGGCGGAGTCTACCCAGGTGGAGGCTTCCAGGCCGGGGTGGTCATCGGGACGCTGGTGGTCGTCATCGAGCTGGTCCTGGAGCGAAAACTCTACTCCGACGGCGCCTTCGAGCGCGTTGAACTCTCCGGGGTGGTACTGCTGGCGGTACTGCTCATATCCGGCTTCATCCTTTCAGGATTTCCCTTCGGCGGGTTCTATCAGCTTCAGGGGACAAGCGATCCCCTGGCCAACTTCATGATCTGGCTGCTCAGCTGCGCCATATTTCTGGAGGTCTCCGGATCCATGGTCCTGATATTCCGGGGATTTCTCTTCTGGGAAAGCGAGGAGGATCTCTACATCCTCAATCCCCGGACTGTCAGCGAAGCTCCGCAGCGGCAGGTGAACTGGAATAAGCAGCGGGACCTCAAGGGGGTTACGGTATTCACTGCAGTCCTGCTGATCTCCGCCGCTGCTGCAGTATTTCTTCTGCTTCCGCCGATTGAACCGGTATTCAATGATGAGGTGGAGGCCGTGCGGCATCTTACGGAGGATTACGGGATCCGCAATATGGTATCCACGGTCTATCTCGGCCCGAGGGTCATGGACACCTTCCTGGAGGTGATGGTGGTAGTGCTCACGGTCTTCGGGGTCAAAGCAGTCAGGAGCGG
>PWKH01000124.1 GCA_003559765.1 Spirochaetaceae bacterium
AGCAGCCGGGCGTCTCCGGAGGCGAATCCGAGCCGCAGCCCCGGAAGCGCGAAGAACTTGGTGCAGGAGCGGAGCACCAGGATGTTGGCATATCCGCATCCGATGAGTGACTCCTCATCCGGACAGAAGTCCAGAAAAGCCTCATCAACACAGAACAGGGAATCGGGCCGTTCAGCAGCCAGAGCCGTGATCTCCTCCAGCTTCGGAAGCAGCCCCGTGGGATTGTTCGGCCTGCCGATGAACACCGCCGCAGGAGCGTCTGCCAGCTCATCCCGGAGGGCATCACGACATGAGGCAAAGCTGAAGGCTTCAGCCTCATCCGCCGCAAGCAGCACCGCCTCAAGCCCCGCCTGACGGGATGCGGTCAGGTAGTCCCCGTAGGAGGGAACCGGAATTACCGAACGGGTGATTCCCCTGCGGGCGGCACTGTGACAGAACGCAAAAAGCAGCTCCTGGGACCCGTTTGCCGGAAGAATTTCCTCAGGTCTCACGGAAAAACGGACCGCCAGGGCCTCCCGAAGGCTGCGGTATTCTGGATCGGGGTAGCGGCTGACCTCCTCCAGCACCCGGTTTACCCGGGAGCGGAGCCAGTCGGGGGGACCGAGGGGGTTGATGCTGGCGCTGAAATCCAGAATCTCTTCCGCCTCCAGATTGAAACGGCGGGCAAGCTCTTCCAGGTTTCCGCCGTGGACAGGTCTGTCCATAGGATGATCCTCCAGGACTAAAACAACGTGAACAGGGCCATTCCCAGTCCGGCGGACAGGGCAATGGCTCCGATGGGATGGAGTCTGGTCTTTATACTCAGCATCAGCACTGCGGTAAAGATTACCGCCCCCCGGATTTCGACGGAGAAGCTGCCGTCGGCCAGGCTGCCGGAAAACACCGACATGGAGGCGAAAAACAGCACCGCATAGGCGATCAGTCCGATCACCGCAGGTCTGATCCCCTTGAGGATCGACTGCACGACGATGCTCTCCTTGAATTTCTGCATCATGTGGGCGGTAATGACCACCAGGATCAGTGAGGGCAGAATCATGCCGACGGTTGCAGTGAGGCCTCCGAGGAAGCCTGCGGTCCTGATGCCGATGAAGGTGGCTGCATTCACCCCGATGGGCCCGGGGGTCATCTGGGAGACTGCAACAATGTCGGCGAACTCCTGGGACGTCAGCCACTGGTTGCGGGCGATCTCGGAGCTTAACAGCGGGATGATGACATACCCGCCGCCGAATCCCAGGATCCCGATGCGGAAAAAGGTCCAGATCAGCTGCAGGAAAATCATGACATGCGCCCCCTGAGGATCAGTCCGTAGATGACAAAGCCCAGAACTGCGGCAGAGAGGATCATCAGTCCTGCATGGACGTCAAATACCGCAACGGCAATGAGGGATGCTGCAGCTACCGCCCAGGCGAAGCCCCCTTTGAGGACCTTCTTTCCCAGTCTGATCCCCGCAAGGAGGATCAAAGCAGTTACTCCGGAGCGCACTCCGACAAACAGCCCCTGGAGCACTTCCATGTCCTGCACGTTGATATACAGATAGGCGAAGCCCGTGATAATAAAAATCGGCGAGATCAGCAGTCCGATGGTCGCAATGACCGCCCCGAGGATCCCTCCAACTTCGTAGCCGATAAAGATGGATGCATTTACCGCGATAATCCCCGGCAGGGACTGGACGATCGCCAGAATGTCGATCATTTCTTCCTGGGTTACCCATTTCCGGTTGGTGACGAACTCCCGTTCGATCAGCGGGAGCATGGCATAGCCCCCTCCGATGGTGAATGTGCCGATTCGGAAAAAGGTGGAAAACAGGATCCATATTTTTCCGGGCAGCGACAGTGACTGATCCATAGCAGTGCTCCGATAAAAAAGCATGCCGTCAAAGCGGAATCTGCTGGACGGCATGCCCGGTATAGAGGGAATCAGGCTGACAGGATACCGAAACGTCTCAGTTCCTGCTGCCGACTATCCGTAACATAAACAGGAACATGTTAATGAAATCGAGGTAGAGTTTCAAGGCTCCCATGATTGAGAGCTTCACATAGGTATCCTCGTCCATGGATGATCCGTAGGACTGGTTCCACCGCTTGATGACCTGGGTATCCCAGGCGGTCAGGCCCAGGAAGATGAACAGGCCGATATAGGAGATGAGATAGTAGATCGTCTCGCTGCCGATGAACATATTCACCACCGTGGCGATGATGATTCCGATGAGCCCCATCATCAGGAAGGAGCCGATGGAGCTGAGATCCCGTTTCGTGGTCATACCGTAGATGCTCATGCCGGCGAAGGCTCCTGCGGTGGTGAAAAAGGCCGTCGAGATGGTCACCCCGGTATAGGCGAGAAAGATCACCGAGAGGGTCATTCCGTTGAGAACCGCATAGATGAGAAATGAGAGCACCGCTGAAGATGCCTGCATCTTATCCAGCCGGGATGAAATGAAGAACACCAGCCCGAGCTGGGCGAAGATGAGCACCATAAACATCCCCGGCGAGCCCACCAGGGTCTGCATGAGTCCCGGAGAGGAGACCATGGTCATGGAAACTAAGGCGGTCAGGGTGAGTCCTCCGGTCATCCAGAGGTACACGTTTCGCATAATGCTTCGCTCCCGCACTTTGGTCATGCGCAGTACTTGTTCTTTCGCTGTCATGGATGTCTGCTCCTTTTCGGTATTTCTGATAGTAATATGCACAGCTTCAGCTGGTTAGGTCAAGCACGTATTTATGCTCGGTAAAGGGAACCTCCCATCCCTCGGCACGCTGCCGGTCTGCCAGAACAAACCCGCAGGACTGGTAGAGCGCCGCCGCTGGAAGGAGAAAGTCGCTGGTATATAAAAAGATCCGGCGATACCCGGACTGACGGGCAAAAGCGATGGAATCCTCCAGCAGCAACCGTCCGAGACCGGTCCCCCGGTAGTCAGGGCGGATCAGAAACCAGCGGAACTGGGCCTGCCCTTCCCCTGCATCCAGAAGGGCGCAGCAGCCCACCGGATCCAGGGTGCCGGGGGGAGAGGCGATCCAGATTCTTTCACCGGGTGCATCGGGGGTATGCCGGACGGCAAACTCGCCGACGGTAACGGCGACATATCCTTCAAACCGGGTGCCGAAACCGCACTCCCGGTCATACACATCACCGTGGAACTGGATAATCCTGCCTGCATCCCCGGGAAGCAGGCGGCGGCGCACCTCCACCGTTCTGCCGTCCCGCAGGGTTACGCTGGTTTTCATACCGCATAGTGGAAGAACCTTCCAGTTCTGTCAAGGCTGATCTTTCCTGTTTTGCTTCCGCCGTTTTTCCGCTATACTGGCTTCATGGATTTGTTTTCATCAGCACAGCAGAACGAACACCAGCCCCTGGCCTATCGGATGCGTCCGCGCACCCTGGATGAATTTGCCGGGCAGCAGCATATCGTCGGTCCCGGACGGCTGCTTCGCCGCTCTATTCAGGCGGATCAGCTCTCCTCGGTGATCTTCTACGGCCCTCCGGGGACCGGCAAAACCACCCTCGCCTGGGTGATTGCCCATACCACGAAAAGCCATTTCACCACCATGAACGCGGTGCTCTCGGGGGTGAAGCAGCTGAGAGAGGAGATCGACCTGGCCAGGGAGCGGCTCTCCCTCTACGGGAAGCGCACCATCCTCTTCGTCGATGAGGTGCACCGGTGGAACAAGTCCCAGCAGGATGCCCTGCTGCCCTGGGTTGAGAACGGCACGGTCATTCTTATCGGTGCGACCACGGAGAACCCCTTCTTTGAGGTAAACCGGGCGCTGGTCAGCCGGAGCAGGATCTTCCAGATGGTTCCGCTGCAGCGGGAGGATCTCCAGCGGATTGCCGAAATGACCCTGGGAGATTTCGAGCGGGGCTACGGGAAATATACG
Source organism: Spirochaetaceae bacterium (assembly GCA_003559765.1). GTDB lineage: Bacteria > Spirochaetota > Spirochaetia > PWKH01 > PWKH01 > PWKH01. The sequence continues at coordinate 3,873 of PWKH01000124.1, forward strand.
GTGGAATTTGAATCCGGAGCGCTGGAGCATCTTATCGACATTGCTAACGGCGATGCCCGAAGCCTCCTGAACGCCCTTGAACTGGCGGTGGAGACCACCGGGGACTCCTTTCCGCCGCCTCCGGGAAGCTCAATCTATATCTCCCTGGAGGCGGCTGAGGAGAGCATCCAGAAGAAGGTGGTTCTCTACGACAAAGAGGGGGATTATCATTTTGATATTATCAGCGCGTTCATCAAGTCGATCCGGGGATCTGATCCGGATGCGGCGCTGTACTGGCTTGCCAGAATGGTGAAGGCGGGAGAGGATCCCCGATTCATTTTCCGGAGAATGCTGATTTCTGCTTCCGAAGACATCGGTCTGGCCGACCCCCATGCCCTGGGTGTGGTGGAGTCCGCCGCTGCGTCCTTCGACCGGGTGGGCATGCCCGAAGGACGGTTCCACCTCACCCAGGCGGCTCTCTACCTTGCCACCTGCGAAAAGTCCAACAGCACCCTGGGGTTCTTTGACGCTCTTCAGGCAGTGGAGGAGGAACACAAGGAGGTGCCGGTGCATC
>PWKH01000180.1 GCA_003559765.1 Spirochaetaceae bacterium
AGGGCGTAAGAATATTTGCATAGTATTTTACCGCCTCCTCATACAGTTCAGCCTGATCCGCCTGGTCATTGAACAGCAGTTCCGCTGCGTAATGCTGGCCGAAGGCATCGCTGCTGAACAGGACATGATCCTCAGTCATGTAGGTGAACATGGTGTCAGGCCAGTGCAGCATCGGAGCCTCAATAAAAACGAGATCACGTTCGCCGATGTTCAGTCTATCCCCAGTGGATACGGTATGATAATTCCAGTTCTGGTGGTAATGTCCTTTCAGGGATTTAATTCCGTTTTCCGTACAGTAGATCGGGGTATCAGGGATCCGTTCCATCAGCTTCGGCAGAGAACCGCTGTGATCCACCTCGGCATGATTGACAATCAGATAATCAATCGATGCCAAATCAATCTCCCGCTCCAAGTCAGCAATAAATTCATCTGCATAGGGCTCCCATACCGTATCAATAAGCACGGTCTTCTCATCCCGCACCAGATACGAGTTATATGACGTTCCCCGATGGGTGGAATATTCATCCCCGTGAAATCTTCTCAGCTCCCAGTCGACCTTTCCGACCCAGTCGACATGGGGAACAACCGGCTTCATCATGGCCTGATCCTGTTTCCGTAAGATTCTATACTTGTGAACGTACCATACTGATGCTGACCGGGCAACGGCACATCAGCAGCTTTGTTTTTCTATTCATGCATGATTCAAAAAGATCACCCCGTTCCCCTTTCTTTCCCGGGAGGAATCAGAAGAACACCGCATTCCCTGAGAACTGCCGGATCATGCCCGTCAGAGACAATCTGTGCTGTGCCGTCAGGCTTCCAGAACTACCTTTACCGCCTCCATGCTGCTTTTCGCCAGTTCCATGCCCTCCAGCACCTGCTCCAGCGGCAGGGTATGGGTTATCACGGAGGTGACGTCCACCCGCCCGGTGCGGATCAGGTCAATCGCAGTGCCGAAGTCCCAGTGAGTGGCATGCTCGCCGATCAGTTCAATTTCCCCGATAACCAGCCTTCTCAGGTCAACAGTAACAGCTCCGGTGGGCACCCCCACCTGCACCAGTCTGCCCCCCTGCCGGACTGCAGAAATCGCCTGGTTCACCGTCTCACTGAGCCCGGCGACCTCAAAGGCGACATCGGCACCGATGCCGCGGGTCAGCTCCATTACCTGACCGACCACATCTGTTTCCTGCGGATCAAGCACATGGGAAAAGCCGTAGTCAGCCGCAAGTTTTCTCCGGTAGGGGTGGGGTTCGCTGATAATCACCAGGGAAGCGCCGGAAAGGGCGGCAACCTTGGCCACATCCTGGCCCATGGGGCCGGCTCCGATTACCAGCACGGTATCCCCGATTTCCATGCGGGAGCGGTGCACCGCCCTGACTGCGCAGGCCAGGGGTTCAATGCCGGCTGCTTCATGGTTGGTGATTTCTTCAGGCACCAGGGAGCAGCGGTCTGCAGACACGGTGATGTATTCAGCGAATGAGCCGTCCCGGGTTACCCCCAGATGGCCGATGCCGCTGCAGATATTTCCCTGCCCCCGGATACACCACCAGCAGCTTCCGCAGGGCAGATGAGGTTCTGCGCAGATCCTGCTTCCGACTGAAATCTCGGAGCTTACCTGGGGATACTTCTGCAGAAACTGTACATCCGGACCAATTTCCACCACATCGCCGACAAACTCATGTCCCATGGTCACTCCGGGCCGGGCAGGTTTCCCGATCCAGTCGCCGTGGGTGGAGATATGCAGATCGGTGCCGCAGATGCCCGTGGCAAGCACCTTCACCAGCAGCTCCCCTGATTCAGGCCGGGGCACCTCCGTATCGACAAGCCGCACGTCATGATTCCCGAAATACTTGCATGCTTTCACTGTCTTCTTCTCCTTATACCCTTTTCGCTCTGCGGACAGCCATGGCTGCCGCTGTCATAACTGCCGAGACCATGCTTCCCTCATGGGCTCCTCCCTGCTCCGCCAAGTCAAAGGCAGTGCCGTGGTCCACCGAACAGCGGATCACCGGAGTCCCGAGGGTAACATTCACCCCCGATATGTCCGGTCCCTGCGCTCCTCCGTAGCGGAATCCCGCCATTTTCAGAGGAATATGCCCCTGATCATGGTACATCGCCGCCACCGCATCGAATTCTCCTCCTGCCGCCCGGGAGAACACCGTATCAGCAGGAATCGGCCCGACTGCTCCCTGGTCCCGGGATGCTTCCACCGCAGGAATGATCTCCTCAATCTCCTCTCTCCCGAAGAGCCCCCCCTCCCCTGCATGGGGGTTGAGTCCGGCCACGGCTATCCGGGGATCAGTTATTCCCATGTCCCGGAGGGCCTGGTGCGCCAGGGATATGACCGTGATAATGCGCTCGGTTTTCACCAGATCAAGCGCCTCCCGAAGGGAGACATGGGTGGAAACATGGACCACCCGCAGATTCCCCTCTATGAGCATCATAGTGTAGTCCTTCGTACCGGTATAATGAGCAAATATTTCGGTATGGCCGGCAAACTGGTGCCCCGCCGCCTGGAGGGACTCCTTGTTGATGGGACCGGTGGCTGCCGCATCTATCAATCCTGCCTGGGCATCGGTGACTGCCCGCACCACGGACCTGAAAGCAAGATCACCGCATACTGCAGAAACTTTCCCCACCGGACACAAGACGGCATCCGCTTCAGCGCACCGGATGACCTCGATGTCATGCTCCGGAAAGCTGCAGTCTCTGATGTCATCAACACTTCGGATGCTCCCGCTGAAGCCGAATTTTTCTGCGGCACGGACCATAACTTCCGGCGAACCGTAGACCGCACAGGCGGCTGCATCCCGTACCTCCCGCCTGCTGAGGGCTTTGATGATGACTTCAGGGCCGATGCCTGCGGCATCTCCCATGGTAACTCCTACTACTGGTCTCCTCTTCATAGCTCATGCTCCTGATAATGTTCTCAGCTCTTTGAGCTGAACGACCGAAGCAGATCCGCTGCCCGGATGTATGCATCGGGCGCTCCGAATCCTCCGGCCTTGGTTATGATCATACCACCCGGGAATTTCCCTCCCCGGGTCACGCTCAGGGGAATCCCCGGTGCGGCCTCGCCGATGATATCGAAGGAGAAGCATCCGAATTCCTCCAGCACTGCCTGGGCGGTATCTCCGCCTGCGGCAATGACTGCGGGAGTATGGAAAGAGGCGCAGCTCAATGCGGTTATCTTAGCCAGCGTCCGGCTGACTGCTGCGGCAGTCTCTCTTCGGTCATACCCGAAACGCCGCCCTTCCAGGTCAAAGCACGCTCCCTCCGGCTCACGACTGAGCACTACGGGAATCATTCCCGATGCCGCCGCTTCGCTGCAGCGCTTTGCCAGGTGCTTCAGGGCACGGTCATCTGCTGCAAACACCATGGGAGGAGTTACTTCCGCCGGGACGCCCCCCGACCGGATAAGCAGTTCCGCCTGACGACGGGACACCGGGTTCAGTGAACCCACCACTGCTATGACCGCATCAGCTGCCGCCGGAGGCGGGAGCGCCGCCGTTTGATTCCTTCCCGGGACAAGCAGCCGCGCCGCTTCTCGGGCCAGCCCGGCGGAACCGGCAAGCAGGCCCTCACCGCCGTACCGCATCACCTCCCCGGCTGCGGCAGCGAGATCGCTCCGGGATACCCCGTCGCATACCAGGATTCCAGCCGCCTTCCGTACCGCATCAACCCGCCGGGGCAGCAGGCCGGAGGCGATATCATCCAGGCTGCAGCACAGCACCGGCCGTCTGCTTCCGGCTCTCACCAAGGAGGGGATATAGCTGTCTGCAAGCGGAGATACCGGGTCGCTTCCCGCAGCAGCATCGGCTGCGGGTATCCCGTCTGCCAGTACATACCCTCCGACTACGCTTCTGGAGGCCTCGGGAAAGGCGGGAGCCAGGAGCGCCCAGGAAAGCCCTGCTGCGTCCATCACGGCATCAAGCTCTGCTCCGATGTGTCCCCGAAGGGTTGAGTCCACCTTCTTAAAGAAGGGATAAGCACCGCCTTTCTTCACAGAGTCAGCCGCCCGGGCGGCTGACTCAGCTGCCTCTCCCGGCTGCATATTCCGGGAGCAGGTGTTTACCACTATGATGTCTGCATCCCGGGTGTCCTCTGCGTCAGCCTGGATGCACACCCTGGTGCGCAGTCCTGCAGCGAAGAACTGCAGGCCCGCATCGGCAGCCCCGGTGAGATCATCGGCTATAACTGCAGGCATCAGGTTCATGACTCCGCTCCGGTAAGTTCAAACACTCCCAGCTCCAGGTTCTTGCGGACCCCGTCATGGGGATACAGCCGTCCGTTCATGCAGATCCAGACGCCCGGCGGGCAGAACTGCACCGCGGCAATGGAGCATCCCAGATTGA
>PWKH01000132.1 GCA_003559765.1 Spirochaetaceae bacterium
ATGATAAATCCTACTTCATTCATGGCAATATTGCCGTCAATCTCGACGGTCACCATATTGCCGGTGATTCCGATTACTTTTCCCGTTGATTTATCCATATGCTCCTACTCTCCAGATGTGTATTGCCAGGTCACAGTTCTTCTATGCGGGACCGGACATGGGTAAAGACTTCCTGAAACTGGTCTTTCCCTTCCTGCTGTTCAAACAGGGCGTATCGCAGTAATATTCTGAGTTTAATTACATACAAGATAAGTTTTGAGCGGTCGAACAGATGTCCGCTCTCCAGCTCTTCGGCAAGGTCCCATTCAAACTTCAGGTACTCCTTCTCCGCCTCCAGGGGCGAGGAGAGGTTCACCAGATGACGGGCAGCCTCCCGGATATCTCTTCCGGCATGGCGGACCCGTTCATGGGGCCGGTTCAGCTTCTCGGAACGGAGATAGGCCAGCTCATGATCAAGGTCCTTCATGCAGCTGCTCCACCGAGCCAGCACCTCGCTGCCGGGGTCCGTCTCGCCCTCAAGAATCCCCGTGAGCAGTTTCAGGTCCTTCTCTCTCACCTCCATGGAGCAGCGGGAGAAGAACTCCTCCATGGTGATCGGAGGAGGGGCAAAGAGCTGCAGCTCCGGCAGCGATGATACGGTAAAATAGTATGCAGCCAAGGGAAACTCCTTCAGCTTTTCGCAGCCTTTCTCAGCAGTTCCTGCAGCTCCGGCGTGACATATGCCGAAAGCATGGCAGCCAGATCTTCCGGGGTGTAGCTTATATATCCGGAACCTTTCTTCTCGGTAATCCTGAACCCGGCATCGATATGTTCAACCGGCCGAATTTCCGTTCCCTTCGGAAGCTGTTTCTTCAGCTCTCCGGTCAGTTCCTTCGTCAGGGATTCGTAGAGTGATTTAGATATTTCTATATCTGAATCTGACAAAGAAACATCGGACTTGGCGATTTCCAGAAGCATCTTCTCCAGGGTCTTTCCTTTCATGGTCTCGGTGATCTTTTCGGCAAGAATCACCTCGATCATCGCAGTAAGCCGCTGTTCTACTGCCAGCAGCAGATCCCGGCCTGACTGTTCAAGGGCAGCTTCCGCGCTCTTTTTCCGTTTATCTACTTCCGCCTCGCCGTCGGTCACCAGCTTTTCAGCCTTCTGCTCAGCGGCTTTTACGATGCGTGAAGCCTCTGCTTCGCTTGTTTCGATGATCTGCTTAGCCTCGGCTTCCGCCGCGCCTACACCGTCTTTCTTAATAGATTCGATCAGTTCCTGCACATGCACTTCCATGGCTGCCTCGCTTCAATCAAGTTATTTACGATTGTAATTCCACGATCGTTTTGCCGTACCCTCCCTCTTCCGGGGAGGCGAAGGAAAACACTGCAACAGACGGATGTTTTGAGAGATAATCCTGAATGCCGCGCTGCAGGATGCCCTCCCCTTTGCCGTGGATAATACTGAACCGGCCTACCCCGTGCACCAATGCCCGGTCAATCTGCTGCTCCAGCTCTCCAAGAGCCGCCTCAAGCACCTTGCCCCGGACATCCAGCTCAAACCGTGGTCTTCCGCCGAGTTTCTCGTAGGAAACTTCAACCCGTCCGTTTGAGGCATCATAGCGGGGTTTTTTCGGTTGTTCAATAGGGATGAGATCATTTTCGCTGATATCCATTCTGAGATTTCCCATTTCCACCAGCCAGCAGCCCGGTTTTCTGCTCTTCCTCAGGATCCTTCCCTCCCGCTTCGTCTTCCCGGCATACACCTGCATGCCTGAGGCAAACTGATAGCCCCGGCCGGAAGAAAGCTTCTGCTCCTCCTGCCGGAGATGTTCTGAAAAGGACTGCTCCTTCTCTTCCAGCTCCCGCTGAAAATCCTTTACCTGCCTGAGTTTCTCCCGGGTCAGCTCCCCCTCCCGAAGGGATCTCACCAGATTCTCCAGTTCCCTGCGGGAGGAGTCAATGAAGGACTTGATGAAGGAAGCATCCTTCTGCCGAAGCGCCACCTCCTGCTGCCGCAGCTGCAGCGCCCGCAGATCCTGACTGCGCTGCTGTTCAGTGAGCTCACTTCGGGAGGCCTCAAGCTTCTGCTGCTGCTGATACAGCTCAAGCTCCTGTTCCTCAAGCCGCCGGATCATGGAGGAGGTCCGGTCGCTTGACTCCTGCAGGTATTCCCGGGCAGAATCAATAATTTTTGGGGGAAGGCCCATACGCTCGGCGGTCTCAATCGCGTAGCTGTTCCCCGGGGAACCGATGAGAATCCGGTAGGTGGGAACTTTTTTCTGATCATCGAACTCCATTGCCGCATTGAGCACCCGGCTGTCGGTGTAGCCGAACTGCTTGAGGGACATATGATGGCTGGTCACCAGGGTGAGACAGCCTGCCTCCAGACAGTGTTCGACAATGCTCTTTGCCAGGGCCGCCCCCTCATGGGTGTCCGTGCCTGAGGCCAGCTCATCGAATATCACCAGGGACCGGCTGTCTATCTGTTCAAGGATCCGGGAGATCTTCTTCATGTGGCCGGAGAAGGTCGACAGGGATTCAGCAATGGACTGATCATCCCCGATATCTGCTTCGATTGAGCTGAACAGCGGAATCCTGCTGGGCGATCCGGCCGGTATCAGCATCCCGTGGGCGGTCATCAGAGCCAGGAGGCCGAGGGTCTTCACCGAAACGGTTTTCCCTCCCGCATTGGGCCCGGTCATGATGACGGCAAGCTTGTCCTCGGGGATTTCCATGGTGATCGGAACCGCCTCTGCTCCGAGCAGGGGGTGGCGGGCCTCCTGGAGGTACACCCGGCGCGATGTTATCTCGGGAGCTTCACATCGATGAATCAGGGCAAAGCGCGCCTTGGCATAAAGGAAGTCCCATCGGCGCACCGCCAGCCTGGTCTGCTCAATGACCGGAGCGTGACTGCGGACGAGGGAGGTCACATCCTTGAGGATCTGGAGATATTCCGCCTGGATTTTCTGCTCCTGGATCACCACCTGGTTATTGCTGTCAGCCAGCTTCTGGGGCTCTACGAAGAGGGTGTTTCCCGTAGCAGACATCCCGTGGACCAGTCCGGGTACCTTTGTTTTATGAACGCTTTTCAGGGGAAGCACCACCCGTCCCTCCCTGATGGTGGGAGAAAGCTCCTGCCAGATATCTCCGCTGGATTTCAGCAGCCGGGAAGCGACTTCACCGCGTTCCCTCCGGCACTGATCAAGCACCCGGTACAGGGGAAGCAGTCTCGGATGATCCTCCCGGATATTCCCCGATGAGTCGAAATGCTTCAAAATCTCCTGAGCGAGGGAAGGCACTGCAGCCGGCAGTTCGCAGTCCGACTCCGGCATCGGATGGGCGAATCCCTGAGGGGCCTCACTGATCCATACCGCAAGGGCGTAGGCAGATCTGAGATACCTTCCGATATCGGCAAGCTGCTGTGACTCCAGCACTGAACCGGACTTCTCCAGCTGCTTCATCGAATCCCCGATATCGGGAAATCCGGATGTTCCCGACGGCTCCTGCACCGCCAGCAGGTTGGCGCACCGGGAGGTGACTAACAGCTCCCGCTCAAGGTCCTCCCGGTGAGTGAACGGTCCCTCCTCATAGACGGCAGCCGCTCCCTCTGCTGAAAGGGCATAGGCGGAAAGCTCCTTCCTGACAACATGAAACTCCAATGATTCACTGCTGGCCTTCATCGTCTCTCACTCCGCTCCATCTGGTGTGCAGTAATCGTCCGGTAGCGTTCATACCGGCTGAAATCTATCGCTCCCCGACTGAGGGCTGATTTCACCGCACAGTCCGGTTCATGCAGATGCAGACACGGGGAAAACCGGCAGTGACCGTCGAACTGCGCCATTTCGGGATAATACCGGGAAATTTCATGGGGGATGAGATCGGGAATTTCCACCTCCCGAACCCCCGGGGTATCAAGCAGCTCAAAGGAGACGTCACCGCTTCTGAACAGGGCGCTGCAGGTGGTGGTATGCCGTCCCTTGCTGTATCTTCTCGACACCTCCCCGGTACGCTGGTTCGCCTCGGGTATCAGCTCGTTGATGATCGTTGACTTCCCGACTCCCGACTGGCCGAAGCAGGCTGAGCGCTTACCGGTGATCATCTCCTTCAGTCCATCCAGTCCGTTTCTGCTGAAGACCGATACCCCGGTTACAGGAAAGCCCAGAGCCTCATAGAGCTTCAGCTGTTCGAGCGCCTCATCTGAACCGGGAAGGTCGGTTTTATTGCAGACAATGACCACCGGGATATCCCCTGCGCACAGAATTACCCGGTCGATGAATCCGGGCTTCAGCGGAGGCTCTCCCGCCGACACGATGCACAGCACCTGATCAACATTGGCAAAAACCGTCTGGTTGGTGCGGCGCTTGAGATGGTAGCGTCTGAAGCTGTTAGTCCGCGGCAGCCGGGCGATGATCAGCTCCCCCCGGGGATCAAAGACCACCCGGTCGGCGGGAGTAATCGGGCTCTGATCCTCCTCCACATCCTTCAGGATCTTGCCTTTGATCCTGCACTGCCGAAGGGACGCGTCATCTCCCTCAACCTGATAGATATTGTTGATTCCCCACAAAACCGTTCCTTCCTGATTCACCCTGGACTGCTCCTTTTCACGGAACTACTGTACCGTGTATTATCGGTATTGACAACATCATCAATTCTGATACCTTAAGCTATGTTTTCATTTACCCCCTGCTCCGCCACAGGGTGCACCAATCTTGCGGTCACCGGCTCCCAGTACTGCCTGGTCCATGCTCAGACTCCTGAAGCGATTGCCTCTGACATCCTGGATCGGATTACCTCCGATTTATCAGTGCATTCGCTCACCCTTACCAATACGGAAATCAGAGGAAGGGACTTTTCCGGAAGCAGGATTATATCCTGCAATCTGGCCCGGAATATATTCATCGACTGCACCTTTTCCGAAGCATCAATCCATCTCAGTTTTTTCGATTTTTCCAAATTCATCAACTGCAGCTTCGGGGAGCTGAACAGCCGATACGCAGTATTTGCCGGAAGCGAGCTGACCGGATGCACCTTTGAAGGTTCGGACATGCTGCATACCAATTTCCTCGGAGCGTCGATCCGTACGGCCAGTTTTAACGATTCGGACCTCTATTTCTCAATTTTCACCCATTCCTACCTCGAATCGGTCTCATTTCGGGACTGCAATTTGAAAAAAGTTGATTTCCACAGCAGCGAGCGCAAGGACGTCAGCTTCAAATATTCCAATTACGAAGAAGCGATCTTTACCAGGGAGTAACTGCACACCTATGAAGATATTTTTCCACTATTCAGTAGTCGGGTTTTCCAACAGCTATCTCATCGGCGGGGAGAACGGCGGGGACGCGGTGCTCGTCGATCCCGGGATCATGGATATTGAGCTGCTCAATATGGTTGAAGAGAACGGCTACTACATAAAATATATCCTGCTCACCCACAGACATGCGGCCCATACCGACGGAATCCGCACCATCCGGAAAATCTATGACGCCGAGGTGTATGCGAACAACATGTCCGTCACGGATGTATCCGTTCATTCCGTTGCCGACGGGGAGCACTTCACCCTCGGGAATCTGGAGATCACCGCACTCCAGGTCCCCGGACACTCAACAGACTCACTGGTCTACCGGATCGGCAGCTGCCTGTTCACCGGCGATGCGCTGTTCTGCGGAAGAATCGGGCCGACCACCTCGGTGCTTTCCCGTTCTCTGCTGATGCGCTCAATTCTGGAGAAGCTCATAGGTCTTGATGAAAACTGCCTGATATTCCCAGGCCACGGTCCCCCGAGCACCCTCAAGGCTGAAAAGTTCTTCAATCCCGATCTGCTGCTTGCGATGCAGCATCACGAACCGCAGTAAGAAACTTGCTAAACCGCTCGGGCAGGGGGGCGCGGAATGTTCTGCGCTCTCCTTCGGGAAGCTTCAGCTGAAGAGAAAACGCATGCAGCAGCAGCCCCGGGGTCATGCCGGATTCCTCACTACTGCCGTAGATGCTGTCTCCGGCAATCGGACAGCCGATATGCTTCATATGCACCCGAAGCTGATGGGTCCGGCCGGTGACCGGATGCAGCTGCACCAGAGTGTATCCCCGATAGGTTTTCAGCACCCGGTAATCCGTCCTTGCAGAGCGCCCCTTCCCGGGAGCAGCGGGAATGAAGCGCTTCCGGTGCACCCGGTCTCTGACAATATGGGTTTCAATGCTTCCTGACGCATAGGGGGGCATGCCCCTGACTACCGCAATATAGGTCTTGTGCACCCGCCTTCGGGAGAACTGCCGGGCAAGCATTTCATGGGTCCGGGGATCCTTGGCGATGATCATAATTCCCGAGGTGTCCTTGTCAAGGCGGTGGACAATTCCGGGGCGCTGAGCGTCAGCAGGAAAGGATCCGGCCATCTCCCGGCAGTGATGCAGCACCCCGTGGATCACCGTACCATGCTCGTTCCCCGCACCGGGATGCACCACCACTCCGGGCTCTTTGCTGATCACCAGCACGGATTCGTCCTCATAGCGGATATCAAGGGGAATATGTTCCGGAGCGAGGTCCTGCTGAGGCAGCTCCTCCAGCATCACGGTTATCTGCTGGGCCGGCTGCACCTTTCTGGAGGCCTTCACCTCCCGGGAATTGATAAAAAACCGTGCACTGCGCCGGGCAAGCTGATTTCTCGTCAGCCCTTCCGCATGACCGCAGACAAACTGGTCAATCCGCTGGCCTGCGCACTCTGCAGGCACCGTCAGTTCAAGGGTAAGCTCATTCATCCTGGAGTCTCCCGATGATGTAGTCTGCCAGGGCGATGCCGGCAGAGAGGGACAGTGCAGCGGTGATCCGCACCGGTTCGCTCACCCGGCGTTCGGGCATGAGCAGCCCCGTCACGGCAAAGGTAATCGGCAGGGATCCGAAGAACAGGATTTCTCCTCTCCTCAGGTTCCTGGCCCATGCAGGAAACTCCATCGGATCATAGGGTTCATAGTCTTGGGTATTCCCCGGAAGGGGAAACGAGACAATCAGGACCATGCAGATCAGCAGCATGCATCGTTTCATCATCCCTCCCTCATGAAAAGAAGGCTCCGCCGATGCGCAGCATATCGCTGCCTTCCCGGACAGCCAGCTCAAAATCCTGGCTCATGCCCATGGAAAGCAGCATCGGCAGATCCGGATACCGTCGGCTCAGCTCCACCCGAAGCTCATAGAGCCGGGCAAAGGCCCTGCGCACCGCCTGCTCATCCTCCGTCAGCGGTCCGATGGTCATGAGTCCCGTAAACTCGACCTGGGGAAGCTCACAGGCCAGATCTGTAAGCCGGTACAGTGCATCACTTGTCTGCACCCCATGTTTCGCCGATTCCCCGGAGGTGTTCACCTCAATCATCACCTCCATGACCTTCCCGGCTGCACCGGCCCACCGGTCAATCGCCTGCAGGATTTTCTCCCGATCCACCGACTGGATGCAGCTGCAGTGATTCACTGCTGTCTTCACCTTGTTGGACTGCAGCGGTCCGATCATGTGCACGGTTACCCCGGAATCGATATCAGGAGCCTTCGCCGCCAGTTCCTGCACCCGGTTCTCTCCGATCAGCCGGATTCCCGCATCGGTTACTTCCCTGATAGCTTCGGGAGTTCTCGTCTTTGTCACCGCCATCACCGCAACGGCGTCAGGGGACCTGCCGCACTGCACCGCCGCATCGGCAATACGCTGCAGGATTTCAGCTGTACGATCCTGTGCATTCATGCCGCCACTATATCATATGATGGGAATGCAGTGGAATAGGCTTCTCTCTCCCTGCTGATCTCCGGACGGTCCTTCCTGCACAATTCCGGTCATCGCCTCACCGAGTCCTTCTGACACCCGGAGAAGTACTCCGACATCCCTCCAGTGCTTCACCGCCTCAACAATGGCCCGGGCGCGCTTCACCGGCTCACGGGAAGTGAAGATTCCAGACCCGACAAAGACGCCGTCACTGCCCAGACGCATCATCAGCACAGCATCAGCGGGGGTTGCAATCCCTCCTGCCGCAAAGTTGGGAACCGGGAGTGCTCCTGTTTCAGCTGCGTTGCTCAGCAGATCATAGGGTGCCTGCAGCTCCTTGGCAATTGACGCCAGCCGCTCAGGGGCACCCCCATGGATACTGCGGAGGGCATCCTGCATCATCCGCTGATGGCGAACCGCCTCTGCTACATTTCCGGTGCCTGCCTGTCCCTTTGTCCTGATCATGGCCGCTCCCTCATCGATTCTTCGGAGAGCTTCCCCCAGATCAGCGGCACCGCAGACGAAGGGGGAGGTAAATTCCCGCTTCCAAATGTGGCATTTTTCATCCGCAGGAGTAAGCACTTCGCTCTCGTCAATCATGTCGATGCCAAGCTCCTGCAGCATAAGCGCCTCCGCCGTATGGCCGATTCTCACCTTTGCCATCACAGGAATCGAGACGGCGCTGCAGATTTCCCGGATCATCTGCGGGTCAGACATCCTGGCCACTCCCCCGGCCTTTCTGATGTCCGAGGGCACCCGCTCAAGGGCCATAACCGCCGATGCTCCGGCATCCTCGGCTGTCTTTGCCTGATCTGCATTGGTAACATCCATAATCACTCCGCCGATGAGTGCATTCAAGAGATTCTGACGGGCTTCCTTCATGTATTCCTCCATGTGTATTGATTGTATCGATACAGTATGCTAGCATTGGTATACTGTACGTCCATAATAAAACAATTTGTTTCTTTGTCAATACAATTGGAGTGATATATGGAATCATTAGATATTGTACCGATACAATTTACCGACATCAGCCCCCGATACCAGCAGATTGCTGAATACTATGAAGACCTGCTTGTCTCCGGGACCATTGCTCCCGGGGAAAAACTTCCGGCAATCCGCAGACTTGCCGCCGTTCTTCAGGTGAACTCAGTTACCGTAGTGAAAGCCTATGATCTGCTGGCTCACAAGCAGCTGGTAATAAAAACCCGGGGAAGCGGGGTGTTTGCCGCCGGCAGGAAGGATGCAGACTTTGACCGATCCCACTTCAACAGCGATGAGCTCTTCCGGGATGATGAAATTCAGCTGATTCACGGCACGGAAATCGATATCCCCGCCGAGGCGATTAACCTGGCAACGGCCACGCCCAGTTCAGACCTCTTTCCTGTCAGTCATTTCAGGAAGGCGCTGAACGAAGTCCTCGACCGGGACGGAGCTGAGGCCCTGGGATATGATGAAAGCAGCGGATATTATCCTCTGCGGGAGACCGTCTGCACTCTGCTTGCTGACTCCTACGGCATTGCTGCATCAGCTGAACATCTGCAGATCATCTCGGGAGCGCAGCAGGGAATCGATATAGCCGCAAAGGCGCTGCTCTCGCCGAAAGACTGGGCGGTGCTGGAGGATCCCACCTACCCCGGCGCCGCGGCAGTCTTCGCCTCCCGGGGCGCCGGCACCTTGTCCGTTTTCTTGAACCGTGAGGGCATAGATCTGGTGCAGCTTGAAGCTGCGGTAAAACGGCACCGGCCCAAGCTGATGTACTGCATGAGCGATTTTCAGAACCCCACCGCCGGCAGCTGCAGCGCTTCCTGCAGAACCGGCCTGCTGGATATCGCCAGGACCTACGGCATGTACATTATCGAAGATGATTATGTATCTGATCTGCGGTTCTCCCAAAGCAGGACCGTGCCGCTTCTGAAGGCCCTCGACCGTCCTGAGGATCCCCGGGTAATCTATATTAAGAGTTTCTCCAAGCTGATCATGCCGGGGCTGCGCATCGGTTTTCTCCTCTCTCCTGCCCCGATACTCCGCAAGATGCTCCAGGCGAAGCATATGACCGACATCTCATCCTCCGGTCTGCTCCAGCGGGCCTTTGAACTCTATCTGCGGTCAGGTGCATGGGAAGAGCATCTTGCCTACAGAAGAAAGCTCTACGAAAGCCGCTTCCGGGTCTGCCTTGATGCCCTTTCCAGCCTTGAATCCCTCGGGTTCCGCTTCACCCCTCCGGAGGGAGGAGTCCATTTCTGGCTCACGCTCCCGGAAGGACTGTCTGCCCGTGCGCTGTTTCGGAAAGCCGCCGCCGGAGGGGTGCTGTGCACTCCGGGAAATGTATTCCGCACCGGAAATCGGGATTATGACGATCATATCAGGATCAGCACTGCCGCCGCCGGGGAGGAGGACATCCGCAGGGGAATTCATCTGCTGGCGGAAACTGCCGCATCTATGATGCATCCCGGAAGTGATATTCATCACCGCAGCCCGATCCTCTGAGAGGAAACAGCTGAAAAATCACCGCTGCCGCAGTACAGATAATCAGGGCGGCACTGAGGCGCAGATCATATACCGGAAGGAGATTTCTCACTGCGACGGCACGAGCGACCTCCCATGCAGCCGCAGCGGCAGCCGGGACCGCAGGGACCAGCAGTCTCCTGCCCCGCAGCAGCGAGGCAGGACTGAAGACTCTTCTATTTTTCCGCATACCCTGAATCACTGCAGAGACCAGCACCGCTGATATGATCAGAATCGCTGCGGTGATTCCATGGAGCAGAGCCGCCGCAGCAGTGAAACTGCGCGCCATCGCCGGCTGTATCCCGAAGGTCCATTGCCCCCATTCACTGAGCCCTTCATAGATAAGCGGCCAGCTGCGTTTGCTGTTGGTCAGCAGCACCAGAGCGGCCTGCTGATCCGGCACCAGATACACCATTGCCAGGGACCCGGTTCCCTCTCCGCCGTGGAAGACGCCGGTGAGAGAATCGGAAAGCTCTTCGGTAAAAAACCCCAGAGCTGCTCCGTCTGCTCCCAGCCGGTAGAACCCTTCAGGCTCCAAGATCTGCTGATACAGGGGATGATCTGACCGCCAGGGTCCTTTCAGCAGCTCCCGGGCCAGCTGCTCAGCACTCATAAACAGCCCGCCGGCTCCCCGGAAGGGATCGATGTAGAAGGGAACCGGGTTTCCGTCGAGATCATAGCTCACAGCTGCACGGTCCTGATCGACATCTTCTGCGTAGACCGCCCTGCCCTGCAGCACCTCCTGCTCCATGAATGCGGAAAAATCCATGCCGGTCAGTTCTTCGGTCAGCAGCTCGACAATCAGATACCCCTGGTTTGAATACCGGAACTGCTCTCCAGGTTCTTCGATCAGCACGGCCTCATCAAATCCGCAGCTTCCCCGGAGCACCGCTTCAACAGGCGGCCGGAGGCCTTCAGGACGGGAAAAATTCCGCTTTCCGGTGATGCCCGAGCTGTGGCTCAGCAGATTCCGCAGGGTGACATCCCGAACACCAAAATCTGAATCAGGAATCTTCCATCTGGAGAGATGGGGATTGACCGGTTCATCCAGTGATATACGGGTTTTTTCCGTCAGCCTCAAGACTGCTCTGGCGGTGAGGGTTTTGGTGATCGATTCGATCCTGAAGCGGGTATCGGGAAAAACAGGCTGCTGAGCCTCAAGATCCCGGAAACCGAAAGCCCGGCTCCACACCAGTTCTCCCTCATGAATCACGGCGGCGGACAATCCGGGGACATCATAGAACTCCATCAGTTCAGCAAGGGTCTGCTCAAAAGAGGGAAAGAATTCCTCTCGAGATTCACTCTGCAGAGGTGCAGATAAAGCAATGAGCAGCACCGCCGTCAGGATCCTGAGGGGGAGCAGAGACATCAGCGGCCGAATACCCCCGCCGCTTCCTCCATCCGCTCAATTACCGGAACACCGAAGGGACAGCGCTGCTGGCATACCCCGCACTGGGTGCATGCTTCAGCGGAAACTTCGATGTTTCGGTAGTCCTTTCGGATACGGTGCGTCAGCCCGGAGCGGGCATTGTCCAGTGTTCGGATTACTGCTGCAATATCGATATCTTCGGGACAAGGCTGACAGTGACTGCAGTACATGCACTGCTGAGACAGGTCCCACTGGTTGTCCTTGATAATCGCGCTGTAGTCCCTGGCCTGTTCATCGGCATCGACAAAGTTCAGCACATCCTCGCATTCAGCAAGGGTTCTTACACCGGGAACTACCGTCGCCACCGCCGGCTGTGACAGGGCATACTGAATGCACTGGGCCGTGGTGGGGACACGGTTCAGGCTGCCGGCGGAAAACAGCCAACCGGCTGCAAATATCTTCATGGCCACCAGGGCAACATCCTCTCTGGCACAGAGGCGGTAGAACTCCCGTCGCTGTTCCTTCATCATTTGTGCGGCATCTGATTCAAGGTCCTCCAGTCTGGATTCCCGCTGCTGATCGCTGTGCTGGGAACTGAGATGACCCAGCACGTCAAAGGCCGGATTAAGGGAGAACATGATCACATCCACCAGCCCGCTTTCCGCAGCCGCCCTGCCCGTTTCTATCTGATGACAGCTCATGCCGATACTGCGGGCTTTTCCCTGCTGTTTCAGTTCACCGGCGAGTTCGAAAAAGTCTCCCCAAAGCACCTCCTGGAGATCATCGGGCTCGTCGACAAAATGGAGCATCATGATGTCCACACAGTCGGTCTGAAACCGCCTGAGGAAATCATGGAAGTCCTCCCTGCAGTCTTCGACATTCCTCGTCCGGGCATACTGGCCGTGCTCCTCCTTCACCCCGAGATGGCCTGCCAGAATCATGCGGCTGCGATGAGGCCTGATCCCCCGGGCAATTACATCGCGGTAGGTCCGCTGGGGCCAGAAGACATCCACATAGTTGGCTCCCCGCTCGGCAGCCATGGAAAAAATGCGGTTCACTTCATCCTGGGGCTGGGAAACCAGATACTCTGTTCCCAGTCCGATTTCACCTGCCTGAAGGCCGGTGCGTCCTAACCGTCGATACTGCATACAGTCACCTCACATAGAGGTTAAGTGTAACAGACAAATGAGGTCAGATCAAATTATTACGAGGGAGATTTTATGAGGCATTACGATTATATATGGTGACCGCGTCACATCTGGTGAGAATCGGTTTCCAGTATCTGGTTTTGATTGGTCCGTTTAACGGATCCCGGCGGAGGATTAACCCGGTTTTTTCCCGGTAATGTCAGCAGAAAGAATATAGTCCTCTGCTCTGCTTCCGGGGGCCCAAGTCTTTATAAAATCCTGGCTGCCTCCCTTGGGCTCTACAGATACAGCTGTGAACCCGGCTTTCTCCATCATTCGGATTATTTCATCAATCGGGGAAGCTCCTGCAATGCAGGCGCTGTGCATCAGCAGATCATCCTTGATTTCCTCCGGGAGTTCTGCTGATGTTACGATATCAGAAACTGCCAGACGGCCTCCCGGCTTGAGGATACGGAAGGCTTCGGTGAACACCTTCGGTTTCTCAGGGGAAAGATTGATGACACAGTTTGATATCACCACATCAGCAGCTGCATCAGGCAGGGGAATTGATTCAATCTCTCCGAGGATGAATTCGACATTGGAAATATGTGAGCCTTCGGCATTTTTTCGGGCTGTTTCGACCATTTCTTCGGTCATGTCTATGCCGTATACCCTGCCGGATTCTCCGACCTGCCGGGCGGCAAGAAAGCAGTCAAACCCCGCACCGCTTCCAAGATCAACAACCACCTCGCCGGGCTGCATGCCTGCAATAGCCTGAGGATTTCCGCATCCCAGATTCAAATTTGCACCCTCCGGCACGGACGCAAGATCTTCGTCTGAATACCCGAGCTGAATGCCGTAGACATCTGCTTCAGAGGCATCAGCACCGCTGCCGCAGCATGATGCTCCGCCGCGGTTGTCTGCACAGCCGCACCCTGACTGACGAGACAGCACTGCCTCGGCGTATCGCTCTTTTACGAAGCGTTTTATATCTTTTTCCATAGAACCCCTCAGATCTGTTTATTTCAGCTTGGTGATATCTCGAACATACTCATTCTGCGGCTGTTCAGTCAATAGAGCAGGCAGAACCAACCGTTCAATGAGCTGAAACGGTAGTGAGGAATCAGAGGTTTTACAGGGAGGCGTACCGGACGGACAGAAGAAGAAAACGATTCTTATCCTGAGAGCACAAAAAAAATGGGCGGTACAGGACTTGAACCTGTGACATCCTGCTTGTAAGGCAGGCGCTCTCCCAACTGAGCTAACCACCCGAAATCAACGATCTGGAACGTATCATGTAGGGATTCTTTTGTCAATAACTCCAAAACTATTTTCTCCTGCATCCCTTGTAATCAATGACTTTCACCTGCAGCGTCCTGCTTGTAAGGCAGGATGCTCTTAGTAATAAAACTTGACAATCAAAGCAATGGAGCTGCAGTCAAATGGAGTGCTGCCTGATGGAAGGAGAGAAAAAATAAAAAAATCATAACAGGGGGTTGACTCTACCTGTATAGACATCTATAATTATAGTCGTATAGAGATACATGCTGAATAGAGAAACGATAGTTCATAAGGAGTAGAAAAACATGAAGAACCACAGGAGCCCAATTGTTTTCTGCATTGCTGCTGCCTTGGCCCTGCTGCTTGCAGGGATCCCTGCTTTTGCAGACGATCCCCTCGGAATCATGCCTGATCTTCCGGATCAGCAGCCCCAGGAGGTAAGTGATGAAGACCTGCAGCGGTTTGGAATTGCCCTGATTTCAATTCAGCAGGTGCAGATTCAGGCGAATGAAGAAATTGAATCGATCATTGATGATTCTGAACTCTCGGAAGAACGAATCAATGAGATTCTTCAGATGCAGCAGCTGGCACCTGATGAACTGGAATCTGAATTACCGGAGGATGAAATAGCTGCCTTTGAAGACACGATTGAACAGGTAACCGAGGTGCATGAGGCTGCGGAAGAGCAGATGTATGAATCGGTTGAAGAGGTCGGTTTTGATATCGAAGCATTCAATCAGCTGGCCCAGACGATCGAGCAGGATCCTGAACTCATGGAACGGCTTCAGGAAATGTTTGCGAATTAATCTCTTCCGAAGCAGTTCGGTCGAGTTAAATCATTGATTTTCTTTATCAAGGAGGATTTTGTATGAATCTGAACAAAAAGTATACGACTTTAGGGGTGCTTCTGGTTGCATCACTGTTTCTTCTGGCATCCTGCGGTGCGGGACTTTCCGTAGAGGAAGCAGAGGAAATCAAAAATGATGTACAGGATATCAGCGGACGGATCGGCGACATTGAAAGCAGCTTAGCGCAGATCCTTGAGGCAGATTCAGATGAAGTTGCTGATGTTGCTGCCACAACCGTTGACGACGTCATTCAGGAGCTGAACCAAATCGCCTCCCGTCTGGATGAAATTGAATCTCGGCTTGAGGTGCCTGAACCAGTGGAAGAAGAACCGATGGATCCAGGTGGTGAGCCTCAGCCTGGTTTCTAAGCACCATTCTCAACTGTCTGGAGGGAGGCATCTGCCCCCTCCAGAAGTTTCTTTTTCTGTTTTTCAAATGAGCAAGTGCAAGAGGGATACCTGCTATGGCTATGCAGACAAACAACAGCATAACCCTTCTCGACAAGAGCAGCTACATCCCCTATTACGTCCAAATCAAACAGATCCTGCTTGATCGGATCCGCGACGGAGTATATTCAGAAAATACCCGGTTCCCCTCAGAATCCCAGCTTGCTTCAGAATTCTCCGTAACCAGAATGACGGTCCGCAAAGCCTTGGATGAGCTGAAGCGAGAGGGAATGATTCAGACAGAACGAGGCAAAGGATCGATGGTTTCCCAGAGCAAGATTGAACAGAGCCTGAAACATTACTACCGATTTGGTCGTGAAGTGGGAAATACCGGTGTTCCAGCTCAGTCCCGAGTGATAAGCGCCGAGTCCATTGTGCCTCCCGCTGAAGTGAAAAAAAAATTCGGTGATATCAGGGACAAGGAGTTCTACAAAATTGTACGGCTTCGCTTCTACAAGGATTCACCGGTAAGTCTTGAATTTGCGTATATCCCCTGTTCCGTAGCACCGGGAATCATCGAACAGCCGATCAACCAGACCTCATTGGCGGACATTCTGGAACATACCTACGGCAGGCAGATCGAAAAGGCTACTGAATACCTGTTTCCCAGGATTTCTGACGCATATGAATCAAACATGCTGGAGATTCAGAACCACTCCCCGGTGTTTCAGACTGAACGGATCACCCGCGCAAAGGACCAGACTATCATCGAATACCGCAGAAGTGTTATTCTAGGAGATAAGGTAAAGTTCAGCATGGAACTGTACTGAATATTATTCCCCGCAGTAATTCTTCCCATTTATCCAAGCTACTTCATATATACTTTCATCATTCTACGCTTTATGGTACTATTCCAGCTGACTTTTCACATTCTGAAATATTACTGACGAGGAAAGGGATGTCTAAAAAACACATGAGAAATATCGGCATCATGGCCCACATAGATGCCGGAAAAA
>PWKH01000161.1 GCA_003559765.1 Spirochaetaceae bacterium
ATGATGACTTTTTCCGCTTCAGGATCACCGACATAATCGAACAGATGATACTGCCGGCCGATTACCTTCGCAACCTTGTCCATATAGTCCTGGACGATTCCGGGAACTGCTTCATAGTACTTGTTCACCGTTTCCCGGCCCTGGAAGTACACGTCAGGGTTCTGAGCAGCCACTTTGATGATCGGCTTTTCCGGCTTCATCGCCCTGCTGCGGAACTGCTCAATGTACTCAGGTTCAATCAGCGAGGCGATATCATCATAGGTGATCTCTTCGACCTTCTGCACTTCGTGGGAAGTTCTGAACCCGTCAAAGAAACTCAGAAAGGGAATCTGCGCCTTTAACGTTGCCAAGTGGGCAACCAGCGCCAGGTCCATGGTCTCCTGAATCGAAGATGCGGCAGTCAGCGCCCAGCCGGTATTTCTGGTCGACATGACATCTGAATGATCTCCGAAAATAGAAAGCGACTGGATGGCCAATGACCGGGCAGAAACATGAAACACCGCCGGAAGCATTTCACCGGCAATTTTATTCATGTTGGGGATCATCAGCAGCAGACCCTGGGATGCGGTAAATGTGGTGGTCATCGCACCGCCGCTGAGGCTTCCGTGCACCGCACCGGCGGCACCTGCCTCTGACTGCATCTCAATAACGTCTACTTTCTTTCCAAAGAGATTCTTCTTTCCCTGACTCGACCATGAATCGGCATATTCGCCCATGGTTGATGAGGGAGTAATCGGATAGATTGCAGCAACCTCACTGAAGGCGTACGCAACGTGGGTAGCCGCGTAATTACCGTCAATGGTAACCTTATTCTTCTTACCCATATAAAACACTCCGTATGATGGTATTGATAAATCGCAAGACAGGGAACAGTCAGACTGGCAGCAGCAAGCCCTGTCAGATTTTCTAAAGCATAGGAAGTATAACACAATCTTGTACGAGTGTACAACATCACCTCATTCCATTTCAAAAGGTTTCACCGGCACCGAAGCGTAAGTTCTGTGGAATATCGCGCAGTGATCTGTTATACTTTATGTTGCTGAGCAGAAAGACTGAAGCCTGGTAAGTCCGGGATATAGGAAGCACCTGGTTATGGGAAAGAGCAATCGAATTCAGATCGCACCGAAACATGCCGCCATGATGATATACCGATATATCAGCAGGAAGCTCAGCGATCAGGCACGGGCGGCGGGTTTTATTGTCCTCTATCTTTTCGGATTTCAGATGCTCATCATCGGCACGCCTCTGACCGATACGCTGCGGATCATCGGCGGGGTAGTTTTTGTTGTCCTTGGGCTGGCAATGTTTCTGGAGGGTCTGTTCATCGGTCTGATGCCCCTGGGGGAAAAGGTCGGACTGCAGCTGCCGAAATACAGCAGGATCTTCCTTACCATAGCCTTCGGACTGCTCATCGGCTTTGTCTCAACCCTGGCAGAGCCTGCGGTAAACACCCTGCGCACCGCCGGTTCCTACACCAATGCCTGGGAGGCGCCGCTGCTGTTTATGCTGCTGGAGGTCCGTTTGAATCTCCTGATAGCTGCAGTCGGCATCGGCGTCAGCATCGCCGTTTCCCTGAGCATGGTCAGGTTCTTCTACGGCCTCCCCCTGAAGCCCTTTGTGCTTTCCGCAGCCCCGGTTGTGCTGGTGCTGTCACTGCTCTTTTCCTTCCATGACAACCTGAAAAACATCATCGGCCTGGCATGGGATACCGGGGCGGTGACCACCGGACCGGTGACCGTGCCGTTAATTCTTGCCCTCGGTCTGGGTATTTCGAGATCCGCGGGCAAGCAGGACCGTGCGGCCGGCGGGTTCGGAAGCATTGCTCTGGCCTCCCTCTTTCCTGTCTTTGCGGTGCTGCTGCTCGGTCTCGGGCTGAGTTCCGCCTCCCCCGGACCGATGGAGGAGCAGGACTTTTTTTCTCCCAGAAACCGCGACGCCGCACTTTCGGTGTTTGCAGCGGAAGAGGACCTGAAGCAGCACGCATTCACCCACGGCAGCAGCGAAGCCCGCAGCGCATTCTTTGATGATGAACAGGCACACCGGTCGGCTGTCCAGTCTCTGGCTGCAGATGCATCCATTCTCGGAGTGATGCATCTCAGCACCTGGATAAATCAGCGGGCTTCTCAGCAGGAAAAGGAGCTGCTTCACCTATCCCCGGGAGAACAGAGAAAAAGCCCGCTTCCCGAAACTGCAGGAAGGGTCCTGCAGGAGGAGGCCGGTGCTTCCCTGCGGGCTGTTCTGCCGCTGACTGCCCTGCTGCTTTTTGCGCTGCTGGTGTTTCTCAAGGATCGGCCGAAATATACCGACGAGTTTATTCTCGGCATCCTGCTGGCCCTCGTCGGCATGACCGTACTGACCTCAGGCATCCGCATGGGCCTTGTGCCCCTGGGAGATACGGTGGGCAGGGAACTTCCCAGTCTGTATCAGGCGGATCATCATACAGAGACAATTACCGTTGATCAGTTTGACCCCTCCGTGGTCTTTGAAACTATCGATACCGACGGAACAATCCACCGGTTCTTTTTCCTTGAAGAGGAGAAATCTCTTCAGGCCGTGCCCTTCCGGGAGCAGAAATTCAATGAAGCAGCCCGTCAGTACACCTTCACGAGAACAGAATCATCACGGTTCAGGACCCAGCTCACCGGCTTCGGGGTGTTTCTGGTGCTGCTGTTTGCATTCGGACTCGGCTACGGCTCCACCCTGGCTGAACCTGCCCTGAACACACTGGGAACCACCGTGGAGGAGACCACCGTCGGCACCATAAAGCGAAAAGCCGTCATCCGCGCTGTATCTGTCGGGGTAGGCGCAGGGCTCACCGCCGGGGTGCTGCGCATCCTCTTTGCGTTTCCTGTTATCTGGATCCTGATTCCGGCATATGTGCTCCTGCTGCTGCTTACCCTCTGGTGCAGCGAGGAATATGTGGGATTCTCCTGGGACAGCGGCGGAGTGACCACTGGTCCGATAACCGTTCCCCTGGTGCTTTCCTTGGGGCTGGGCATCGGCGGATCCCTGGGAACAACAGACAGCTTCGGGATTCTTGCCCTGGCTTCTGTGTTCCCCATCCTTTCAGTCCAGTTCTACGGGGCTATGGTTCAGACCAGACAGCGCCGCAGGATGCGGATGGCTGAGCAGGAGGCCGATTATGAATAACGGGACTATTTCTGCCCGCAGGATCACCTGCAGCATCCATCAGCAGATCAGCGATCAGCTGATTTCCAGCATCAGGAATATGGGAATCAGCGTGCCGGTATTCATAGAATCCTGCAGAAGCGTACGGCAGATCCAGCGTCCCCGTCCGATGGGCATCCCCGGCTCACGGCTGATCCTGGATGACTCTCCGGGAAGCCGGATTTTCATTACTGCGCCCGATGACTGCTCGGAGCGGATCATGCATCTGCTGGTGAATACCGCTTCACTGAATCTCCCCGGTCACGGCAGCATCTATGAACAGGATATCTCCATATTTGATGAATTACCCGATACTGCCGCCGGCCTGCCGGATCAGCAGCAGGCAGATGCTGCTTTCCTAAAGGATCTGTCCCTGATCACCTGCATTGTATCCAATCCCGGTGCAGGAGAGCAGATCGCCGAGGCCGCCCTTGAGCTGGGAACCTGTGTACCGACCATCACCCTGGGCATCGGTACCGGCATCAGAGACAAGCTTGGGCTGCTGCGGATCACTATCCCCCCCGAGAAGGAACTGGTGCATCTGCTTGTCCCCTCCCACGACAGCGAGGGAATTGTTCAGCTGCTCATTGAACACGGCAGAATGAACCGGCCGGGGGGCGGATTTCTCTACTGCACTCCCGTGCGGTCAGGCATCATAGACACCCGTCTGCGCATCGGCAGGCAGGAACACCCGGCCAGCATCGAACAGATTATTGCAGCAATAGATGAAATGAAGCAGGGAACCTCCTGGAGAAAACGGTTCGTGGAATCCAACCAGTCCGCCGCAAAGATGATGCGGGGAAACACCGAGATCACCGTCATCTGCAGGGAAGGATATGCCGACCGGATAGTGGAAACCGCCATGCAGGCAGGCGCAGGCGGGGCAACCGTCAGCAGGGTGAAACGGATTAGAGCTGCGGCAGCTGAGTCCGCCGCCCGGGAGCGCTGCATCATCACCGTGCCCGGCCGGACTGCCGATCGAGCAGTCAGGGCAGTGCTTCAGGCGAAGCGGGATTATCATGAGCATGTTGATACGATGGAACTGCTGGAAACTCCCCTGGCGTATGCATATCAGTCCTAGAAATCACCCACGGCGTAAGTTTTCTGGAACATAATCTGCCAGCTGCTTTTCGGCATACTGCGGAGTCCATCGGGCAAACCGCTGCAGTCCGTCGACAATCGGGACATTCGGCCATTCATGGCCGATCAGCGGTTTTGCATAGGCGATAAAATCATCGGTCACATCGATGCCGTTTTCTGCAATCCAGCTTTCGGGAAGCGGCCGGTGGCTGTTGGCTATCTGCTCCAGGGGGACTTTTTCATAGAAGACCTCATACCCGGCACCGGGCCGTTTTCTCAGGATGGTGGCCATAAAGCCGGAAGTTCCTGAAGCGCCGATTTCCACCGCCTTGCAGCCGAGCTGATAGGCCTCCTCCCGGTCCGTCGGGGAGGCAAAGATTGAAGTTGAGCGCTGCAGCACCCCGGGCAGCTGTCCGGTGGCATATCCGTCCACCGGGAAGCCTGCTTCATTGAGATAGTTCACCACCTGCTGATACACGGTGGTCCTGCTTGCCCCGTATTCGATATGCCCGAAGGCGTCATGGGCATATCCGAGATCACCGGCATCAAATCCCTCACTGACCACTACGATACAACGGCCGTCGAGCCGAAGCTGGTCGGCCACATGATCTGCCATGCTTTCGAGGGTCTGGTTTCCTTCAGCCAGATAGAGCTGCAGGGGCATCTCCCGATTCGGATCCGCCAGCCGGGCGGCCGCAGGGATAAATCCGGCTTTTCTCCCCATGGCCTGGATCACGCATACCCGTTCAGAGGTATACATCGCACGGTTCTCCTCATCCAGCAGCTGGGTGATGTAGGCCCAGTAGCGGGCGGTGCTTCCGTATCCCGGGGGATGGTCAATCAGCTGAAACTCCTGGTCCCCCACATCATTGTCGATAGTCTTGGGAACACCGGTCACCGTAAGCTCAATTCCCCGCTGCCGAGCCAGGCGGGAGACCTTGTCAGCAGTGTCCATGGAGTCATTTCCGCCGATATAGAAGAAATATCGGATATCATGGGCGTCGCATACGTCGATGATGCGGTTCATATCCTCCTGCTGATGACCGTGGAGTTTATACCGGCAGGAGCCGATCACTCCGGCAGCAGGAGTATGACGCAGACGGGATATCTCCTCCTCGGAAACCAAATCGGTATCAATCAGCTCCTCGTTCAGAATTCCCAGTACTCCGTTCCGTGCCGCATACACCTTGCCGACGGCATCGCTGGCTCTGCAGGCCTCAATGACTCCCTGGAGGGAGGCATTGATTACCGGAGATGGGCCTCCGGACTGAGCAACAACAGCATTTCCCATAGAACCTCCTGACATCAGAACTGATAAACTTCTTTACGGGGGAGCGGACACCTTGAAATGGAACGTCTAGACGTTCGTCGCCGGGATTTCAAGCACATCTATGAGTTCAACCGGATCCAGACGGTAAGGTGAGCCCTTCCCTTCATAAAACCCGTGGTCTCTGACGAAATGAATATGCAGATCCGTGTAGAACACCTCCCTGTCAAGCTCAAGGTTTCTCACGACGGTGTTCACCTTCCAATACAGCTGGGGACCGCCGAAGGGTGACGGGAGTTTGCCCCGAACGGAATCCACCCGGACTTCAAAATGACCGTCCACGGTGATGAATTCACCCAGCCCCGCATATCCGGCATCACGGAAATACTGCATCCGCTGGGCAATTGCCCGATGGGTCCTTCCGAGCCGGCGGACCGTACCGTCATCCTCTATGAGTATATCTATCAGGTTTCTGGTATCTTTACCGAGAAACCCGTCAAGGGTGATTATTCCGGGTTTCATCTGCTCCTGGATCTGCTGCAGCAGCGGTGACTGCTTCATACTGGCTCACCTCCCCTTACGCAAACTTATCATAGAAAATACGCTCATCCGGTATTCCCTTATCCTTCAGCACCTTTACACAGGCATCAATCATACCGGGGCTTCCGCAAAGATAGGCTTCCGCCTCCTGTATGTTCTCGAGCTTCCGGTCGAGCACATCGGTGATCAGCCCGGTATCACCATCCCAGTCGTCCTCCGGCTGGGGTTCGCTTAAGGCGGGGATAAAGGTGAAATCAGGCAGAGTTTTCTCAAGCTCACGCATTTCATCGATAAGAAAGAGATCCCCGGCTGAACGGGCTCCGAAGAAATACCGGGTCTTCCGGGAAATTCCTTTATCCTTCATATCCAGCAGGATCGATTTGATCGGCGCCATGCCGGATCCTCCGGCCACGCAGATCGCCTCCCGGTCGCTTTCCCGCAGATAAAAGTCTCCGTAGGGCCCGTTAATCATAACGGTGTCCCCTTCCTTCAGATACTTATGGACATAGGTCGTGCAGATGCCGTTGGGCACCAGCCGGATTTCCAGCTCCACTTTTGTGCTGTCGCTGGGAGCCGAGGAAAGGGAGTATGCCCGGTACACCTCCTCATCAGTCAGTTCGTACTCCGGCACCTGGAACTGGATAAACTGCCCTGCCTTTGCACTGATCTCCGGCGGATCAACCAGCTGCAGGGTGACCTCCTTGATATCATGGGTCAGATCCCTGATCTGAGCCACCTTGGTCTCAAAGGCCTTGACGAGGAACAGTTCCTCGGGAATCTTGATTTCAAGACTCTCCTTCACCTTGAACTGACAGGACAGCCGGATGTTGTCCTGCTGTTCTTCTTCGCTGAGCCAGGGCAGTTCCGTGGGAAGGATGCTGCCTCCTCCCTTGACTACCTGCACCTTGCACAGCCCGCAGGAGCCCCGGCCGCCGCAGGCCGACGGAATGAAGATTTCCTGTTCTCCGAGGGTTTTCAGCAGCGGCTTCCCCCCCCTCACGGTATACTGTCTGGACCCGTCATTGATGCTGATGTCCACCTCACCGTAGTTGGCGATGGTTGCATCAGCGATTACCATCAGCAGCGCAAGAAATACCGCGAGGCTGGTTACAATGGTGACGCTTATCAGCAGGGTGGTAACCATGACTCCTCCTTATCCAATGGTGAGTATGCCCGAGAATCCCATAAAGGCCATGGCCATGATCCCGGTAATAATCAGGGTAATCCCCGGACCCTCAAGTCCCCTGGGAATTCTGGCTTTCTTCAGCTTCTGCAGGATGCCGGCCATGGAGAGGATTGCCAGAAACCAGCCGAGCCCGCTTCCCAGTCCGAAAAAGAAGGAAGTAATCAGGTCATAATCCCGGATCACCATGAACAGACTGACCCCGAGGATGGCGCAGTTGACCGTGATCAGCGGCAGGAATATCCCCAGAGCCGCATACAAGCTCTCGCTGACCCGTTCAATCACCATTTCCACCAGCTGTACGAATGCGGCAATCACCATGATTAAGACAATGAACCGCAGATATTCCAGATTAAACGGCTCAAGCAGAAAGGTGTACACCGCCCAGTTGATCGCCGAAGTGGTGGCCATGACGAAGGTAACTGCAATGCCCAGGCCGTAGGAAGCCTTGAGGTCCTTGGACACCGACAGGAAGGAGCACATCCCCAGGTAGTTGGTCAGCAGAATATTATTGGTGAACACAGCGGCAAAAAACACCGCAACTGGTATCATACTATTTTCCATGCTGCTCCTCCTGTATGAATACGCCTTTGACTACCCAGATGAAGATCGCCAGCATGAAGAAGGCTCCCGCCGGCATCACCATAATGGTCCAGTTTGTCCACCAGTCCCCGAGTATCTGAACACCCCAGAGCTGGCCGGTGCCCATCAGTTCCCGGAAGAAGGCGATCACGATCAGCACATAGGAGTAGCCGAGTCCGCTGGCCAGACCGTCGATCAGCGACAGCCCCGGCGGATTGTTCAGCGCAAAGGCCTCCGCCCTGCCCATGATAATGCAGTTAGTGATGATCAGTCCCACATAGGGGCCCAGCTGCCGCCAGATATCAGGATAGAATGCCCGCAGGACGATGTCCACAATGATTACGAAGGTTGCGATCACCAGGGTCTCCACCATCATCCTGATTCTGGCGGGGATCCACTTCCGGATCAGCGACAGCGTGCCCTCCGAAAAGGTCGTGACGAATATCACCCCGATGCACATCACCACGGTGTTCTCAAGCTTCCCCGTTACCGCAAGGGTTGAGCAGATCCCCAGGATCTGCGCAAATACCGGATTATCCCGTCCTAGGGGTTTGAGAAATGTTTTCTTTGCTGCACCTCTTGCCATGCTACTCCCCCCTTACTGTATCCGGAGCATTGCGGACACCCCGGTTGATGATCTCGCCGACAGCGACAGTCGTCCGGGTCGCCCCGGTAAGCCCGTCAATCTCATGGTCCTCCTCGGCGGTTCCCTCATCAACCATTTCAAATGGTCCCGATCTGCCGCGGAACTGCTCGGTGAACTCCCGCTGTTCGATCCTCGCTCCGAGACCGGGAGTTTCGTTATGACTGAGAATGGCAATCCCGGTCATCCGCTCCAGATCCTCGTAGAATCCGAGCATCATCTCAATCGGTCCCCACAATCCTGCTCCGATAATAGATATCACATACCCCCGTTCATCATCCGGGAGCTGCACGGAGTACCATCCGTTCTCCTTTGTAACCCGCTGTTCATACACCCTTTCAATATCATCCGGGTCGAATTCAATCCCGGCAGCATCAAGAATCGCCTGCCGCTCAAAAAGCAGCTCATTGCGCAGCACCTGATCCTCTGTAAGCAGATAGATCCCGGTCACCAGGGTTATCGCCACAACAGTTACCGCACCCATAAAGATCAGCGGAAAAATTCGCTGAGAAAAGAAGGTCTCTGATTTCATCGGCTGACCTCCTGCTTCTTCAGCTTCCGCTGCTTCAGAGTATGATCAAGCAGAGGAGCGAACATATTCACGAAAAGGATTGAGAAGGTAATTGCCGCCGGCCAGTTCGAAAACACCCGAATTATCACTGTAAGAATTCCGAAGGCTGCACCGTAGATCCAGCGGCCGGTGTCGGTAGTCTGGGATGCAGATATCGGGTCAGTGATCATGAAGAACGCCCCGAGGAGAAAACTTCCGCTCACCAGCGCATAGAGAGGATTAAACACTCCTTCCACCCCTGCGGCAAAGAGAATTGTCTGCATCGCCAGGAACCCGACAAGGGAAGCGACTACCAGTTTCCAGTTGGCGGCCTTTTTGTATACGATATACAGCCCGCACAGGATTATCAGCAGGGCTGATGTCTCCCCGATTGATCCGGGAACTGCTCCCAGAAACAGATCCAGGAATTCAATGGAGGCCCCTTCCGCCTGTTCTTGAAGGGGCGTCGCCGTTCCGACGCTGTCAACCTGAGGGGTATACACCCCGAACCCTCCGGGAAACCAGCCGTGGGCTGTCGGTGCAGCCGGAATAAAATCACTGGTCATCGGAACGCCGAAACTGGTATAGATAAAGGCTCTTCCGGTAATGGCCGGGTTGAACACGTTCTTGCCGAACCCGCCGAAGACCATCTTTCCAAAGACAATGCCGAAGACTATACCCACCGCCGCTATCCAGAGCGGCAGGGTGGGCGGCAGGGAGATGGCAAAGAGCGCGCAGGAAACAAAGACCGAGGTACTGGTCTTCATTTTGAAGTATCTCGCCATTAGAGTTTCTGAGAGATACCCGAAGGCGAAGACTACCGCATACAGCAGCAGCGCCCTCCAGCCGTACCAGTAGATCCCCGCCAGGCCTAAAGGCGCCAGCCCATACAGCACGGTCACCATAATGGGCTGCTTCTGGATGTTCAACATGTGCCCCCCCTACGTTGTTGTGCCTGCCGGCAACTTTATATCACAGTTTACCCGTAACTATAGCACAGTTTTTTTCTGCCTGCCAGGTTCTCCTGAATTTCTCCGGCGCCTGTCAGCACTCACTGTATCCGCAGGAGAAGCATTTCCTGCATCCTTCGATATTCATGAACGCGGCATTTCCGCATACCGGACAGATATCCGGGGTGACGGACTTCTTGTCCTCCTCGAAGGGCAGGGTCTTCTGCATGGAGGAAATCTCATCCTCTTCATCGGGAAGCGCAGGATAGGGATGGTCTCCCTGAGAGCCGATATGCTCATCCAGCGCCTGAGCGACAGCATCGGGCAGGCTCATGATGCGGTTTTTCCCGAACCCGGTCTGCCTGCCGGAGCCGATGCTCCGCAGCTGGGCAATGACTGCTTCAGCCCGCTGCTGGGGAGTCAGCGGACTCGGCATGCGGAGGATCAGACTGATCAGCCTGCCGAGCCCCTCGGCATCCGCAGCTACATCTGAGCCCACCTTCGCTACGTTGATGAACACCTCAAAGGGCTCGTTGAAGTATTTTCCTTCGGAATTGACCGTAATGTATGCGGTCCCGATGGGAGTACTTTTCCGGTAGGTGGTCCCCCGCAGCACCGTGGGACGCACCCGGGTCCTGCTCTGCTGCTCAGGCTTGCTCGGCTCGGGTTCTTCTTTCTTCAAGTTCAGCACCTGGGTGTCCCGGGAGCCGTCCCGGTAGGTGGTTCCCCCTTTGCATCCGAGTTCATACATCAGCTGATACAGCTGGTCAGTCTGCTCCACCGTATAGTCACGGGGGGTGTTGCCGGTCTTGGAAATGCTTGAGTCCACCCATCTCTGAATTGCCGCCTGCACCCGGACATGCCCCTCAGGGGGCAGGTCCATGGCAGTGACAAAGTACTCCGGCAGCTCCGTCTTTCCGTGCTCCCGGACCCATTCATCATACACATCGACCCGCTCAATATGGGTGCCCATCCGGCCGACCCGCTCCCACTCCCAGAAATAGTAGGGCTCTATACCGGTGCTGGTACCGACCATGGTGCCGGTGGTGCCGGTAGGAGCCTGGGTAAGCAGAGTGACGTTGCGCATTCCCTGAGCCTGAATCCGCTCCCTGATGTCCTCAGGCAGCTGCTGCACAAACCCGCTTTGGAGGAACTGCTCTGCATCAAAAAGCGGAAAGGACCCCTTTTCCGCCGCCAGGTCAGCACTTTCCCGGTAGGCCTCCTCGGCTATAAACTGGTAGAGCCGGTCAAGGAATTCAATGCACCCGCTGCTCCCGTAGGGGATTTTCAAGCGCACCAGCATCTCTGCAAGCCCCATGGATCCCAGTCCGACCCTGCGCTCACTGAGCTGCTGCTGCTTGTTCTCCTCAAAGAAATAGGGAGTATCATCAATGATGATATCCAGGAACCTGACGGCATACCGGACGGTTCGTCCCAGATCTTCCCAGAGCAGCTCGCCGT
Source organism: Spirochaetaceae bacterium (assembly GCA_003559765.1). Lineage (GTDB taxonomy): Bacteria > Spirochaetota > Spirochaetia > PWKH01 > PWKH01 > PWKH01. The sequence goes on from PWKH01000161.1 coordinate 11,425, forward strand.
TTTGAGAAACAAACCGGGAAAGGTTCAGGGACCCGAGATTGCATACCCCCCAGGAGGGCAGACCCTGCTCGCCGCAGGGATTGGTGCATCTGATCCGGGAGTAGTACCAGGAGTTGCTGTAGGCATTGTAGCGGTCGACAAAGAAAATCCCCGGCTCCGCAGAGGCCCAGGCGCTCTCAATGATGTTGTCCCAGATCTCCTTCGCTTGTACGGTGCGGTAGGGAATCACCTTTCTTCCGGCCTGCCTCCAGGCGTTCATATCGCCGTCCCAGTCTGTATCATAGGCGGGGTCCGAGGTGTCGGGAAAGCAGAGATCCCATGGTTCATCCTGCCTCACCGCCTCCATGAACGCATCGGATACGGCAACGCTGATGTTCGCGTTGGTAATCTTTCCCATTTCCCGCTTGCTGTTGATGAAATCCAGCAGATCCGGGTGCCAGTCGTCCAGAATCAGCATCAGCGCTCCCCTGCGGCTTCCTCCCTGTTCTATCAGCCCGGTAACGAAGCTGTAGAGCGCCCCCCAGGAGACCGATCCGCTGGAGCGGCCGTTCACGCCTTTGACATAGGAATGCCTCGGACGCAGGGAGGAAAGGTTAATCCCCACACCCCCGCCCCGGGACATGATCTCTGTCATCTGCGTCAGCGTCTGCATAATCCCGCCGCGGCTGTCCTTGGGGGAGGGGATGACATAGCAGTTGTAGTAGGTGAGATTCTGGTCGGTCCCGGCTCCGGCGAGGATGCGTCCACCGGGAACAAACTTCCAGTCATCAAGCAGCCACTTAAACCGCTTTTCCCACTGCTCCCGGTCCTCCTCCCGGGCTGCCGCTCCCCGGGCCACCCGCTGCAGCATCTCTTCGGGCTCGGTTTCCAGCGGTTTATCGATATTGTCCTGGGAGACGGTGAATTCTCTGCCGTCCTCGGCGGTTACCACAAACCGGTCCTGCTCAATTTTCTCCTTGATCCAGCAGATCTCCCGCTGCCCCGTCTGGACATTGGTAACCACCACGACCAGCTCGCCCGGGTCCAGGGACGTCTTCTTTATATCCTTCAGCGCATAGCGGTCAAGGAAAATTTTCCTGCCCAGGGGCTTGAGTAGATTCTTCTGTGCTCCCATGTATTGTTCCTCTTATCGTTTTTTGTTATCGTACTGCCCGTCAGCCGGACGCAGAAACAGGTCCCTGCTGATCGGCTCAGCAGTTCATCTTTCCTCGTCATCAGTACTGTTTCGGGATCAATCCACCTGTTGAGCATACCCCTTCGTACTTGAGTTTTCAACCGCTACATCTAGGAATTTTCTCTCTTTTTTCAAAAAAAAACACTACTTCTGTAGTGTGCTGCAGGAAGGCGCAGCCGCCCCTCCGCAGAAGGGCGGCTGACGGCGGGCGTTTAATAGCCCATGTCCAGCATGGCATCGGCAACTTTCTTGAAGCCGGCGATATTCGCTCCCCGGGCATAGTTTACGAAGGTGGAGCCGCTCTCCATTCCTTCGGACACGCAGGCTTCATGGATGTTCTTCATGATATCCTTGAGCCGCTGGTCCACCTCATCGGTCCGCCAGGAGAGTTTCATGGAGTTCTGGGTCATTTCCAGCCCTGACACCGCCACGCCTCCGGCGTTGGCCGCCTTGCCGGGAGCAAACAGCACCTTCGCCTTCCGGAATGCTGTGTACGCATCGGCGGTGCAGCCCATGTTGGAAGTTTCAATGACGTACTTTACGCCGTTGGCAATGAGCTGCTCGGCATCCTCCCCGTTGAGCTCATTCTGGATGGCACAGGGAAAGGCCATGTCCACGGGAACTTCCCAGGGACGTCTGCCGGGAAAGAACTGGACGGAAAACTGCTTGGCGTAGGGCTCCACAACATCGTTGTTGGAAGCCCGCAGTGCAGTCATGTACCGCCACTTTTCCTCGGTGTTCACCCCGTCGGGATCATAGATGTAGCCGTCGGGACCCGAGATGGTCACCACCTTAGCTCCCAGTTCGGCCGCCTTCATCACCGCTCCCCAGGCTACGTTTCCGAATCCCGAGACGGAAATCGTCTTGCCTGCAAAGTCCTCCCCCTGGGTCCGGGCCATCTCCCTGGCAAAATACATCGCTCCGAATCCCGTTGCTTCCGGCCTGATCAGCGAGCCGCCCCAGTTTCTGCCCTTTCCGGTCAGCACCCCGGTATGCTCATCCCGCAGCCGCTTGTACATGCCGTACATATACCCGATTTCCCGGGCGCCCACTCCGATATCGCCTGCGGGGACGTCGGTCTCCGGACCGATATACCGCTGCAGCTCGGTCATGAAGGAGCGGCAGAACCTCCGCATTTCAGTATCTGATTTTCCCTTGGGGTTGAAATCGGAACCGCCCTTTCCCCCTCCCATGGGCAGAGTAGTCAGGGAGTTCTTAAAGGTCTGCTCAAAAGCGAGGAATTTCAGCGTCCCGAGGGTAACGCTGGGGTGAAACCGGATCCCCCCCTTGTAGGGTCCGAGGACATTGTTGTACTGCACCCGGTAGCCCCGGTTCACCTGGACTTCACCGTTATCATCCTCCCATTCCACCTTGAAGGTAATGATCCGGTCCGGTTCAGTCAGCCGGTCGAGAATTTTTCCGTGCAGATAGGCCGGGTTGTCATTCACCACATCAATAATCGTCTCAGTTACCTCCCGTACTGCCTGGATAAATTCCGGCTCAGCAGGATTTTTCCGCTCCACTTCCGCCATAAACATGTCTAAATCATACATCTTTTGCCTCCATTCTGATGCTCTTCTCCCAGGATACTGCCAACCATACCTGCTGTCAACGTTATGGTAAGGAATCCCTCAACAAATATTTGTTATTTTTACAATATAAGCAATTTTTTGCAGATATATTGCTTAATTTTTATGTTTAGTGAAAAATCACTTCCGAGAATTGACTGTTTCTGCAGTTCGACGGATTTGCCCGGGCGAAATGATAGTAAAACCCCGTCATATATGGTACAGTGCAGTATGGAAAATTTCTTACAGTTCTCGGAGACCCCCTTTCAGGATTTGATGGAGAACCGCATCAGGAACATCCTGCTCATCTGCAGCAAATATGACCGGTTCATGCTCGAGGAGGACGGCCGGATCGAGGAGCTGCTCTTCGAAGACTACGTGGCTCTGGGGCTCACTTCGCCGCCGAAGATCACCCATGTCCCTTCAGCCCAGAAGGCCCTCAAGCTCATGGAGGACCACAGCTTCGATCTGGTCATGACCATGGTGAACGTCGGGAATATCGACGTGATGGAGCTGGCCAGGACCATCAAGATCCAGTACCCCCAGAAGCCGGTCACTGTTCTTGCCCCTGCGGCAACCTACCAGACCCTCAGGAGACTCCGGGAGGAGGGCTCCCAGCTGCTGAACTACATCTTCGCCTGGCAGGGCAACCCCAATATTCTGCTGGCCATCGTCAAGCTCATTGAGGACAGCATGAATGTGGACCACGATATCGCCCGGGCGGACGTCCAGACCATCATCCTTGTGGAGGACTCCATCGCCTACTACTCCACCTATCTTCCGATGATCTACACCACCTTGATTCAGCAGGCCAGAGAACTCATGACCGAAGGGCTCAACGAGTGGTCCCGGACCCAGCGCATGCGGGGAAGACCGAAGATCCTGCTGGCAAGGAACTACGAAGAAGCGGTTTCTCTCTATGAGCGATACCACAGCAGCCTCCTGGGGGTCATTACCGACGTCTCCTACCGCAGAGAAAAAGCAGTGGACCATCAGGCGGGGATCAAGCTCTGCGAACATATCCGCAGAAAGGATACCGAACTGCCCTTGCTGCTGCAGTCGACCCAGAACGAGCATGGACAGCGGGCCAGGGAATTCAACGCAGCCTTCATTCACAAACACTCCAGCACCCTGCTGGTCGAACTGCGGGACTACATCAGAACCAATTACGGATTCGGAGATTTCATATTCCGGCATCCGGAAACTCAAGCAGAGGTCGGCCGCGCCTGCGACCTGCGGGAGCTGCAGCACATCATCCCTGAACTCCCGTCAGCTTCCTTCCTCTACCACGTAAAGCATAACGATTTCTCGAAATGGCTGAAGGCCCGGGCGCTGTTCCCGCTGGCTGACCGGATCAGGCCCATGACTATCGAGGATTTTCCCGACGAGTATACTATGCGGGATGAGCTGGTGCGGATCATTGAGGCCTACCGGAGTCAGCAGGGACGGGGGATCATCGCCCAGTTCGACAAGGACAGTTTCGATGAATTCACCTTTTTCAGCCGCATCGGATCAGGGTCCCTCGGAGGCAAGGGAAGAGGCCTGGCATTTCTGGACCTCCAGCTGAAGGAAAGCAACATCAGTCAGGAGTATCCCGGGATGTACATCAACATCCCCAGGACCATTGTCATTTCCACCGAGCTTTTTGACACCTTCATGGAGGAGAACAGCCTGCTGGCCGACGCCATGGAGGAGCGGACCGACCAGGAGATTCTGGAGCTCTTTTTGCATGCCTCACTCCCCCGGGAACTGAAGGAAAATCTGAAGGCGGTGCTCAAGGTGATGGACACGCCCCTGGCCATCAGGTCCTCCAGTCTGCTGGAGGACTCCCATTACCAGCCCTTCGCAGGGATCTACCAGACCTGCATGATTCCCAACAATCAGCCTGAGTTTGAAAAGCGCCTTGCAGACTTAAGCAGTGCGGTAAAATGCGTCTATGCCTCCACCTATTTTCAGAGCAGCAAGGACTACCTGAAAGCGACCAACCACATGATCGAAGAGGAGAAGATGGCGGTGGTCATCCAGCGGGTCACCGGAAGCATCTACGGCGAGCGCTGCTACCCGAACTTTTCGGGAGTCGCCCG
>PWKH01000001.1 GCA_003559765.1 Spirochaetaceae bacterium
GGAGAATACAGCTTTCCACGGTATTGCCCTGCTTCGGCATCAGTACTGTCTTTGCCATTTCCTTATACTCCTGTCTGTTTTATACGAGCATCAGAGTGATGCCCGCGTCTTCTATTTCCGCTCTTGCCTGCTCGGGAAGATCGGTATCGGTTATGATGATATCGATCTCCTGCAGCGGCAGGATTTTCACAAATCCGGTTTTTCCATATTTTGATGAGTCCGACACCAGCACCTTCACTGTGGCGCTGCGGACCATCTTCCGAACCATTTCAGCATTTTCCGTCATGTGGGTAGTCAGTCCGTGCTCAAGGGTGAAGCCGTCGGTCCCGGTAATGGTCATACGGACATGAAACTTGTCAAGCTCCCGCAGCGCCGCAGGACCGACCAGGGCGTCGGCGGTGGGCCGAAACTCGCCGCCCACGAAGGTGAGGGCAAGCTGGGGATTGACCCGCCCGTAGGGAAGCAGCAGCAGGGAGTTGGTCACCACCTGCAGGTTGAGTTTCCCGAAGAGATACCGCCCCACCAGAGCCGAGGTGGTGCCGTTGGTGATCATGATGCGGTCATGGTCCTCAATCAGCTCCGCCGCCTTCTTCGCAATCCGCTCCTTGGCATCCCGATGGCTTCCCATTTTATCAAGGAGTTCGGGATGGTAGGCAGGAATCGCACCGCCGCGGACGCGGACGAGCATCCCCTTTTCCTCAAGGGACTTCAAATCCGCCCTGACGGTCACCACCGATACGCTCAGGCGGCGGCTCAGGGAGGAGACGGTGACTTCTCCGTCTTCCCGGAACGTCTCGAGTATCTCCTGCTCCCGCTTATGTAATCCTGTCATACTTTCCTTTTTCTTTCAAAAGTCTTTCTAATCTGTTTTTATTCTATTTCTTTTCTGCCGGTTATGCAAGGGGTCAGAGCAGCCTTTTCTCGAGAAAAGAGAAACGTACGGAGAGGTTCTGCCTAATGGAGAATGATCTCAGGCTTCAGCCGGTGTACCTGGGGAGGAGCAGTGCACTCCCTGCGGATGCGCTGCAGCAGCAGCCTGGCGGCGGTGGAGCCGATCTGCTCATAGGGCTGGCGGACGGTGATGTAGTTGTGGGCAAAGAGCGACTGAAGGGGACTGGCGTCAAAGGAGATGAACCGGATACCGGATCCCTCATGATGGTCTGCGAGATACTTCTCCGCACCCAGGCGCATGTAGATATTGGCGACAAAGACGTACCGAATCGACCGGCGGCAGCGCAGAAGCTCCCCCATGAGGCGGTATCCGCTTGCAAAGTGCATATCTCCGAAGAAGATGATCGACTCATCCGGCTTGATGCCGTGGTGCTCCAAAGCCTTTCTGTACCCGATATAGCGCTCATGGGCCGAAGATATGGTGCTCTCTCCTCCGATCATTCCGATGGTCCGGGCTCCGTCCCGGACGGCCGTCTCCACTGCCTGAAAGGCCCCCCAGGTGTTGTCGGTAAGCACCGCATCGCAGCGCAGACCGTCGATTACCCGGTCCACCATCACCAGGGGGATTTCATTGGCCGCAAGGGCGCAGAAGTGCTCCCCCCTGCCTCCGACGGGGAAGACAATGGCTCCGTCGGCCTGCTTCTCTATCAGCAGTTCAACCCTGGCCTGTTCAAGATCCAGCCGCTCCCGGGAATTGAGAATGAAGGCGGTGTATCCCGCCTCACTGAGCACCTCCTCGATTCCCTCGGCAAGGGTCATGAAGAAGTCGTTGCAGAACTCCGGGGTAATGATGCCGATGGTCCTGGTGGTGCTGGAGCGCAGGCTCCTGGCGATGGGGTTCACCCGGTAGCCGAGATCCCCCATATGCCCCAGCACCGCCTCCCGGGTGGACTCAGACACCTTGGGATCCCGGTTGATCACCCGGGACACCGTAGCCGTTGAGACCCCGGCCCGGGCCGCCACATCCTTGATCGTCGCTGTCCGCTTTCCCATAGTCAGGAGATAACTCCCTTCTTCAGGATAATGTTCGCATACAGCGCCTGCTCGCCTGTGGCAATCACTGCGTAGGCCTGCCTCGCCCGCTCATAGAAGGCAAACCGCTCAATATGGGCGAATCCCGGAAAATCCGGTTCCTCCCTCCGAATAATTTCCTCATAACGGCTCCAAATGGGAGCGGCATCAGGACCGGCTGTCTCCATGAGAAACACCCGGTCCTGTTCGAACTGGTCAAGGGGAAAGAGCTGAAGGACTGAGGCAAGGATTTCCGGCACGCCGTGGCCGTCCAGCCGGACCAGCCGCTGTGCGCAGGCTGCAGCGGGGAAATTCCCGTCTCCGATCACCAGTTCATTTCCGTGGCCCATTTCCATGAGAATCTTCAGCAGATCCGGGGAGAGAATGGAAGGGATACCTTTGAGCATATGATCCTCCGTTTTTCAGAAAACTTCACGGCTGCTCTTGCGCGGCCGCAGAAACCGTGCGAAGATGTAATCGATTACATTGATTATATCACAGGGTCAAGGAGGCCGCCAGTGAATTTAGGAAAGAATTATCAGGTGCAGAGTCCGGTGTACCGGCTCAAAGGAGACCTTCCGAAGATCGGGATCCGGCCGATTGTCGACGGAAGACGCCGGGGAGTACGGGAGTCACTTGAACAGCAGACTCTGGACCTGGCACAGGCAGCAGCGCAGCTGATTTCCCGTACCCTCCGCCATCCCTCGGGACATCCCGTGGAATGCGTCATCGCCGACGCCTGCATCGGCGGTGTCGCAGAGGCCGCCCAGTGTCAGGACAAGTTCGAAAAGCACCAGGTTGCCGTGACCCTGTCGGTCACCCCCAGCTGGTGCTACGGCTCGGAAACTATGGATATGGATCCCGGAACCATCAAGGCCGTGTGGGGATTTAACGGAACCGAGCGCCCCGGGGCGGTGTATCTTGCAGCAGTGCTTGCCGCCCATGCCCAGAAGGGCCTGCCCGCCTTCGGGATCTACGGCAGAAACGTGCAGGACCAGGGTGACACCGACATCCCCGAGGACGTACAGGAGAAGCTGCTCCGCTTCGCCAAGGCCGGACTCGCAGCAGCCCATATGCGGGGTAAATCCTATCTGTCCATCGGCGGATGCTCCATGGGGATTGCCGGTTCAGTGGTGGATCAGGATTTCCTCCAGCGCTACCTCGGTATGCGGACTGAGGTGGTGGACATGACCGAAATGATTCGCCGCATCGAGGAGGAGATCTACGACCCCGAGGAGTTCAGCCATGCGCTCTCCTGGGTGAAGGAGAACTGCACCGAGCAGGAGGACACGGTGAATCCCCCGGAATTCCGCCGCTCCACTGAGCAGCGGGAGCGAGACTGGGAGTTTGTCGTGAAGATGACCCAGATCGGCCGGGATCTGATGGCGGGAAATCCCAAACTGGCACAGATGGGATTCGAAGAAGAGGCGCTGGGGAGAAACGCCCTTGCCGCAGGGTTCCAGGGACAGCGCCAGTGGACCGACTACTTTCCCAACGGTGATTTCATGGAGACTTTTCTCAATTCCTCCTTCGACTGGAACGGCATCCGGGAGCCCTTCATCATGGCTACGGAGAATGACTGTCTCAACGGTATCTCCATGCTCTTCGGCAAGCTGCTGACCGGCACCGCCCAGATATTCTCTGATGTGCGCACCTACTGGTCCCCCGAGGCCATTCAGCGGGTGACCGGATGGAAGCCCGAAGGAGCGGCGAAGGACGGATTCATCCATCTGATCAATTCAGGCTCCACCTGTCTCGATGCAACCGGACAGATGCAGGATGCTTCCGGCAGTCCGGTGATGAAGCCCTTCTGGGACATTACCCCTGAGGATGTGCAGCGCTGTCTTGAGGCGACAGAGTTCTGCGTCGGCGACGGCGGCTACTTCCGCGGCGGGGGGTTCTCCTCGGACTTCCTCACCAAGGGGGGCATGGCAGTGACCATGAGCAGGCTGAATCTGGTCCACGGGCTCGGTCCGGTCCTCCAGATTGCCGAAGGATGGACCGTGGAAGTTCCCGATGAAGTCCACCGCACTCTCGACCAGCGGACCAATCCCACCTGGCCGACCACCTGGTTCGTCCCCCGGACGGTCCCTGAAAGCGGCGCCTTCGAAGATGTCTACTCGGTCATGGCAAAGTGGGGAGCCAACCACGGAGCAGTCAGCTTCGGTCATATCGGCGCAGATCTGATCACCCTCTGCTCAATCCTGCGGATTCCCGTCTCCATGCACAATGTACCTCAGGATAAGATCTTCCGGCCTGCGGCATGGAACGCCTTCGGCATGGATACAGAAGGAGCAGACTTCCGGGCCTGCAGCACCTTCGGACCGCTCTACGGATAACAGAACAGTCTTTCTTATTTCTTGTCATAAGTGAGAGCCCCGGGCA
>PWKH01000081.1 GCA_003559765.1 Spirochaetaceae bacterium
CATGGAGCGGGCGGCCTCCTCCAGGGACCTGGGGGCATGAATGATTGAGCTTCTCACCGGACCCATGGCCAGAGCAAGAAAATTGAGACTGTATGCAGTGATCAGCAGCACCAGGCTCTGGTAGAGCCACGGCACATACCGGATGGAAAAGGAGGCGAAGGCCAGCGCCAGGGCCATCGGAGGTACGGCGTACCCGATGAATGCCGTGCGCTCAGCCGCATCGGCAAGCCTGCCGTGATGCCGGGCGTGAAGATACGCAATGGGAACTGCCAGCAGCACTGCCCCTGCGGCTGCAGGCACTGCAGCCGAGGCCGATCTGAAGAACCCCTGGATCACCTGGGGCAGAATGCCTGTCAGGGGAGCCTGAGCCATCCAGACAGCCAGGGTCAGCAGAGGCAGAAATACCGAAGCACCTGCGGCAGCGGCGGCAAATCCGTAGAAGATAAGTGTCTGTATCCTTCCCGGTCTGGTCCGTCGGCAGTGTCTCCGGGAACGGGCTGATGCATGGAATGCCCGGTTTCTCAGCAGCAGGGTCTCTGCGGCCAGGACCGAAAGGGAGATGGCTACCAGCATCAGTGAAAGCACTGCGGCATAGGTCCGGTCGAATGCGCCGGTGTACTGGGTATATACAGCGTAACTGATGGTTTCATACCTCATGAGGGCCACCACGCCGAAGTCTCCCAGGACATACAGCAGAATAATCACTGATCCGGCCAGCAGAGCAGGACGGAGATGGGGGAGCATGACCGTGAAGAACACCTGCCGCCTGGTGTATCCCAGACTCCGGGCGCTTTCCTCCAGGGCCGGGTCCAGCCCGGCCAGCCCGGTTCTCAGATTGAGAAACAGATAGGGAAAGCTGTAAAGGGAAAGGGCAATTGCTGCACCCCAGTAACCCGAAAGCCTGGCGACTGAGAAGCCGAAGAGCTGCGGAATGAGGCCGCGGTTCCCTCCAAGGCTCAGCAGGGCATAAGCGACCACATATCCCGGGACGGCGAGGGGAATGCTGCTCAGCAGAGCAATAATGCGCCTGCCCTTCAGCTCTGTACGTTCGGTAATCCATGCTAAGGGAAATGCGATTGCCAGCGATATCGTCCATACCCCGACGGCAAGGGACGCGGTGCTGCCCAGCAGGGTGAGGGTGCGCTGCCGCAGCAGAAGCTGCGCCAGGACGGCGGAGTCCGCCTCAGCTGAGCGCACCAGCAGATAGAGCACCGGTATGCCCATCCCTGCAGCGGCAATCACCGCGGGGATGAACAGCAGCAGCGGGGGGCGTTTCTGCATTACAGCACTCCGGCGTTTCGCAGCAGTCCCAGAGATCCGGCCAGATCATCCAGGGCATCCAGGTTGATCGGCGGTGCTGATGCGGTAAGCTCCTCCAGGTTTTCTGCTCCATCCAGCGGGATTACGGGAAACTCATTCAGGGATTCATGGATAAACTGCTGGGCTGATGTTCCCAGAAGAAACTCTATGAACTGAAGCGCCTCCTCCTGCCTGCTTCCGGCAGCGGGAATCCCTGCTCCTGCGGTATTGACCATATTGCCGATATCCCCGGGAGCAAAGAACTGCTGATCTACGGGGAAATCGGGGTCTTCGCTGGTGAACCGCTGCAGATAGTAGTTGTTTACCAGGGAAAAATCAATTTCTCCTGCCGCGATCGCCTCCACCAGGGCGGCGTTATTCCGGTAGGCCTGAACATCGTTTGCCCGCATGTCCCGCAGCCAGGTTTCGGTGACTTCATCCCCGTGGACAGCCCGCATGCCGGTCACAAAAGCCTGAAAAGAGCCGTTAGTCGGCGCCCAGCCGACCCGTCCGGAATACCGCGGATCAGTCAGGTCAAATACGCTTTCAGGAAGTTCCTCCGGTACTGTCCGTTCCGGAGAAAAAGCGTAGAGTCTTGCTCTGCCGCTGGTGGAAATCCAGCGCCGGGATTCATTCCGGTACACCTCCGGGAGCTGAGAGAAGAGATCTTCGGGAAGTTCGGCAAGCAGGCCTTCCCGGCTGACGGCCCCGAGTCCGCCGGCATCCTGGGCCCAGAACAGATCCGCCGGGGTCCGATTTCCCTCTTCGATCAGCAGCACCGCCAGTTCGCTGGTGCCGCCGTAGCGCACCTGCACTGATATGCCTGTCTGTTCTTCAAAGGAGCGGACCAGCGGATCTACCAGGGTTTCGCTCCTTCCTGAATAGAGGGTAAGCGCCCCTCCTGCTGAGGATGCGGCACTGACGCCGGATATCGGGGTGATAATGAGAAACAATCCGAAAAGCAGGGTTATGAGTGTTTGGTTCATACTTAATCCTTATGAAAACAGTAGAGTATAATGACAGAAATATACCAAACCAGAAAAGGTAGGTCAACCTATTATAGTTAGCTGAATCTAATAATATGAAGTATGTTACTGCTGTTCCATGGGGGTGTCATCTCTGAAGGCGCCGCAGCTCTCCCGGATGATCAGTTTCGGTCTGATCTTTATCTCCTTGCCCCGTTTCACCCGTTTTGAAGCGATCAGTTCGAGCAGCCGTTCACAGGCAAGCCTGGTAATCTGCTCACGGGGCTGGTGGACGGTGGTGAGATAGGGCCTGAAATAGGTTCCCAGCTCGATGTTGTCGTAGCCCACCATGGCAATATCCTTAGGAACCCGGATATTCATCTGCGCCAGAGCTTCGATTACACCCAGGGCCATGATATCCTTCTGGGCGAATATTGCCGTTACCCCTTTGATGCGGTCGGGTTCTTCCAGGAACTGGTTATACGTAGCTTTGAAAGAGCCGTTGTTCTGCAGGATGAGCTTTTCATCAATACCGATGCCGTATTTCTGCAGAGCGAGCCGGTAGCCGTCGGTACGGTATTCGTATTCAGTGCCTTCACCGGCTGTGGTGATGCAGAGGATACGCTTATGACCGAGGCTGAGCAGGTGTTCGGTGGCAATCATGCCGCCATGGAGGTGATCAGTATAGACGCGGTCCATCTGCTCAATTGAGGGGTCATAGTAGTGCAGGAACACGAAGGGAATACCGGATCCCTGAAGAAATGTCATGGTCTCCGGATCCAGGCGGGAGCGCACAATTATCAGGCCGTCGACTTTCCGCTGGATAATAAGTTTTTTTATGTTGTTGGCCCCGGAGAAGCGGTTCTGTGCGAAGGAGGTGATCATATCGAAATTCTTTCGTTCCAGTGACTCCCGCAGGTCATTATGGAGAAAGCTTAAAAACAGATGATAACTCAGATCGGTAAAATCTTCTGGATAAATGATCCCGATCGTGTCGGTCCGGTTGGTGCTCAGTCCGCGGGCATTGGCGTTGAACTCAAACCCCTGCTCCTGGGCAATCTGGAGGATCCGGTTTCTTGTTTTCTCCGAGATGCTTGGACTGTTGTTCAGGCTCCTGGATACCGTTGACTGGGATACGCCGGCAAGCCGGGCTAAGTCTTTTGTTGTAATCATATCGACTCCTGAATGCATTCGTATGCATGCATAATAATACTCTCCTCAAAAGGAGTTGTCAATTCAATACGGAGTACTTCCTATATTTAAAACGGGAAAAAACTTAGCATAAATATGATCTAAGGATTCAGGATGAAATATCTGAAACTTTTTCTTTACAAGAGAAAAAAGGTGTTGTACCATACATTATGCAAGCGTATGCATAATGTTGATAAGATGTATTGATCTGCTTGAACAGATCGAAGGGGCATGAGGATGACCATGAAGACCATACAGATAGGAATCATCGGAGCCGGGCGGATAGCCTATGTGCACGGGAACAATATTGCAAAGCTGATTTCCGGAGCGGAAGTGAAGGGGATAGCGGATCCGTATCTGACCGAGCAGGCGCGGGAGTGGATCGGCGCCCTGGGTATAGCTGAAGTGACTGAAGACTATCAGGATCTGTTGAAGGATCCTGAAATAGATGCGGTGGTGATCTGCTCCCCGACGGACACCCATGCCCGGATCACCCGGGAAGCGGTCAAGGCGGGGAAGGATGTGTTCTGCGAGAAGCCGATAGATTTGAACCCCGAGGAGATCCGCAGGACGCTGGAGGCAGTAGAGGCGTCGGGGCGGAAGCTGCAGGTGGGATTCAACCGACGGTTTGATCACAATTTCATTGCCCTGCGAGAAGCGGTAGTATCAAAACAGATCGGAAAACTGCGTATGGTCCGGGTGATCTCCCGGGATCCCTCGCCGCCGCCGATTGAGTATATCAAGTCCTCCGGCGGGCTGTTTATGGATATGACGATCCATGACTTTGACATGGTGCGGTATTTGAGCGGCAGTGAGGTTGAGGAAGTGTTTGCCTACG
>PWKH01000139.1 GCA_003559765.1 Spirochaetaceae bacterium
CCAGTTCCAGAATCACCATGAGGCTGACGTCCTGGACCAGGGTATTCTCCAGGGTCCGTCGGTTCACCTCCTGTTCGAGCCAGACATTCTGGTCTCTCAGCCAGTCCCGGGAGTGCTTGATCTCCAGATGAGTACGGATTCTGGCCAGCAGCAGCGCCGGGGTCACCGGTTTTGCGATGTAGTCCACCGCCCCGAGCTTCAGCCCCTTCTCCTCATCGCGGCTCTCCCCTTTCCCGGTAACGAAAATCACAGGGATATCCCTGGTTTTTTCGTCCCGCCGCAGACTGCCCAGGACCTCATAGCCGTCCTTGCCGGACATCATCACATCAAGGAGGATCAGATCAGGCTGGGGCTGCTTCACCGCTTCACTGAGCGCCTGCTCTCCGGATTCACATGCCTGAATGCGGAAATAGGGCTTCAGGATACTGCGGTATACCGCAAGGTTCATCGGCTCATCGTCTACCGTCATGATAATCGGCTGGTTCAACTGTACACCCCTTCCATAAAGATACCCATCAGTATAGTACAGCAGCTCTCAATTGCAAACATCATACTGAGAAAAAACTGCCGTCTCAGGCGGGCTGGACGATACCGATGCGTCACTTCAGAATCTCTGAATCCCGTCGAAAAAGTCCGACATATCATCGGCGACGTGGTTGTCTTTTACCGCTTCACCATATTACTCTATAGATAAGAACAGGATGCCGCGCTGATGCACTGCATCAGCTGCGGTGAATTCGATTCTGGAGTTTCTTCACCCCTGCAGAAACTGCTTGTCGGATAATGGAGGGTATCTGTAATGGAACAGAGAAACAATGGAACCCGACGGTCTGTTCAGCTGAACTTTGCAAAAAAATTCATTTCCGAAAAACTGCTGCAAACATTTCTCAGCTGCCTGAGCAAAGACCCGGAAGAAAACGTAACCAAGGCGTTTTCGATGCTGCAGCGCATGTCCCTTGACCGGGGCATCATGACCAAAGAAAACATTGAGGGCCTCAAGCGCATGTACGAAACAGACCCGGTGCTGAGGCAGTACATCGGCAGACTGCTCAGGGAAATCAGCCCGGAACTGCTGGGGCGGCTGGCCTGCAATGTGCTGATCAACCATGCCGTTGCCGGTGTGAACCAGCAGGTCTGCATGCGGGATAAGCTCGGCGTTCAGGTGCCAAGCACTATCCTGATTGACCCCACCAGCGCCTGCAATCTCCGCTGCACCGGCTGCTGGGCTGACGACGGGCAGCAGCACGTCAGCAGTCTGGAGCCGGAACTGCTTAGGCGCATTCTTGACGAAGCCAATGAGCTGGGCATCTATTTCATCGTCATGTCCGGAGGCGAACCCTTCCTCTACCCGCATCTCTTCGACATTGCCGGGCAGTATCCGGAAATGACCTTCATGCTGTACACCAACGGAACCCGGATAGACGACGAGACAGCCGACAGGCTTCTTGAAACCGGGAACATGGTGCCGTTCTTCAGTCTGGAAGACGGAAGAGAGCGGACCGACGGCCGTCGGGGAACCGGGGTCTTTGACCAGATCACTGCCGCCATGGGACGGCTCAGAAAACGGGGCGTGCCCTTCGGTATTTCCCTAACCTTGACCAGGGAGAACATCGACGAGGTCACCAGCGACGAATTCATGGACTTCCTGATTGATCAGGGGGTGCTTTTCGGATGGTCCTTTCACTACATTCCCGTCGGAGACAGCCCGGATTTCAGGCTGATGATCACCCCGGAACAACGGGCATATCTTGCACAGCGCATTCCCCAGATCAGAACTCAGAAGCCGATCAAGATCGCCGATTTCTGGAACGACGGCGAACTGACCGGCGGATGCATTGCCGGCGGCAGAGAATACTTCCACATCAATGCGGGGGGTCAGGTAAAACCCTGCGCCTTCGTCCCCTACACTGCCGACAGCATCAGAGACAGGAGCATTACGGAGATTCTCTCCTCTCCCCTCTTTCGGGCATACCAGAAACGCCAGCCCTTCAGCAGCAGCCATCTGCGGCCGTGTCCCATCATCGACACCCCCCAGGCGCTGCGGGACATTATTGAAGAGAGCGGTGCGGAGCCTGCCTATCCGGGGGCTGAATCACTCGTTGATCCTGACACCGCTGAGCGGCTGGATCGGCGTGCTGAGATATGGAGAAAACAGACAGCGCGCATGGAAGCTCGGGAGCATGCGGAAGCTTAGCTGCCGGGAGCCCCGAAACAACACCCCGGTTTGACTGTCGATCGACGGCTGAACAGATTGAGGATGCTGCCGAAGCAGCGGCGAGGCGGCATCCGGAAATCCCTGGTCAGCCGGCCTTTGCGCATTGGGGAATGCCTGCAGAACCTGATGAGAAGGAGAGATCTGCTCTGACACACGGCACATCATCCCGCTTTTCCCTCTGAAGGAGGACATATCTGAAATTCCAGCAAAACCACCTGATTGGTCAGTTTCCGATCGGTATATGCTGATCATGCACCGGAACATCCCTCTGTGTTACGGCATACCCTTCGGGGAAGCAGGAATGCATTTCCCAAGCATGCCTATGGGATCACGGAGGATGACCTCTTTTTTAGTCAGCAGTTTTAATCCGCCATATCCGTTTGCTCTATGATTCCTGCGAGGCTGTCCGGCATAACGAAAAAACTGCATGAACTGCCGGGGGTCCGCTTCACGGGTGCATCCCCATAGGGTAGGATGAGATAAAACGGATGAAGGAGGAGAAATTATGTACCTTCCGAACCGCTTCACTTCCGGAGGCACTCCGTCATGGAGGACACTGCTTGTATGTGCAGTGCTGGCGGCTTCCGTACTGCCGCCGCTGCTGAGCAGCGATGAACCCGCTCTTTGCGCGGTAACAGAATCGGGCAGACGGGTGCTGCTCTATGATGATCAGCGCTGGGAGTACGACGCACCTGACATCCGTGAGCTGTACTGGGGAATGACCAAAGAGCAGGTGAAAGCTGCCGAACCGGTCAGGCTGATCGAGGACGAAAACACCATGCTGGCCTTTCAAGTTGAGGCATACTCCATGGTCGGAATGATGTTCCTGGAGTTTGATCAGGGGGGACTCGATATGGTCGGATACCTGTTCGTGGAGCATCATAGTGATTATGACCAGTATATCCGGGATTATGAGTCTCTGACAGCAGAGCTTACCCGGGAATACGGAGAGCCGGATAACCATACAGAAATATGGCGGAATGATGCGGCTGATATCCCCGAAAGAGGCCTCGGCGAGGCTTTCATCGAAGGGGACGTGGAGCTTCGTACTGAGTGGTATACCGACCGGGGAAATACTGCCTGCGGGCTTACTAACGAGGAACATCTCTTCGGCCTGCTGGTGGGGTTTGAAGCCCCTCCCCGGTGACGGGATCAGACCTGACCAGGTCTGTTTTTCGTTTCGGGCCTGCTGAAATTACCCGGTATTGCCCGGATAATTTGGAGTTTTTCTGTTGATGATTCCCCGGAAATCGCTTACAGTGAATTAGAGAAATTTGTTTTGCTATACTGTAAGGAGGTTTAAAACCCATGAGAAAACTGTTGTTCGTGCTGATGCTCTGCCTCTTGCTTCCCGGATTGTCGCTGTCTGCCGGAGGAGCCGCAGAGCAGTATGAGATCGCGATGATTACCGATGCCGGTGACATCGATGATGAATCCTTCAACCAGGGGACCTGGGAAGGCATTGTTGAGTATGCTGAAGCCAATAATATCTCCCGAAGATACTATCGGCCTTCAGAGATTTCCGATTCCGCCTACATCGACGCCATCAATCTGGCCGTACGGGGAGGGGCGGAAATTATTGTCACCCCGGGATTTCTTTTTGAACAGGCGATTTTCCACGCCCAGGATGCCCATCCCGACGTGCATTTCGTCCTGATTGACGGTGCTCCCCACGGGGGCGATTATCAGGCGCATGTTGCTGACAACACCGTGTCGGTCTTCTATGCAGAGGAGGAATCGGGATTTCTCGCAGGCTATACGGCGGTGAAGGACGGATTCACCAACCTCGGCTACATGGGCGGCATGGCGGTACCTGCGGTGGTGCGATTCGGCGTCGGGTATGTGGCAGGGGCCTTCTACGCAGCGAATGAGCTGGACATTGATATCACCTTCCCCGACAACCGCTATGTGTACCTCGGCGACTTTGATCCCAGCGACACCCACAAGAGCCAGGCGGAAAGCTGGTACCATGCGGGAACCGACATTATCTTTGCCGCAGCCGGCGGAGCCGGATCGAGCGTCATGGCCGCAGCTGAGGACC
>PWKH01000090.1 GCA_003559765.1 Spirochaetaceae bacterium
AGGAGGGCTCGACAATCCGAGCTGCACGCAGGATCTGCTGTCTAGAACATGTGCCATCGGGTAAATTTCGAATGATTGCATGCTTGTTTATACTCATCACCTCCTCAGCCAGAACGGCAAATTTCTAATTTTTTGCCGTTCTGGCTCTCATGCAGGACTGAGATATCACTAATACGAAAATAGCTCGATAGAGCGTATTTTCATGGTTTAGGGTGCCGCCAAGGGCGGCATGAGGAACTATTACGAAAATAGCCCTCACGCCGCCGGTTCTTTGGGTTTGATTTCAACCTCCAAGGGACTCCAGCCGTTTCTTATCATGATGACGCAATCGCTCGCTGTTAAGCGTATCAAAGGAATGCTCTCCGAGTTCCCGGTACGCTACCTGGTATTTCATGACACGGTAGATGACAATCAAGATGGTATGAGCGACCGCTACCATCGCTCGCTTGCTCCCCCGGCCCTGGCTGCAGGAAAGAGATTGTCACCGACAGCAGCAATCCAGTTCTGCGGTTCAATCAGCCGGGCAATCTGCATATCAATGCACGGCAGGTGCACCGTCGGGAGCCCCGCTGCATATTCCGCAGTATCTCAGTCAGGAGACTCCGAAGCGAGGTATATGAACTCCGCTGGTGAGGGACCAATGCATCAAGGGGTATCTCCAGCTCTTCTGCAGCAGTGCCGAGGGCTTCGGTGCATCCAGCGGCAATCTTGTCGAGGTTTCCCGTCAGTCCGATATAATACGCGCAGTCCTGCAGCGTTCGCTCACCGAAACGCACCATGATTTCCCGTTTCGTCATTTCCGTCTCTCCTCCTGATGCCGGGCAGCTGCATCAGGATCGGCTGCTGATCCGGTCGCCCGGCCGAATATTCCCGATAAGCACAGGCGCCTGAGCATCGTGATCCGCATGCTGCACCGGTGAGGCGTAGCAGTAGAGACACCGGCTTGTGCAGCTGCCGTATGCGCCGATATCAACGCTCGCTGCACATCCGCAGGCCTTCCGCTGGCTTCTGTCCTTTTTTTGTTCAGCCTGTTTTCCGGTAATCCGTCTGATCCGTTCCGGGTCAATGCACCGGCCCGGCTGTATCCCGAAGGAAGTCAGACCCCCGGGCTCAGCACAGGAGGTAATGTCCATGCCGCAGCTGCCGGCAGCTTCGGCAAGCAGGGGCATCAGTGCTGCAGTGTCCTGTGCCTCAGGCTCCCGGATCAGGCGGGCAAGCTTCCGGTAGACATCAACAAGACTAACCGTGCAGGTGTTCACATAGCCCCTCAGCAGCGCTGCTGTCCGGGCAAAGGCATCCCGGTGAAACGGCACGTCATAGGGGGGCTGAAGCAGGATCGGATCATACCGCCATACCACACCCTCCGGTCCAAGTATATCAGCAAGCCGCCTGGCATCATCAATCCGCCTGTCGAAATCCGCAGTGTCCGGCTCAATTTCCGGTCCGTAGGAGTTCAGGGTCATCTGCACATACAGATGATACCCCATGTCGCCGATCTCCCTGACATACGGCAGCAGCCCCGCTGGATGCTTCGTCCAGAAGACGATGCAGTCGACCTGGTCCGGGGACAGAGCAATGCGGGAAATCCGGGAGGGTATCACGGGATTTCTCACCATCACCTCACCCGCCCGGAGTCTCTGAACCATCCAGTCCATATATCGCCGGGGAATATCGGTTCTTCTGCTGGCACTGATCACCATAGCAGCCAGATTATCATAAGGAGCGCATCTGCGCCAATACGGGCTTTTCAAGCAGATACCGGTGAGATACAATAATCATATGCTTGAAGCGGATAAACGCAGGCTGCTTGATGCCCTCAAGCGGCAGGGAATCAGCAATAATCGGGTGCTCAAAGCCCTTGAAGCAGTTCCCCGGGAGCTGTTTGTTCCTGCCGGGCAGCGGCAGCTGTCCTATCATGATCATCCCCTTCCCATCGGCTGGGGCCAGACCATCAGCCAGCCCTTTACGGTTGCCTATATGGCCCAGCTGCTCGACATTCAGGAAGGGGACCGCATTCTGGAAATCGGCTGCGGCTCCGGCTACAACGCGGCTGTCCTGCAGGAGATCACCGGAGAGACGGGACAGGTGTTCTCCATTGAGCGCATCCCGGAGCTGGTGCAGCTGGCTCAGGAGCATCTGAAAGAAGCGGGATACCGTCAGATTACCGTTACAGAAGCGGATGGGAAACAGGGGCTCTCTGATCATGCTCCCTTCGACCGGATCATGGTTACCGCCCAGGGAGCGCAGATTCCTCCGGCCTTCGTCCGCGACCTTCAAGCAGGGGGAGTACTGGTCATGCCGGTATCCTCCGGAAACAGCGCCCGCATGGTGCGGCTGGTAAAAAGGAAACGGGGAGATCATGAAATAACCTCCCATGGCGCATTTTTCTTCGTACCGCTAGTGTAGTGGAGGGAGTTCAGATGGAAGAGAAACCGAGAGTGCTGGTGAGCAAATGCATAGAATTTGCCGCCTGCAGGTACAACGGCCAGCGGATCACCAGTCACGAAGTCAAGGCCCTCGCACCCTTCGTGGAATTCATCCCGGTATGTCCCGAAGTGGCTGTCGGGCTGGGCGTGCCCCGGGATGCGGTGAGACTCATCGATGCTGAGGGGAAAATCCGGCTGATTCAGTCAGAAAGCGGAACGGACCATACCGAGGCCATGGAGGCGTTCACCGCATCATTTCTCAAGGAGCTTCAGTCGGTTGACGGATGCATCCTCAAGGGACGGTCGCCGACCTGCGGCATCGGGAGCGTAAAGGTGTATCCTTCGGCGGGGAAAGTCCGCCAGCTCTACAGCAAGGGCACAGGACTGTTCGGACAGGCTGTCCTCGACACATTTCCGGAAATTCCCGTTGAGGATGAGGGGAGGCTGAACAATCTGCGGCTGCGGGAGCATTTCTTTACCGCACTGTTCACACTGCACCGGTTCAACAGACTTCCGGTGAAAATGGGTGCTTTGGTGGATTTCCACAGCAATAACAAGTATCTGTTTATGTCCTACAGCCAGCGGCTGCTGAAGGAATCCGGCAGGATCACGGCAAATCATGACTCCCTTGAGGCAGCCGAAGTGTTCTCCCGATACCGCAGGGTGCTCTCGGAAATGTTTCAGTCACTTCCGGGGATTCAGAACAACGTCAATGTGCTGCAGCATCTGCTCGGATATGTGACCAAGGAGATCACCAGGGAGGAGCGCTCGTACTTTCTCGAGACCCTTGATCAGTACCGCAGTCTCCGGCTGCCGTTGTCCGCAGTGACTTCCCTGCTCCGATCATGGGTGATCAGATTTGATACCGGATATCTCGCCAGACAGACCTATTTCCAGCCGTTTCCGAAGGAGCTGCAGCGGATTTTCGATTCCAGCACCGGGAGGGTGTAGAATCACACAATGATGCCGTAGTGCCAGAAAAACCGCTGCACCGCCTCGGAGATCTCCTCAATTTCCGGTTCATTCGGAAAGCAGCCCCGGGTTTTCCTGTGGGTGTATCCGTCATCCCGCATCCGGAAGCGGTGCAGAAAGCCGTAGGATACGAACATCAGGGAGGCATTTTCAAACCGGGGATACTCCCCGAGGGATATCATGGAGCTGACCACCGACTGCTTCATCGGGTCAGGCAGATCAAACACGTTGGAATGGCAGAAGAAATCCTCAATCATATTGATCAGCAGTCCCACTTCCCTGCAGGATTTTTTCACCTTCCCCCGTTTATACTGCCATCGGTAGCGCATCAGCCGATAGCGCATTTCAAGCATGCCGATGTCCCAGGCAGTTTCATGGACGGCATAGGGAATCCGGTAGAAATGAACTTCCCGGCGGCGGCGGATGAATTCCCGGATATCGACGGCAATACTCGAACGGATCAGACAGTGCTTGATCACTTCCTCAATATCAGGATACACCGAGTCGATAATCTGCATCGTCAGCCGGCGGTGGCTCGAATGCTCCACGTCACGGTTCCTGTACGCGCTGCAGCACTGCTTCCACTTCTCCGATATACATCCGGTGGTAGTCCCGGCGGGCATAATGGGAATGGATTTCCTCAGACAGAAACTGATCCGGTGAGAGTTCACCGCTGTAGAGTTTTCTGCAGACATAGATTTCCCGTGCCTGTTCAAACCCCATGGCTTCCCCGGAGATGTTGAAGCTGCCGGTAAGATCAAGCGGGAGCAGTCCGGTCTCTGCGGCTTTGTCCACATCCCGTCCCGATTTTG
>PWKH01000178.1 GCA_003559765.1 Spirochaetaceae bacterium
AAGAAACTTGTTGCGGCTAACAGGATAACCACTGCCGCTGCGATAATAATTACCACGAGCTTCGGTGTGATATTCAACTGGCCCTTCGGGGAGAACTTGCTCTCTGGCATATGGTTCCCTCCTATTCATACGATCTATTAATATTAATCACTCAGCAGCAGAAGGTCAAGGAAGGAATTCGGAAGATAACAGCGAGTATTGCACATCCTGGGACATATCGGTATAGTGGGTGCTATGGAACACCGACGACTTATTACTTCAGCCCTGCCGTATGTCAACAACATTCCCCACCTGGGAAACCTGATTCAAGTGCTTTCTGCAGATGTATTTGCTCGATTCTGCAGAGCAAAGGGATATGATACGCTCTATGTCTGCGGCACCGATGAGTACGGAACTGCAACGGAGACCAAGGCGCTGCAGGAGCAAACCACGCCGAAGGAACTGTGCGACAGATATTTCGAAATTCATCGTGATATCTACGAATGGTTTGAGATCTCCTTTGACCATTTCGGACGCACTTCCCGTCCTGAGCAGACTGAGATCGTCCAGCATATATTCACAAAAGTGGACGAAAACGGGTACATCAGCGAAGCTGAGATCGAACAGCCCCACTGCGACACCTGCGACCGGTTTCTTGCAGACCGGTTCGTCCACGGCACGTGTCCGCACTGCGGCTATCCCGATGCCAGGGGAGATCAGTGCGAAAGCTGCGGGAAGCTGCTTGACCCCATCGAGCTGAAAAACTCCCGATGCGGCGTGTGCGGAAATTCACCTGAAATTCAGAAGACCAGGCATTTGTATCTCAACCTTCCGGCCATCCTTCCGAAGCTTGAGGCCTGGATGAACGAGGCAAGCGTGGAGGGATTCTGGGCCCGCAATGCCCTGCAGATGACCAAAAGCTGGATCCGCGACGGGCTCAAGGAGCGCTGCATTACCCGGGATTTGAAGTGGGGGATTCCAGTTCCCAAACCGGGATACGAAGGAAAGGTATTTTATGTCTGGTTTGATGCCCCTATCGGGTATATTTCCATCACCAAGGACTATACCGACGACTGGGAGCGCTGGTGGCGAAGCCCCGATGAGGTGAAGCTGTTCCAGTTTATCGGAAAGGACAATATTCCCTTCCATACGGTGATTTTCCCGGCATCGCTGCTTGCCACCGGGGAAACCTGGACGCTGCTGCACCATATGTCGTCTACTGAATATCTGAACTATGAGGCCGGAAAATTCTCCAAAAGCAAGGGCATCGGCGTGTTCGGAACCGACGTGCGGGACACGGGAATCCCTGCGGATGTCTGGCGGTTCTACATTTTCTACAACCGTCCGGAGAAGGCGGACTACACCTTCACCTGGGATGACTTTCAGGATAAGATCAACGGCGAGCTGATCGGCAACATAGCAAATCTGGTGAACCGCACCCTGACCTTTATCAACCGGTTCTATGACGCGGAGATTCCTGAGGCGGAAATCAGCCGGGAGGTGCTCGATCAGATAGCCTCCAGTGAGGTTCGAATCACCAACCATCTTGACCGGGCCGAGCTGCGCGACGGACTGCGGGAGATCTGCGAACTGAGCAACTACGGGAACCGGCTGTTTCAAAGCGGGGAGCCCTGGAAGCTGCGCAAAAGCGATCCCGATCAGGCCGCCTCCCTGTTGGCCGCCCTGGCGCTGATTGTGAAGGACTTAGGCATTCTCCTGGAACCCTTCATGCCCCAGGCTTCAAGGACGCTCCTGGGCTTTTTCGATCAGAAGGATGTTTCCTGGGACAAGCTCGGCAGTACTGAAGGGCTGCACAGGATTCAGCACGTAAACATTCTCTTCGAGAAGCTGGAGAGCGAGCAGATCGCCTCCCTGCGGGATCGCTTCTCAGGAACTCAGGGAGACAGATCCATGACTGAAACAGAAAAAAACTTTGCAGGAAAAGTTGACCTGCGGGTGGCAAAGATCACCGGCGTCACCCGTCATCCAAAGGCAGACAAGCTCTATCTGGAAGAGGTGAGCCTCGGGGACGAGACGCGACAGATCGTTTCCGGTCTGGTGCCCTATTACTCCGAAGCGGAACTGCTCGGCAGAAACATCATTCTTGTCTACAACCTGAAGCCTGCAAAGCTCAGGGGGGAGAAGAGTGAAGGGATGCTGCTGGCCGCAAGCTCCCCGGACCAGTCGGTGGTTGACGTGCTCTTTGTCGATGACGTGCCTCCGGGAACCAGACTGAGCCTTGAGGGAATCACCCCGCCGGAGGATACCCCCGGCAGAATAACTGTGGATGAGTTCTTTGCCGTTCCCATGACGGTAAAGGATTCCCGCGTCACCGTGGACAGCAAACGGCTGATTGCGGATGGTAAGCCGGTGATAGCCCGGAAGGTGTCCGAGGGAACCGTAGGGTAGCAGAGACTGTCCTGCCCCGGTTCTTTCGGGATGTGACAAATATGCTGCAGTTTTGTAAACGGGGCTGCAGCGGCCGTCAGCTGATGCAGTCATCTTCTCACTGCTGCGTTCCGCCGAAATTCAATAAAAATTATTACGCATAATGGTCTCATCCGTCAGCAGATACGCTGATCTCATGAAACTCTCTTGTTCTCTTCCGCTTCAGCCGGTCATCGACGTCTGAAATGAAGAGACTCAGCTTGATGCGCCTGAAGCTGAGGGGCCATCCTGCAGCCTGCCGACAGCTTCCCGGAAAGCCTCCCCCCGGTCATGGGCATTGAGGAAGTATTCAAAGGATGCAGCCCCCGGGGACAGCAGGATTACCCCTGCTTCCCCCTGTGCCGCGGCGGCGGCACTGGATACCGCCGCCTCCATGGTGCTGAAGGGACCGCTGCAGTGTCCGGGCGGCTGTTTGAGCAGTTTTTCGGTGAAGCTTCCTGCCAGCAGATGAACTGAAAAACAGTGCTGAAAGATCTCTCGAAAAAGCCTCGGGGAGAGGTTTTTGTCGGTGCCTCCGGTAATCAAGTGAACCCTCCGGCCGGAAAAACTTCGTACGCTCCGCAGCACCGACTCGGGCACGGTAGCCGCAGAGTCATCCCAGAAATCGATCCCTTCGAATGAACAGATATGTTCCAGCCGGTGTCTCGGAGGGATGAAGGTCTGCAGCTGCTCGGCTATCTGCTGCTCGCAGACACCCAGAATCAGGGCCGTCAGAGCGGCGGTCATGGCGTGGTCCTTCCAGACTGCATCTGTTTCATCCAGGCTCCAGCGCAGCCTGCCCTCCGGGTCATACACCTCCCACCTGTCTCCCGTTTGCCTCATATGGCCGTACTTCCGGTGCGCCCCTACGGTCCACAGCCTCCTGATCTGCATCGGCATTGAAGAGAATTCCCGCTGCTCAAGCACTGCCGCCGGCAGGATCCCCTCAGCGGCGTCACTGAACAGGTATGCCTTGTCCTGCACGTAGTCACGATAACTGCTGTAGAAGTCCATGTGATCAGGGAACAGTGAGGTCAGCACGGCAATCCGGAAGGAGGGAGGACAGCCGAGGATGCGCAGGTCCTGCAGCTGCCGGGAGGAGAGCTCCAGGACGACCGGATCGGCTGATGCCTCACCGCAGAAAAGAAAGGGAGATCTTCCCATATTTCCCCCGACATCAGCCCCGGGAAACTGAGGCGTGATGAGGTGACGGATCAGCATGGATGTGGTGGTCTTCCCCTTGGTGCCTGAGACGGCGATCAGCGGCCGCTCGGTCCGGCGGAGGAACCAGGAGATATCGGTTTCGATGCGCCGGGCATGCCGAAGCATCGGATGGCTCCAGGGAACAGCGGGATTCTTGATTACCAGTTCTGCTTGATAAAAATCCTCAGCCCGGTGCTCTCCGAGGACAAACTCAATGTTACTGTACTCCCTCAGGATTGCAGCGGCGGGCTCCAGGGTGCGGGGATCCGCCCCGTCGGTTACAATGACCCGGCATCCGGATTCGGCAAAAAACCTCGCCGCCGCCGCTCCTCCGCCGTGACGGCCGAGGCCGAAGACGGTTACCCGCATGATCTGTCTCCTGAATCTGCGGGGAAAAACCCCGGCGGAATTCCGCTGCTGCTCTTGACCATTTTCAGATGTATCGGCATAATACGTTCAAACCTATTTTCAAGGAGTGAAACGGTGCCCTGCGGAAGAAAACGAAAACGACACAAAATTGCTACCCATAAACGGAAAAAGAAACTGAGGAAGAACCGGCACAAGAAGAGAAAATAAG
>PWKH01000033.1 GCA_003559765.1 Spirochaetaceae bacterium
CCATGGTGGGACTCTCCCTGGCATTCTTCAGCTTCAACCGAGGGCTGCCCCTGTCGATCCGGTCGGTGTTTCATCCGGTGCTGGGAGATAAGATATACGGACCGGTGGGCAACACCATCGATATTCTCGCCACCGTGGCAACCCTCTTCGGCGTGGCCACCTCCCTGGGACTGGGGGTGCAGCAGGTCAACGCCGGGCTTGACCACCTCTTCGGCATCGGAGTAAGCACCACTGTCCAGGTGGTGCTGATTGCAGGAATCACGGTGATTGCAACCTTTTCGGTCGCCGCCGGGCTGAAGGCCGGCATCAGGCGGCTTTCGGAGATCAACCTGGTGCTTGCGGTGCTGCTGCTGCTCTTTGTGCTGATCCTCGGACCGACGTTGTTTATACTCAACGCCTTCGGAGAAAATATCGGGTTCTACATTCAGAACCTTCCGAGGCTGGCCACCTGGAACGAGACCTATGAGGCCACCACCTGGCAGTTCGACTGGACCATCTTCTACTGGGGCTGGTGGATCGCCTGGTCCCCCTTCGTGGGCATGTTCATCGCCCGGGTCTCCTACGGGCGGACCATCCGGGAATTCATCCTGGGGGTGCTCTTCGTTCCCACCCTGATCACCTTTGCCTGGATCACCGTATTCGGCAACACCGCCTTGAATATTGAGCTGCTCGGTGCCGGCGGGATTGCCGCAGCTGTGGAGGAGAACCTGCCGGTGTCCCTGTTTATGCTCCTGGAGCACTTTCCCCTCGCCTGGGCCACTTCGCTGCTGGCGGTGCTGGTGGTGATCACCTTCTTCGTCACCTCCTCCGACTCAGGCTCCATGGTAATCGACATCATCACCGCAGGGGGAGATCCCGACCCGCCGCTGCTGCAGCGTCTCTTCTGGGCCATTTTAGAGGGAGTGGCTGCCGCAGTGCTTCTGGTGGGAGGAGGGCTCGCCGCCCTGCAGACCGCAGCGATCACCACCGGTCTTCCCTTTGCGATGGTGCTGCTGTTCATGTGCTACAGCCTGAAGCGGGGACTGATGGAGTACAAAGGACCCATGGGATTTGCCATGCCGCCCTACG
The DNA here is from genome assembly GCA_003559765.1 of Spirochaetaceae bacterium. Taxonomy (GTDB): domain Bacteria; phylum Spirochaetota; class Spirochaetia; order PWKH01; family PWKH01; genus PWKH01. The sequence continues at coordinate 1,069 of PWKH01000033.1, forward strand.
AGCACGGCCGGCTGGTGCATGCGAAGGTCAACTACCCGGCGCCGGCAACATTCGGCAGAAAAATGTTCTGGGCCAAGCCGAAGCAGCGCAGAACAGCGCACAAGAAAACCCAGCAGTAACAGCAGGAGGAACAGAATATGGTTGAATCAGCAAGTCTGCGGTATCACGGAAGCTGCGTGATGCTCATGAGCATTGAGGGAAATCAGGCCGCATATCTGGGAACGGCCGTTCTTATCCACAGCGACGGCTACATACTCACCTCGTCTCATATCATCCCTGAGGCAAGGAAGCTGGGAATCGTTCCCCAGAACCAGGAGGCAGCCTATGTCCCCCTGACGGCGGAGGCCTTGTATCCGGTTCCGGTTGAAGAGGTGAGCAGGGATGAAGCCCGGGGCATTGCGCTGCTGAAGCTGGTGCCGGATTTGGGAATCTCTGTGCCCGCCCACATTATCGGCAATCCCGATGACACCCCGGTGGGAACCCCGCTGCTGTCACTGGGCTTCTCCTTTGCCCACTACCAGCTCCACAGCATGATTTCCCTGCAGTCGATCCTTTCGGCTAAGCTGCTGACGCCCAACGGCACAAAGGTGCTTCTGTTCGACAGCCGGGTGCACAGCGGGGACATCGGGGGACCGGTGATCAACGCTGCGGATGAGCGGATCATCGGTATTATCATCGGCCCCTTTACCCCAGAGGACATGGTGCAGGAGCGCTACCGGGAGCAGCTGACCCAGCCAACCGCTATCTCCCAGGCGGTATCCATAGAGTACGGGACACAGCTGCTGAGAGATGCGGGGGCAGATATTTTCTAGCCTTAGGGTTCGTCAATTATCCGGTCGTCATTGACCGTAAGATTCTCCTCCCGGTAGATGCAGGCGCTGAACTGGCCCGGGGCGTATTCGAAGAGTTCATGGGTGCAGGAGCTGCACTGGTCCTTCACATAGGGACAGCGGGGGATGAACCGGCAGCCGACGGGAAGGTTGATCTGATCGGGCACCTCGTCGTCGATGACAATCCGCTCCTTCACATGGTCGGGATCCGCCACGGGAACTGCCGAGAAGAGCACCTTGGTATAGGGATGCATGGGTTTGGACAGCACCTTGTTCACCGGACCGAGCTCCACAATCTTGCCGAGATACATCACCGCAATGCGGTCGCAGATGTACTTGATTGTCGACAGGTCATGGGAGACATAGAGCATCGTCAGCCCCATATCCCTGCGCAGTCCCTTCAGAAGGTTCAGGATGTCGGCGCGGATTGAGACATCCAGCATGGACACCGGCTCATCGGCCACCAGGAACTTCGGCTCAAGCACGATTCCCCTGGCAATGGCGACCCGCTGCCGCTGTCCCCCGGAGAGTTCGTGGGGATAGCTGAAGAGATACTGCTCGGGCGGCTTGAGCTCCTCAATTTCCAGTGCTTCCCAGACGCGCCGGTAGATCTTTTCCTTATCCTTCCACCCGTGGATTTTCAAGGGTTCAGCAATGGTCTCAAAAACAGTGGATCGTGGGTTGAGGGTCTCATAGGGATCCTGAAAAATCATCTGAACTTCCCGTCGGAAGCGCTTGCGCCCCTCCCGGGAGGAGTCATCTATGGGATGGCCGTCGAGGACGATCTCCCCGCTGGTTTTCTCCTGAAGCCGGACGATAATTTCACCGGTGGTGGTCTTTCCCGATCCGCTCTCCCCGGCCAGTCCGAGGATCTCTCCCCGACTGATGGTGAGGCTGATGTCATCCACCGCTTTAACGAACTCCTTCTTCGTATTGAATAGCTCCCGGATACCCTTGCGCACGGGATAGTATTTCTTCAGGTTCTCAATAATGATCAGAGGCTTCTCATCCATGGGCGGCTCCTTCCTTCATCTCTTCGATCAGGCGCTTACGCACGGTCTCCCAGGTGTCCCGGTGGGCGGCCTTTTCACGGAATTCCTCCACCCGCTCAGGAAAATGACAGGCGGTGAGCAGTCCGGGTTCAGGCTCCGCAAATCCCGGCTCCTCGTCCCGGCAGCGCTGCTCGGCAAAGGGGCAGCGCTCCTGAAACCGGCACCCGGGCAGCACGTTCTGCAGGTTCGGGGGAGAACCGGGAATGGAGATCAGCTCCTCCATCTCTTCAGTGATAATGGGGAAGGCGTTCTGCAGCCCCAGTGAGTAGGGATGATAGGGATGGCGGAAAAAATCATCCGTCTTTGCCATCTCCATTACCTTTCCGCCGTACATCACCATGATGTACTCGCAGATCTCCGAGACCACCGAGATGTCATGGGTGATGAAGATCATGGAGCTGTTAATCTCCTTCTGGATCTTCAGAATTCGGTGGAGTATCCGGTCCTGCACCACCACGTCCAGGGCGGTGGTCGGCTCATCAGCGATAATCAGCGGGGGATTGAGGGTCAGCGCCAGGGCGATTACCGCCCGCTGTTTCATGCCGCCGCTGAGCTGATGGGGATAGCTTTTCAGCCGTTTTTCCTCCAGGCCGACCATTTCGAATACTTCAACCGCCCGGCGAAGGGCTTCCTTTCTGCCCAGGGAACTGTGGGCCATGATGCCCTCAACCAGCTGGTCTCCGATGGTGTAGACGGGGTTGAGGGCGTTCATAGCACTCTGGGAAATCATCGCGATTTCCTTGAGCCGCATGCGCCGCATGGCTTCCCTGCTTAATCCCACCATCTCCTTGCCGTCGATTTTAATCGAACCGCCGGTGATTGAGCCGTTTTTAGGCAGCAGCTGCATCAGCCCCTTTGCAATGGTGGTCTTTCCGCAGCCGCTCTCTCCGACAACTCCGAGGCTCTGTCCCTTCTCAAGAGAGAAGGAGACCCCGTCCACTGCCTTCAGTGAACCGCTGCCGATCGTATAGGTAATTTCTAAATTCTTCACTTCTAAAAATGCCATAGGCTATCTCTTCCGTAATCGTGGGTCCACAACCGCTTCGAGGGACCGTGCAAAAAAGAATATCGACACCAGCAGCAGCACAATGGCCAGTCCCGGAGGTCCGGTCCACCACCAGGCGACCCGGG
>PWKH01000061.1 GCA_003559765.1 Spirochaetaceae bacterium
CCGCAGGAAGCTGATAAAAAAACTAGGAGGGTCAGCACAACGGGAATAACCGATTGTTTCACTGATGCCCTCCTGTATTCGGATAGTTACATGTCAATTTGGATCTGCAGAAGCCGGGTCTGTGCAAGGTTTGCCCATTCAGTATTCTCAAAATCTGAAGTGAGCTGCTGATATGCGCGAACTGCTCCGTCTGTATCATTCTGTGCTTCATGCAGTCGGCCGATGTTCAGCAGTGCCCGGGAAACTCCCTGGAACTCATCTGCATAGGAATCGACTATCCGCTGATAATACTCAATCGCCTGCTCCAGCTGCTCAAGTTCTTCGCTGATCACTGCTGCATTCATATAGGCTACAGGAGCCAAATAGGAACTGCTGAACTGTTCTGCTGCGGTTAGGAAATAATCCTTTGCATCTTCAAGGCGATCCTGCTGGTATGCCAGTTCTCCTGAGATCATCAGTGCCCGAAGCGCCGGATAGTCATTGATGCCGTCAATGATCTCATCCAGCTCACTCTGCAGCTCTTCAGCCAGCGCCGGCCTCTGATCTTCATCAGCCTCCTGGTATTCCTGAAACAGCTGCTGGGCCTGCTCGGTTCGGATTGTATATTCCTCAAGTCTTCTCGACTGAACAGCAGTGACGATGCCGAAAATTATCAGTGCAGCGACAATCACCCCTGCTCCGGCAAGCAGCTGTTTTTTAAATTTTAGGATGAAATTCTCAACTTTCTGTGAGAATGTCACCTCTTCCTTTCGTTTATCTTCCGGTTGTTGCATGGAAACGAGCCCCTCGTGCTGATTTATTATTCGTCAGTATCCTGCTTTTTTTCCTTGATAAGGTCAGCGAAGGTGAAGGTATCATCATCATCGCCATCGTCATCATGAATGTACTTGGAAATTTCTTTCTTCTGGGTCTGCCTGATATAGTCCCTGATGGACAGGGAAAGCTTTTTCGCTGAAGGATTCACATCCATGACCATTGCCTTCACCCGATCCCCCATGGAAAACCGTTTCAGCACCTCATCTGTGTATTCCTCATCAGGGCTCGCCAGATTGTACTTTGAAATCAGTCCTTCAATATCGTCATAAACTCTGACGAATACGCCGAAATCGGTAACTCCGGTCACTTCCCCTTCAATGAGGCTGCCCTTCGGATAGGTGTCCTTCAGCTGCTTCCAGGGATTATCGGAAAGCTGTTTCACACCGAGGCGGATGCGGTGGTTCTCATGATCCACCTTGGTGACCACCACCTCAATGGTGTCGCCTTCCTTGCAGAAGGCAGTCATATTCTTCGGCTTTTTTGTCCAGGAAAAATCATCAATATGCAGAAATCCGTCGATCCCCTCTTCAAGCTGCACAAAGGCTCCCGCATTGGTAACTTTTATCACTTCACGGGTCATGCGCTTGCCAACAGGATACTGTTCTTCAATAGTATCCCAGGGATTCGGTGCAACCTGTTTCATACCGAGGGATACCTTTCTTGCATCCACATCGTATCCGAGAATCATCGCTTCAACTTCATTTCCGATGGAAACAACTTCCTTGGGATGATTGATCCGTTTTATCCAGGAGAGTTCAGAAATATGAGCAAGGCCTTCAATCCCCTCTTCCAGCTCAATAAAAACCCCGAAATCGGTGAGTTTCGTGACCTTTCCCTTCACAATCTGTTCAAGATCATAGCGGTCGATAAATGATTCCCACGGATCGGGAGTAAAATGCTTCAGGCTGAGATTAATCTTCTGGCTTTCGGTATCAAGGTGAATCAGCTTCAGCTTGATCTTCTGCCCCTTCTTTACATAATCCTTCGGCCGGGTTACATGGCCCCAGCTCATATCGTTGATATGCAGCAGCCCGTCGAATCCCCCGAGGTCAATGAATGCTCCAAAGGAAGTAAAGCTTTTTACAATACCTTCAACTTCATCGTCGACCTGCCGGTTCTCAAAGAATTCCTTTTTTCTGCGGTCAATCTCTTTCTCCAGGAAAGCCCTGCGGGATATAACCGGTTTCACCCGGGAATCAGCATGGAGTTTATCAATAAGAAAGTAATCGGTAATTCCGATCATCTCTTCAGGATCTTCAATTCTCCGCATTGCCGCCTTAGACAAGGGACAGAATGCGGTAATTGATCCCTGAACGGAGACTTCGTAACCGCCCTTGATCACCCGTGCAAAGGTTCCCTTCACGGGTTCCTCATTTTTATGGGCTTCCTTCATATTGTTGTCAGTTACTCGAATATCTGCCTTCTTTTTGGAAACCACGGTCTGTCCGTGCTTACCCTCTTTACTGATAAGCACTACCTGGACCTCATCGCCGATAGAGGGCAGTTCTTCGAATTCCTCGACAGGGATCCTGCCTTCGGATTTGAAGCCAACATCGACGAACACATTCTCTCCGGTGATCTCGACGACATGCCCTGTTATCAGCTGACCCTCTTCGATACCATCAAGTTTATTCAGGTATTCCTCCTGAAGCGAGTTCTGCATCTCGCTCATTTTACTGGTATCTTGATCCTGTACTTCATTGCTGTTATTGTCAGTTCCTTTTTCTGATAACACGTTCCGACTCTCCTGATTTAAATTTCTTCCGTTTATTATGTTCAACACTTTCTCACAAACTTCATCTATGGTCAAGTGTGAGGTATCCAGGTAAAATGCATCCTCAGCAACCGTAAGTGATCCGTATCCCTTGTTGGTATCAACGGCATCCCGCCGGTTCAGCTCATTCTGCAGATCAGATAATTCCAGTTCGGTATCCTGCTGTTTATACCGTCTATCCGCTCTAATTTCAAGACTTGCGTCAAAATAGAACTTGTAGTCAGCATTGGGAAACACCACCGTGGCCATGTCCCTGCCTTCGGCGATCAAGTCCAGATCCTCGGCGACTTCCCGCAGCTGCTGATTCACTATGTCTCTGACCTGCCGGACTGCTGAGTGCTGGGCGACGTACTGATCAATACGGTCGGTATGCAGCTCATCCTCAACGTCAGTACCGTTGCAGTGCACCCTGCCCTGCTGTATGGTCAGTCTGCACGCTGAAGCTGATGCAATGAGATCCGACTCGCTTTCGGGATCCCTTCCCGAATCAAGGAGATGTTTGGTAATTGCCCGATAGAAATTTCCGGAATTGATATAAAACAGCGAAAGTTTTTCAGCAAGCAGTTTTGCTATCGTACTCTTGCCGACCCCTGCAGGCCCGTCAATTACTACAACCATGCTCTGTACTATCCTTTTTCGACATGGACAGACACATACTGACCACATCCCAATTAATTTCTCTGAATGTTCCGGGTGGAAGATCCCCCAGTTCAATCGGGCCGATCCGTATCCGGTGAAGCATATCTACGGTATACCGTAAATGCTCCAGCAGCCTTCGAATCTCCCGATTTTTCCCCTCAGTGAGTACCAGGGTGAAGGCATAATCGGAAATCAGAGAGTACCGTTTTATTTTATATACTATACCGTCATTTAGTTGAACCCCCCTGAGGCATGATTTCAGATCTTTCTCAGAGATTTTATCAGATACGGTGATGTAATACTCTTTTTCAACCTGAAATGAGGGATGCTGGATCCTCTGGGCAAAATCCCCGTCATTGGTATAGATCATCAGTCCGGTAGAACTGATGTCAAGGCGGCCGACATGAAACAGCACATGCTTGTCGGAAACGGTGATCAGATCCCGGGCGTAACGGTGATGATGGGGGTCGTAATTTGAACTGATATACCCCCGGGGCTTGTTCAGGACATAATAGCGGTAGTGCTTCGGTCTCAGTTCCCTTCCGTCAAGGGTCACCCGGTCCATGTCCGTGACGGTGACACCCATCCGGGCAACCGTGACGCCGTTCACCCCTACCCGTCCTTCGGCAATCAGCTGCTCGCAGTATCTTCTAGATCCTGCCCCGCAGGAAGCCAGGTACTTCTGCAGCCGCTGGGGCGCATCACTGGTCATCTGATTCATCTTCTTCCTCGAATCGGTCATAATCTACATCAGAGAGCTTCGGAAGCGAAGAAATGCTGCGGAGATTGAACTCCTGGAGAAACTTCTTCGTGGTTCCGTAGAGGTTCGGGTGACCGATGACATCCTTTTTCCCCACCGTCCGGACATATTCCCGGTCGAGCAGCAGCCTCAGACTGTTATCGGAGCTCACCCCCCTGATATTCTCAATTTCCTTTCTGGTGACAGGCTGGGAATAGGCAATAATAGATAATGTCTCCAGAGCCGCCCTGGAAAGACGCCGATCAATTTTTTTTCCGTACTGATCCTTGAGATCGTCCCACAGTTCATCCTTCGGAACAAAATGGTAGCCCCCGGCAAACTCCAGCAGGCGGATACCGTGGACGGGCTCCTGTTCGTAGTGCTGCTGCAGCAGATCAAGGCATTCCCTCACCGTCTTTCGAGGAAGACTGCTGAGTCTTGCCAGCCGGTCGATCTCCACCGGTTCATTTTCCAGATACAGCACAGCCTCAACTATCTGCATATGACGGGTAAGAAGCTGATCCATCTTCAGATTCTGATCCTGATTCTGTTCGTTCTCCCTGTCCATGTTCCTCTTCTTCCCGTCTGCGGATATGGATATCACCGAAAAGTGAATGCTGAAAGATTCGAATCATCCGAACCTTTACGGCCTCCAAGATTGCCAGAAAAGAGCAGATGATATCAAGGGGGGAATGCTCATTAATGATCAGCTCAAGGAAAGGAAATTCCTCCTTCTCCTCAAGCAGTTCAATCAGATAGGCAGTCTTCTCCTTGATCGTGACCTCTTCGTATACATTGAACACGTTTTCCTTGGACATGCCCGACAAAAGCCGGTTGAATGTCTGGAGCAGATCCCAGATCTCGATTTCTTCCCAGATGTCCGCATCATCGAAGGGAAGCACCCGCTGATTCTTCTTCCGGGAAATCACCCATTCAGTAGCATCGCCCTGCTCAGATATGAGTTCGGCATATTTCTTGTACTTCTGGTACTCAATCAGCCGCTCCACCAGATCCTTTCTCGGATCGTCAAACTCCTCATCGAATTCTACTTCAACGGGAAGCAGCATCCTTGATTTAATGTATATCAGGGTTGAGGCCATCACATAAAAATCAGTCAGGTTGTCCAGCTCAATTGATTCTGCATATTTGATGAATTCCATGTACTGTTCGGTGATCTCAGCGATCGGAATATCATAAATATTCACTTCATTCTTCTGAATGAGAAACAGCAGCAGGTCCAAAGGCCCTTCGAATGAGGAGAGCTGGACGCTGTAGGGAGAAGCTTTCAGGATCTCCGGACTGTGCTCTTCGCTCATGGCTCTTTGTGTTCCTCTTCAGCCGGAGGTGGAGGCGAAGTCTGCTGCGGGAACATCAGGACGCGCAGCTGCTTTTCGAGATCCCGGGAGATCTCAGGACGCTCCTCCAGATAGGTCTTCACATTTTCCCTGCCCTGGCCGATTTTCTCGTCTTTGTAGGAGTACCAGCTGCCGCTTTTTCCGATAAGATCGTACTTCAGAGCACCGTCAAGAAGACTGGCGTAATAGCTGATGCCCTTACCGAACATAATTTCCAGCTCAGCCTTTCGGAACGGCGGGGCCACCTTGTTTTTCACCACCTTCACCCGCACCCGGTTCCCGATGGCTTCATCGGCGGTTTTGGTGATAGTTTCAATCCGGCGGACCTCCAGCCGAAGAGAGGAATAGAACTTCAGGGCGTTGCCTCCGGTGGTGGTTTCCGGATTACCGAAGAGTACGCCGATTTTCATCCGAATCTGGTTGATAAAAATCAGAGAAGTCCCGGACTTGGAGATGATGCCGCTGAGTTTACGCAGCGCCTGGCTCATAAGCCGAGCCTGCAGACCCATATGGGCATCCCCCATCTCCCCCTCTATTTCGGCCTGGGGCGTCAGCGCTGCGACCGAATCAACCACAATAATGTCGAGGGCGCCGGAACGGACCAGAGATTCGGTTATCTCCAGCGCCTGCTCTCCCGTGTCGGGCTGGGAGATCCACAGCTCATCGGTCTTGACGCCGAGGTTTCCCGCATAGGTGGGGTCAAGGGCATGCTCGGCGTCGATGAATGCGGCAATACCTCCGTTCTTCTGGCTTTCGGCAATGGCATGGAGCGCAAGGGTGGTCTTCCCGGATGATTCAGGTCCGTAGATCTCAATCACCCGGCCTTTGGGGTATCCCCCCACTCCCAGTGCTTCATCCAGCAGGATTGATCCTGACGGAATTGCCGGCACCCGTTTAATCACTCCTTCATCACCGAGGCGCATCAGCGAGCCCTTGCCGAACTGCTTGTCAATCTGAGTCCTTGCCGACTCAATCGCCTGTGTCTTTTCAGTCAGATTTCCGTAATCGCTGGCTGAATGCAGCGTCTTTTTAGCCATATTTTTTCTCCAAACGTATTATGCTCTCGATGATATCATCAGACTGCAGGTCAGTTCTGATTCAGCTCTGCAGCTGTTTTGTGTCAAACCAGATGGTCACAGGACCGTCATTCGTGTAGGTAACATCCATGTGGGCGCCGAACTTTCCGGTCTCAACAGGAACATCATAGCATGAACTGACCAGCTGTGAAAATCTTTCTACACATTCTGCTGCCCGTTCAGGGGTTTCAGCTGAATTGAAGGAGGGCCGGTTCCCCTTTTTAGTATCTGCGCAGAGGGTGAACTGGCTGATCAGAAGGACTTTCCCTCCTGTCTGGATGACAGAACGGTTCAGTTTGCCCTGATCATCCTCAAATATGCGGAGATTGGCAATCTTTCTGGCAAGGTACTCCAGATCCTTCTGCCCGTCGCCCTGCTCCACCCCCAGATACACCAGCAGTCCGTGGTCTACAGCTCCCGTAAGCTGGTGCTCCGCTGTCACCGATCCGTTTCTGATCCGCTGCACCACCGCTTTCATGATTCAGCCCTTCCATATTTGAACCGGGAAACCAGAGCTTGAGGGTCAGCAGCCTGAAAAAAGGCGCTTCCGGCAACTGCGATGTCTACTCCGGCATTTCTCACGACATCAACGGTGTCGTTATTTACTCCGCCGTCGACACTGATGAGGTAGCGGTGTCCCTGCTCCCTGCGGATCTCGTCAAGCCAGCGGATCTTGTCCACACAGAAATCCAGCATAGCCTGACCGCCGTAACCGGGGTTCACGGTCATGATCAGGATCAGATCAAGCTCCCCGAGCATCGGCAGGAGGGCATGCACCGGGGTCGAGGGAACGATGGATATGCCGGCCTTTTTCCCGTATGAGCGTATCTGCTGGATCACTCGGTGGGCATGGACTGCCGCCTCGAGATGGAAGGAAATCCAGTCGCTGCCGGCCTGGGCGAATCCTTCGATCATCCGTTCCGGATGATCAATCATCAGGTGGGTGTCAAAGGGAAGCGCACTGCAGCCTCTGATGTCTGCAACAAACTTGCTGCCGAAGGTGATTTCCGGTACGAAGGAACCGTCCATGACGTCAAGATGAACCCAGTCAGACTGGGAATCGTTAATTTTCTCCATCTCCTTCCGCATGTGAGAAAAATCAGCGGAAAGAACTGAAGGAGCAACCTGTAATACTTTATTCCGTGCCATACGCCAATTTGTATCAAATAAGCGTGAGAAAGGCAATCGAAGCATAACCCCTATGATAATCCCTCAGTTTCAATTATACTGAGTATTATGGCTGATTTGCGGGCAGTTCAATATATAAAGCATGGTTCATTCCAGGAGGCTCTGCGGTTTATCCCTGGATATCAGGAGCAGGTGCGGCATATCTTTGACTTCTGGAAGCTCAGAAAGTCGGCGTTTGAACGGGAAAGTCATCCTGAGGAATGCATGCGGCTCATCGCCGGCGAGTGGAAGGTCTTCTACCGGCTCTATCTGCAGATCGGACTGGAGCTTGAGTACTACCGGGGAATCCGTGAATGGGTCTTCAAACTTCTGTGTGATACCGCAGCGAAATTCGGTGAGGAGCCCGACAGCACTGAAGTGCTCTACTACCGGGGTATTTCCCACCTGATGAACAATGAAACCCATGAGGCTGTCTCTTGGATTCAGAAAGCGGTAGCGAAGGAACCGGAGAACCAGCGGTGTCTGGCGGCCCTTGCGGCCTGCTGGGAACATCTCGGTCATGATTTTCAGGCACGGCTGCTTTTCAGGGAGACCTTTTATCAGGCTCCTGATGAAGTGGAATACGAATGTCTTCGGTCTCAAATCATTGACGCAGTTATTGAAAAAATCACAAAATTCCAATATCCTGTAAACAGCATTCGATACTGGATACCCGTGTTCGGAAGAATTTTCGGATTTTTCAATGTGAAACGAGCGTTAACAACACTTGAGTACAGCAATTTGGTGAAACAGATGCGTGCGCTTGAACACAAGCTTGAAGGAGAAGGACGGCAGCAGGACCCGAGTCTGCTTCCGATGCTGATAAACTGTTATCTCTGGATGATAGATTATCACGTCTCTCTGCAGAAATATCCGGATAAAATAACTGAAATAGAGACTCAGCTGCGGGAAGCTGACTATTCGGTGTATCAGCTGTATATCGAACATGCACACATGTCGAAGTAGTTCGAACAATTATCATAAGGTGGTACTGGTATGGGAAACACAATAGAAAAAATTTCAGAGATGCTCAATGAAGAAAAATGGACACGGGCTGCAATCAACAGCTATACCATACATAATTTTGAGGTGCTTGACGATCTGTTAAACAATTCCTCGAAGGAGGATCTAGGTGAAATCAAGCTGCTCTGCGATGAGCATCTCACCCATACAAAGCACAGTATCATTGCTCTGTATATTTCCGGAGTCATCGCCCTGAAGAAACGGCTGATCGATGATTCCCATCTGGTGCAGCTGATCACCCTCTTTTCTGATAACCGGAAATGGAAGATCGTTGAGTATCTTGCCGATAAAGTGCTGGAATACGGTGAGAACATGATTGTGCTTCGTCTGCTGGCGAACGCCTATGAGAGCACCGGAGAGGATGAGAAGAAATACCAGATCTGGGAACGGCTGGTGAAGGTTGACTATGAGGAAATCGATATCGTCAAGCTGCTGGCGGAACGTTCAGCTGCCGCAGGCGACATGGAACAGGCGGTCATCTACTACAAAAAGGCGCTCTACCGGTATATCACCTTCAGGAATTTTTCCCAGATCAAGGATATCTGGGATGTGCTGATACATAGAATCCCTGAGGAATATGAGTTTTTTCTCCAGATCTGCACAAAGGTGTCCACGGCAATTTCCCAGGAACGGGGGAATCAGCTGCTGTTTGAACTTTTTCATGTGTATCGTGACCAGGAGAACTGGAACCGTGCCCTGGAAATCATCAAACTGTATCTCCATGGAGATCTGAAATCCGTTGACGCCCGGAATGAGCTGATCGCCTGCTACCGGGAAATCTACAAGGACCACAGCAAGCTGGAGGACTACATCAGTGAGTCCAATCTGCTGCAGTCCTACCGGAATGTGGAAGATGCTATTTCCTATTTCGAGAAACATATCGCCCTGGATTCAGGAAATTTTGTCTACCATAAGAGCTGGGGAATCGGAAGAATCAAATCGATCCGCGGAGAGAAGGTGGTCATCGACTTCGTCAGCAAGCGGGCACATGAGATGTCCATGAAGATGGCGGTAAACGCCCTCACTGTACTGGATAGGTCCCATATCTGGGTGCTCAAAAGCGTGCTTACCAAGGAAAAGCTCCGGGAAAAGGTGAAGGAGGATGCCGCATGGGCATTGCGGACGGTCATAAAGAGCTACGGCAACTCCGCCAGTATCCGCACGATTAAAAGTGAGCTTGTTCCTGCGGTGCTCACAAAAAACGAATGGACCTCCTGGAACCTTGCCGCAAGAAAAATCCTGAAGACCAATTCGATGTTCGGGACCAATCCGGAAAAAACCGATGAATATCTCGTCCGTGAAACTCCTATCTCCTTCGAAGAGAAGACGCTGAACACCTTCAAAAGCGAGAAAGGATTTTATCAGCGTGTGCGGATCATGCGGGAGTTCATTTCCAACAGTGAACCGGATTCAACCTTTTTTGAAGAGATTTACAACTACTTTCTCACCATTGCCAACAACTTTACGGTGATCAATGACCAGGTAGTCTCCAGCTATCTGGTCACCAAGCGTCTTTCAAGACAGTTCAGTTTTCTTCCGAAACCCTCGGAATTTAAATTTTCTGAAGTCTTGACCGACGAGGCGACCCTCCTTCAGGTGTTCCAGCATATCGATGACAGCGACATCAAACGTGATTTCCTCACGGAGGTAAAACTCTCCTTCGACAACTGGAAGGAGCTGTACGTCAGATTGTTCCCCTACTACCTGACCATGTACATCATTGATGAGCTGGAAGTCTCTCAGGAGAAAGATGCCTACCTCAACGAAGTCTTCGCAAACTCCTACGAATCGTATCGGGAAAAGCCGGAGACCTTCTGCTGGCTGGCCAAGAGCTTTTCCTTCGAACAGTGGGAGAAACGGGGCATACCGACTGAGAAGGTGCTCATTGCCCTGCTCCATCTGCTGGAGATCACCTTCCGGAATATTTCCAACAAGAAGGATGTGGTGGTCAACCGCAGGCTCAACCGTATCATTCAGGCCGTCCTTTTTGAAGAAGGGGCGCTTAATATCTATATCGCGGCTCACAACCAGGATCAGGTCAACAGGATCTACAGTCTCCTGAAGGACATACCCGATCTTGATCCTTCCAAAAAGATTGAACTGAAACATTTGATCAAAGAGCAGTTTCCGGATTACCGGTTCACCGATGAAGATGAAAAGGCCGAAACCATCTCCGGCGGCCTGATCGTAACGGAAAACAGCTATGTGAGAAAACAGGATGAACTGCGTCACATCCTCGAAGTCGAGATACCTGAGAATTCTAAGGAAATCGGTGCAGCCCGGGAGCTCGGGGATTTACGGGAAAATGCTGAGTACAAAGCCGGAAAGGAACGTCAGGAAATGCTCAATTTCTCCGTCGGAAAGCTGAAGACTGAAATTGACCGGGCGGTAATTTTTGAAGAGGACACCGTGGATACATCAAAAGTATCCTTCGGCACCACCGTTGAACTGGTGAACCGGCACAACGATACAGTTGAGGTGTATCACATTTTCGGACCCTGGGAATCTGAGCCGAATAAAGGGATCCTTTCCTATCTCTCCCCCTTCGGATCAAAACTGCTCAACCGTACGGTCGCAGAGGAGTTCTCCTTTACCATTAATGAGCATGCATATTCCTACCGGGTGAAATCAATCACCAAGGCGCCCTTTCAGCAGCTGGTTGACTAGCTGTGTTCGCATATCTTGCAAGCGGTCTGCTCCTTGGAGGAGCGGCTGCAGCCCAGCCGGGACCGTTTCAGGCGTTTCTCATGGGAAAGACCATGAGAAACGGCTGGAGGAGCACCTTGAAGGCCGCCGCAGCTCCCCTGATCAGCGATGTGCCGATAGTGATTCTGGTTTTGTTTCTGCTGAGCCAGGCATCATTCTGGTTTCTGCATGTGCTGAGAATCGGCGGAGGCATCTATCTGCTCTATCTCGGATCGGAGGCATGGAAGAGCGGAAGGAAAGCCCGCAGAGCGGAAGATTCCCTGCAGGTTTCCGGTGAGCCGCTGCATAAAAGCCTGTTCCAGGGAGTGATGGTCAACGCCTTGAGTCCCCATGCATATCTCTTCTGGGCTACCATAGCCGGACCGATCTTCCTTGAGGGATGGCACACTGCACCTGCATACGGGGTGAGCTTCATCATCGGGTTCTACGGAACGCTGATCGGAGGATTCATGCTCTTTGTGCTTCTGATTGCTTCGGTGGGAAAACTGGGGCAGAAGGTTCAGTACTGGATGGGTATGGCCTCTGCCGCTGCACTGTTCGGGTTTGCCCTCTTTCTGATTACCCAGGGAATCATCGAATTAGGATTGTCTGCTTCGCAGTAATCTGAAAAAGGAGATGCCGATTTTTCGGTACAGCAGTCCCAGCAGCAGCGCAGCAGGTGCCCCCAGGAAGATAATCCGCAGAATCGCTTCCATCAATCCCCGGGACTGCAGCGGAACCAGCCTGACCAGCACTGCAAGCACAGCCAGCATGAGTATGTTGGAAAAAATTATCTTGAGGCATGTCTGCGCAGTCTTACGGTGTATCAGAGAAAAATCTACGGCACACAGTGCGGTAATTCCGTAGGCGGCAGTAAATGCTGCGGCAAGCCCGGTTATCCCAAGAGGAGTTCTGATCAGCAGAATCGAGAACAGGATGTCCAGGGATGCTGCGAGCAAGGTGATGACTGCGGCTTTCTTCCAGAACTGCTGCAGATAGTACTTCCGGAGAAACAGCTGGGTCAATCCGAGAAGCACCATTCCCGGAGCAAAAAACCGCAGAATGGCTGCAGTCTGATCCGCAGCTTCCTGGGTATAGTTTCCCGCCAGGAGCACCACCGTACATACCTCCCGGGAAAAAACCGTCAGCAGCACCGCTGACGGGAGCAGAAAGGTCAGTACATGCTCAATTCCGGTGTTCATGGTTCCGGCAAGTTCTGCATGCTCCCCCTGATGGTGAAACTGCGATATCATCGGATAGAGCACGGTCATGATGGATGCGAAAAACACCCCGAAGGGCATCTGCCAGAGGATTATGGCGTTGGAGTACTGGATGACGTTTCCTTCCTGAAGTGTTGATGCAAGATAAAACGAGACCTGCTGACTGACCAGGAAGGCGCTCTGCAGCGCGATCAGCCTGCCCCATCTGCGGAAGAAGGTCCTGCTGTCTCTCAGGGAGATTCGGACAGCTGTCTCAGGAATCCGGCGGAGCATCACCAGCATCAGCCATACCGCCGGTATCAGGGCGCCGACGGCAAACCCTGCGGCTACTGCATAGACGCCCCAGAGATCAAACAGCAGCAGCGAGCAGACAATGACTGATGCCGAAAGGATCAGGGGAGCCAGGGAGGGAGCAAAAAACCGTCGGCGGACATGGAGCGCACCGGAGGCGGCATTTGTGAGAAAAATTCCCAGGGTATAGATCGTAAAAATTCCCAGCAGCACGATGCCGGCTGGATGAATGACCTCATCACCGAAGTCCGATACTGCATGAAGCAGCTGTGAGCCGAAAAGCAGAAATCCTGCTCCCATTACCGCAGAGATAATGCACAGCACTGCAGCGGTCCTGAAAAAGAACTGTCCTGCCTCCTGCTTATCCCGGTGATACCGGCAGCTGTATTCAGGGACAAAGGCTGAGGAAAAGGCTCCCTCTGCAAAGATTTTACGGACATTGTTGGGAATATTCAGAGTAAAAAACAGCAGATCCCCCATCAGGGTTGCTCCGACAAGGGAGCTGATGATCCGGATCCGGACCAGTCCGAGCAGTCTGCTTGCAGCGGTCATGACCATCAGCAGCAGAGCTGACTGCTCAAGTGACCGGCTGTCCTCCCGAGATTCGGTAGCGCTGGAGATATGCCCGTTTGAAGGAATCAAAGCTGCCCCCCTTGATATGAGCTTTTACCTGCTCCATAAGCCGATAGAGATAGGTCAGATTATGTTCGCTCGCCAGCATCAGTCCGAGAATTTCATGAGTTTTGAACAGATGACGCAGATACCCCCGGGAATAGGAAGTGCAGGCGCAGCAGGGGCACCCTTCCATAATCGGATCCTGGTCATAGGCATGGCGGGCCTTTTTCAGCTGAATCATACCGTCATCGGTGAAAACTGAGCCGTTACGGGCCGTCCTGGTTGCCAGAACGCAGTCGAAGATATCGATACCCTGGGAGACCGCTTCCAGGATATAATCGGGGGTTCCGATTCCCATGACATACCGGGGCTTGCTGCGGTCGATCAGCTCCGCAGTATGCCCGAGGTATTCGATAAACACATTGCGCTGCTCTCCTACTGATAACCCTCCGATTGCAACCCCGGGAAAATCAAGCTCCCCGATTTCCAGGGCGCTGATTCGCCTCAGATCCTTGTAGAAGTTGCCCTGGATGATGCCGAAGAGCGCTCCGTCAGTTTTTCTGGTGCCGGAGAGCCACTGCATTTTTGACCGCTTTGCCCATCGGGTGGTGATTTCCAGGGCGTCCCTGGCCTGAGCATGGGTGATCTCCGGAGGAGTGCAGACATCGAGGCACATCATGATGTCGCTGCCGATGATCTGCTGTATATCAACAACACCCTCCGGGGTCAGATGGTGGAGAGACCCGTCAATATGGGAACGGAAGGTGACCCCCTCCTCCTTGATGGTGCGCAGTCCGGCAAGAGAGAAGATCTGAAATCCGCCGCTGTCGGTGAGGATGTTATGCTTCCAGGAGCTGAACCGGTGCAGTCCGCCGTAGGACTCCAGCACATCAGTTCCCGGACGCAGATACAGATGATAGGTGTTGGCGAGTATCAGCCGGTAACCGATATCCTCAACACTGCGGTGATGCATGGCCTTGACGGTGCCGTTGGTTCCCACGGGCATGAACATCGGCGTCTCCACCGTGCCGTGGGGAAGCTCAAGCCTGCCGATGCGTCCATGGGTGCGCTCATCCTTGGTAAGTACGGTAAATATATTCAAAACTTGGTTCCTTTCTACGTTTTTGCCTGCCGAAACAGTATCATTGACAGTATAAAGAAAGTTCCGAAGGGCAGCAAGCTTCCCAGAAGCGGATGCAGATATCCCTGCCGAGCAAGAATGAGAAAGATGAATTCATAGATATAGTACAGCACTGATATGGAAAGGGAGAAAAAGAGACTCAGCAGCAGAATATTCTTCCTGAACCGGGAGCCTGCTGAGACAGAAAGCAGCACCACCAGCAGCGGGGTAAAGGAGAAAATGATCCGTTCATAGAGATCGGTCTGCGCCTCCCGCTGGATCTGAGTATCGATGTAGCCCATCCGCCGAATGTATGAAAAACCCTCCTCCAGGGTCATATGTTCAATCTGATTGGTCCTGCGCCGGAAATGGTCCGGAGGTTCATTCAGCGCCGGATTCCGGTATTCGCTTTGGGTTTCAATCGTATCTCCCTCATAAATACGGACCTGCTCAAGCACCCACTGCTGAGATTCCCGGTGATAGACTGCCCGGGGAGCATCCACCCGCAGCTGAATACCGCCGTGCTCCCTGAAAAACAGGACGGTCAGATTGCGCAGCTCATGCCGATCCTCCCTGAACCGCTGGGCAAAATACAGTATGCTGCCGGTCTGGTTCCATAGGACAATGTTGCTGTCCTGCTGGATTGTCGGCCGTCCCACCAGGTGGTCGATCCGCTGACTCCGCTCAAAGGAGGCGGGAATCTGCACCAGATCCTGAAACAGCAGGGATGCCGCGCTTATCCCGAATGCGAGGATAATAATATTCCGAGTAAGTCGCATGAACGATACCCCGGAGTTCAGTATTGCGATCAGTTCGTTGTTGGCAAAGAGGGATGCCATGATGAAGCACACGGAAAAGAGCATTGATACCGGAATTGCATGCACCAGTGCCTGAGGGACATACAGCAGAAACAGCATCAGGGTGTCTGCCAGCGGAATATGTCTGTCTACGATCAGGTGCATGTAGGTGAACAGTTCGGCCACTGAGAGGATCACTGAAAGCCCTGCCAAGGTGACCAGAAAAACGGGAATAATCTGTTTGAGAACGTATCGGTCCAGGGTATTCATTTCTGTTCCCCTACCGCCGTTTCAGAACCGCAAATGCCGCAGCGCCGATGAGCGCAAAGAGCACGTTCGGGCCGAGCATCAGCAGTGCCGGGGGCAGCTCCGTCCTGACCCCGTAGGACTGTCCTGAGAACATCATGATCCAGTAGAGGGTGGACATAAGCACGCCGATACCGAACCCGATGATCTTTCCGTGCTGAATAGGAATCACCGCAATCGGCAGAGCTATAAAGATGAGAAAAAGACAGCCGAGGGGCAGGGCAATTTTTCTGAAAAGCTCGATCTCATAGAACCGGAGCGTGCGGCTGACATAGCTTTTTTCTGCCAGGGAATCGTATTCCCGCAGCAGGACCCTCCGCTCCTCCGGAGGCAGGTCCCGGGCGATGAGCGCCTCCAGTTCCTCCATCCGCTGACGGTCCCGCTGCTTCGTCTGTGCAATATCCTCCCTTCTCTCAGCAATTTCATGGTAGACATCAAGAAAGCTCATCTCCGCAGGTGAGAGGGAGAGCATGGAAAAGGTGGCCTGGTCCATGGAGAAGAAGAGATCCATCATCTCTGCTTCAAAGCGTTCGAAGGACTCCCCGTCCCTTCCCTGGGTACCAGCTGCTTCCAGAAACCTGAAGACAGTCGTTCCCTCCAGGTCCTGGGTGAACCGTCCCGACTCTGCAAAAATTACCGAACGCTTCTCAATCGGCGAGGAGGTGTCGATGATGATGACATCCTCAATCTGTTCTTCCCCGGAGGATCTGCTGATGATCATGGTGTCCTGAATGATGGAGGGTGAATACGGGCGGATCTCCAGTTCCGGTGTTTTATACAGCAGTTCCCGGTAGAGTCTCCGGTATTCAATCGTTCCAAGCGGCAGGAACATGTCATTGGTGATGAATGATACCACCGACAGTACAATCGCAGCGAGAATGAACGGACGCAGCATGAGCCGGAAGGATATGCCGCTTGAGCGAAGCGCCATGATCTCCCTGCCTGCCGAAAGCGTTCCCAGGGCCATAGCTGTACCTGAAAGGGCTGCAAAGGGAAAGGTAAATGAGAGGATAATCGGCACCGAATACAGGATAATCAGGGCCACATCGGTCAGCGAAACGGTACTGATGAGAATGTTGCGGGCCAGCAGCAGCAGCTGGTTTACAAAAAAGATGAAGAAAAAGAACAGAAAGGCTATGGAAAAGCTGATGAAAAATTCCCGGAGTAGATACCCTTCTATGGTTCTGAAGCTGCTCCGAGACATGAGCGCTAACTCCCTGTCGAACCGAATCCTCCGGCTCCCCTGGCTGTTTGTGATATCTCCTCAGCGATTTCAAATTCAGCCCGGACTACCGGCTGAATCACCATCTGGGCTATCCGTTCCCTAGGATGCACCGTCCAGGATTCTGTTCCGTGGTTTATGATGATAACACGTACTTCTCCCCGGTAGTCGGCGTCAATCGTGCCCGGAGTGTTCAGCACGGTGATGCCGTTTCTGACAGCCAGGCCTGATCTCGGCCTGATCTGGGCTTCATACCCCTCCGGGAGTTCAAGGAATACTCCAGTGGGGATCAGCTTTCTCTCCCCAGGCTGGAGTTCCATAGGTTCATGAATGCCCGCACAGATATCAGCTCCTGCCGCATGGGCGGAAGCATAGAAGGGAGGGGCAGCCCCTCCCTCAAGCCGTATGCGCACGGGAACACGCTTCATGGTTATTCCTTCGTTTTCAGGGCATCAACATAACTGAGATTCAGTCTGCCCATCCGGTCAATTTCCAGGAGCTTCACCGGAATCTGCTGATTCATGGACAGCACATCTTCTACAGACTTCACCCGCTCCTTGGAAAGCTTGGAAATATGCACCAGCCCTTCCTTTCCCGGGAGAATTTCCACGAATGCACCGAAATCGGTAATCCGCTTCACCGTACCCTGATAAATCCGGCCGACCTCAGGCTCTTCGATTATTGAGAGCACCAGCTTGCGAGCCAGTTCGGCTTTTTCATGGTCTTTTCCGTAGATAGTTACGGTTCCGTCATTGTCGATGTTGATCTCAGAACCGGACTGTTCAGCAATGCTTTTTATGTTCTTTCCTCCGGGTCCGATCACCGCACCGATTTTCTCTTCATCAATCTTAAGCTTCAGGATCCTCGGCGCGTATTTGGAAATATCCTCGCTCGGCCCTTCGATCGCCTTGCCCATCTCCTGAAGAATGTGCATGCGTCCGCGTTTTGCCTGAGCAAGGGCCTCGGACATCAGCGAGCTGCTCACACCGTCGATCTTAATGTCCATCTGGAATGCGGTAATGCCGTCCTCTGTTCCTGCAACCTTGAAGTCCATGTCGCCGAGGTGATCCTCCTCACCGAGGATATCACTGATCACAACCATGGATTCACCGTCTGAAACCAGTCCCATAGCAATTCCTGCCACAGGTTTTTTGATCTTTACTCCCGCTGATAGCAGGGAAAGAGATCCGCTGCAGACAGTCGCCATGGATGATGACCCGTTGGATTCAAGGATTTCAGAAACTACCCTGATGGTATAGGGGAAGGCTTCCTTCGTGGGAAGCACCGGATCCAGTGACCTGAAAGCCAGATGACCGTGTCCGATCTCCCGTCTTCCGGTGAAGGTCCTGCCGGTCTCACCTACGGAAAATGGCGGGAAATTGTAGTGCAGCATGAAATGCTCAAAGGATTTCTCTCCGTCGATGTTGTCGACCATCTGCTCGTCATACACAGTGCCCAGGGTGGTTACCCCGAGACTCTGGGTCTCTCCTCGGGTGAACAGCGCACTTCCGTGGGCCCGGGGCAGCACATCGATTTCACAGGTAATCGGTCGGATATCTTCAGGTCCGCGGTGATCGGTCCGCTTCTTTTCCGTCAGAATGGATTTACGGACGATCTCCTGTTCCATATCAGACAGCAGTTTGCCGACCAGCTTTTCATCACCTTCTTCAATCCGGTCCTGGAAGTGCTCCAGCACCCGGTCCTTCACTGCACTGATGGCGGCGGTCCGCTCCATTTTTCCGATTACAAAGCAGGCATGCTGCATTTCGTCGAATGCGAAGGACCGAATCTCCTGTTCAATTTCGATTGATGGAGCTTCCGGCTGCAGGGGCAGTTTTTCCTTGCCGACCTTCTTCGCCAGTCTGATCTGGGCTTCGCAGATTTCTTTTATTACCGGTTCTGCGACAGCAATAGCTTCGATGAGAATTTCCTCTGGAACTTCCGCACCGCCGCCTTCCACCATGGTGATTCCTGACAAGGTGCCGGCTACAATGATGTCAAGATCCCCTTCTTCGATTTCCAAAAAGGTCGGGTTGATAATGAATTCTCCGTTCAGATGACACACTCGCACCGCACCGATGGGACCGTTGAAAGGGATGTCCGACACTGTTACCGCTGCGGAGGAAGCGACCATGGCCACCATATCCGGAGGGTTAATCTGGTCAGTTGAGAGGGTGGTCGGTATGATCTGAATCTCCCGCTGAAAGGCTTTGCTGAACAGCGGGCGCAACGGTCGGTCAATCAGCCGGCAGACGAGAATTTCCTTATCCTTTGGTCTTCCCTCCCGCTTGAGAAAGCCTCCGGGAATTTTCCCTGCAGCATAGTATTTCTCATTGTACTCCACCATGAGGGGTACAAAGTCAGCGCCCTCTATGATAGATCTGCCGCAGCAGGCGGTGGCAAGCACGGCACTGCCGGAATAGCTGGCGTATACAGATCCGTTAGCCTGTTTTGCCATCTTTCCGGTCTCAAGAACCATCTCTTCTTTTCCGATGGTGATTACTTCTCTATGAATCATGCACATTTCCTTTTATTATTTCCGTAGGTTAAGTTCTTTCAAAAGCGACCGGTACCGTTCAAGATCGGTCTGGCTCAGATAGCGAAGAAGCCTTCGGCGCTGCCCTACCAGCTTCAGCAGACCTCTCCTGCTGGCATGGTCTTTTTTATGGGTTTTAAAATGTTCAGTAAGATCTCTAATCCGGTCGGTGATCAGGGCAATCTGCACTTCAGTTGCGCCGGTATTGCTGTCACTGCCTCCGAACTGTTTGATGATCTCCTGTTTCCGTTCTTTGGTCAAACTCATATGAATCGTTCTCCTTCATTTAAGCAAATACAAGTCCGTCTATTTTTCCCTCAACTGGTATGAGGATGTAATCCCGGTCAATGGTGATATCCACGATACCATCAGTCAACCGGCCTTGAAGGATGCAGTGAACTCCGTATACCCCCGGTGGCGGCAGAGGCTGCGGAACATGCTCCTTCGGTATATAGATGGCTTCATCTCTTCGATATTGAGGTATATTGGCCATATCGAGAGAATAGGCTCTGTTCATGAGTTTTTCTACAACGTCCAACTCACCTTGCAGTACAGCCCTTCGTATATGTGAAGAACTGACTACGTATTTCCCATCATACAATAAAGAAGGAATAATTTCTACGTCGACAGAGCGGGAACTGAGAAATTCTCTCACCGAAGCAGAGGAGAAACTGCCTCCTTTCCCGCAGTGAAAGTTTTCACCGACGACTACATGGCGCAGATCGCAGCTTTCTTTCAGCATCAACAGAAATTCCTCACCGGTATACTGGCTGAATTCGGCACTGAAATCGATGACAATCACATAATCAATGCAGTATTCAGAAAGAATTTTCAGCTTCTGCCCTGTGGTGGTGATGTCCCCGGGAAACCGGTCGCCGTAGAGTATGGATTTCGGGTTTTTTCTGAAGGTGACGATAGCCGATGCGGTGTCAGGAAAGCTGCAGATCTTAGTGATCAGCAGCTGATGTCCGGTATGAACACCATCGAACACCCCGATGGAACAGGATACGGGGATGTCCCGGAGGATGCCGCTGTCATGGAACTGTTCGAAGGGTATGATCTTCATAGGCCGGACTCCGTCGGGATATACACAGTATCAAGCCGGCTGCCATCGCGATGATACCATCCGGCCGGCTGATCAGTTCCGTCAGTAACCAGGAGAAACCCGGAATCACTGCCGCTTTTTCTGCAGTACGTCAGCCACTGCTCGGAGGGCTTCACTCCGTTTTTCACCTTGTGCTCATACTCCGGATACACCTGGGCAATATCCAGGGGAAAGGCCCTGCTGACCGCTTCGGCAGGGGAAATCAGATGGACCGGCAGGTCGATCTCAGGAGCACGCACTCCGTGATCAATATGAAAGGGTCCGACTGAATTTCTGGTAAGCCGGCTGACATAGCCCCGGGTTCCCGAAGCCATGGCAATATCCCGGGCCAGAGAGCGGATATAGGTGCCCTTTGAGCAGGTAATTCGGAATTCCGCCTCAGGGGGCTGCCAGTCAAGCAGCTCCAGCGAGCGGATCTGCACCCTCCGCTGAGGCATATCTACCTGCTTCCCCGATCGCGCCAGCCGGTAAGCCCGCTTTCCGTTGATGTGCACTGCCGAATACTCCGGCGGAGTCTGGGTTATTTCCCCGAGGAACTGATCCAGTACGCAAGTTACCTGCTGACGAAGGGGCATCTCCCCGCGATGGATCACCTCACCTTCCGGATCAAGGGTGTCAGTCTCTTCCCCGAAGAAGAAACGGGCATAATATTCCTTTTCCAGGGAGACGAAATACTGGGTGAATTTCGTCATATAGCCGACAAGCACGATCAGCATACCCTCGGCAAATTTATCCAGGGTACCGGCATGTCCGATTTTTTTGAGTCTGGTATGTCTCTTCAGATAGCGAAGCTCGTCAAAGGAGGTGAATCCGGATCGCTTGTTCAGCAGTAATATCCCATGGCTGCTCATGAGTCCTTACGCAGTCCCTCAATCAGTGCATTTACTTCCATACCCTTATGGATGGAGGTGTCAACCACAAACAGCAGCTTCGGAGTATTCCTGGTCTTCAGGGCTTTGCCGATTCTTCCCTGGATAAACCCGGATGCATGGTTCAGTCCGTCAACCGACTCCTGAAGCACGGACACATCTTCAAAGGTGGATACAAACACCTTGGCAAAAGTATTGTCGCTGGCTACCTCAACGCGGTTGAGCTGCACAAACTTGCTTACCCGGGGATCCTTTATCTCCTCTTTGAGAATCATTGAAGAAATCAGCTCCTGTATGGATGCTGCTATACGGTCATGTCTGAAACCGCTCATAATTTCTTTTTCACCTCAACTGTTTCATAAACTTCCAGAATATCGCCTTTCTCAAAGTTCTGAAACTTATCTACGCTGAGACCGCATTCATATCCGGCATCAACGCTCCGGGCGTCATCCTTGAACCGCTTCAGGGAGGTAATCTTGCCGGTATGAATCACCGTACTGTCCCGGAGCACATGGACCATGCTGTTGCGCTTCACCTTGCCTTCAAGGACATAGCATCCGGCGATAACACCAATCTTGGGAACCTTGAACATGTCCCGTACTTCGACCTTGCCGATGACCTCTTCCTTCATGTCCGGTGAAAGCATGCCTTCCATGGCGGTTCTGATATCATCCACTGCATCGTAGATAATGTTGTACTTGCGTACATCAATTTTTTCTTTATCTGCTAAGAGCTGCGCCTTCGGTGTCGGACGCACGTTGAATCCGATAACAATCGCTTCGGAAGCGACCGCCAGGTTGATGTCGTTTTCTACAATTGCACCCGCAGAAGCATGGATGACAACGAGGCGGATATCTCCAGTGGAAAGCTTCTCAAGGGCTGTCTGAAGCGCTTCTACCGAGCCGTGGACGTCTCCCTTGATGATGACTTTTAATTCCTGAATTTCTCCGTCCTGGATGGAATCAAAGAGATTGTCCAACGTCACCTTCTTCATGCTGGTAGATTCACCCTGCCGTTCAAGCTCCTGCCGCTTGGATGCAACAGTTCTCGACTGCTTCTCATTTGCCGTAACCTGGAAAGGAGATCCGGAACTGGGGATGCCGCCGAACCCAAGTATCTCAACCGGGGTTGAGGGGGTCGCAACGTCGATCTTAGCCCCGTGGCTGTCAAAAAGCGCTCGGACCTTTCCGCTGTAAATACCAGCTACAAAAGGATCTCCGACCCGCAGGGTTCCGCGCTGTATGATTACCGTGGATACTATTCCCCTTCCATGCTCAACCTTCGATTCAATTACCCGGCCTTCAGCCCGGCAGTCGTATTCAGCATCAAGTTCAAGCATTTCCGACTGCAGCAGGATCGTCTCAAAGAGCTCATCAATTCCCTGCAGCTTCAGTGCTGATATTTCGCAGTACAGGGTACTGCCGCCCCAAGCCTCGGGAATCAGATCATATTCTGAGAGCTGCTGTTTGACCCGGTCGGGGTTGGATTCAGGAAGATCAATCTTGTTGATGGCGACAATAATGGGCACCTTCGCCGCTTTCGCATGATTAATCGCCTCAATTGTCTGGGGCATAACCCCGTCATTTGCAGCGACTACCAGTATGACAATATCAGTCACCTGGGCACCACGGGAGCGCATCATCGTAAAAGCGGAGTGACCCGGCGTATCGAGGAAACACACCGTCCCTTCGGGACGATTCACCGTATATGCACCGATATGCTGGGTGATTCCTCCGAATTCATCCCCTGCCACATCTGCGGAGCGGATTGCATCGAGAAGCTTTGTCTTTCCGTGGTCGACATGCCCCATCACCGTAACAATAGGGGGCCGGTTCTTCGTATCGCGGGACTCATCATAGTCCTTTTCAATTACCGTCTCATCATAAAGAGAAACAATATTAACCGTGCAGTTATACTCAGAGGCAATCAGCTGAGCAGTATCGGAATCAAGCTGCTGATTAATGGTCACCATCATCCCCATGCCCATCAGTTTCGAGATCAGCTCGTTGGCCTTCAGATTCATCTTGCGGGCAAGTTCACTGACGGTGATTACCTCCATGATGTCTATCTTTTTCGGCACCGGATTTACTTTCTGGCTCTGCTTTTTCTTCAGATGGAAATTTCGCTCAGGAGCCTGCTCCTTCTTCCGGTAGTCAATCTTCTTCTTCTGTTTGAAGGTCTTCTTACTGTGTTTCTTTGCTCCCTCTTTCTGTTCATCAGCGGCGGGAGCCGGTGCAGCACCAGGTTTTGGGGCGGGACCTTTCTGAAAGGGTCCCTTCCGTCTGTCATCGGCAGGAGGTATGGGTCCTCTCCTGCGGGGAGGCTGCTGGGGCCGGTCGTCACGATGGGCCCTCCGCGGCTGCTGGGGCCGGTCCCGTTTTTCCGCCTCCCCTCCGGCTGGTCTCCTGGGAGCGCGGGAAATATAAGCCTGGCGGGGCTTCTGCTTCTTCACCTCCGCAGCAGGCGCCGTCTTCTGCTGTTCCGGCTGCTGTGGTTGCTTGGCCTGTTCCGGCTGTTTCTGCTGTTCAGGCTGTACGGCCTGTTCAGGTTTCTTCTGAGGTTCCTGAGGCTGAGCCGATTCAGGCTGTCCGGCGGCAGGCTGCTGATCAGCAGTCTCATCCGGCGTTTCCTTCGGCGGTGTTTTTTTTACTAACCGCTTTTTCTTGACTACTACCACCTTCTTCTTCTCAGGAGGACGATCGGACTGAGGCTGAGGACTCTTACTGGTATCAGTTCGTTTGTGTTTGATTAGTGTAGCCTTCGGTTTGTTGTTTTCTTCTGCCATAGAATTCTATTATCCTTTCTTATTCCTCTTCCTCTTCTTCCTCATATTCGAAGCTGAGTCCGACGCCGCAGCTGGGACAGGATTCCATATCCAGGGTTATTTCACTTCCGCATTCCGGACATTCGTAGGTTTCAGACTCTTCCCCCTCATCTTCCTGCTCGAACTCTGCTTCCGTACCTTCCTGTTCTGCATCCTCTTCCTCGGTACGTACTTCATCCTGCTCATCAGTATTGTCGTTTTCTTCAACAATATCAACATACTCGTTCACGATATTGTTTAATTCCTCAAGCACCTGCCCGTCGATCCCTTCAATAGCAAGCAGCTGCTCGTCATCGGCATTGATATAACTTTCGATGCTCTCTATGCCGTGTTCACGCAGCAGGTTCACATATTTTTCAGAAATTTCAGGTATATCGCTGATGTTTTCAATTTCCTCGTACTCTTCCTGACCGCCGTCTGAGGAGAACAGTGATTCAAAGTCCCGCTTGAACTCCTGGGTGATGTCCAGTTCAGCAAACTGCTGATCGGTCTTCACATCGATGTTCCAGTCGGCAAGACGGTTGGCGAGACGGACATTCAGCCCCTGTTTGCCGATCGCAAGGGAGAGCTGGTTCTCACTGACCACAGCAAGGGCGGAGCGCTTCGTCTCGTCAAGTATGTAGACCTGCTTGACTTCCGCCGGGGAGAGGGCGTTTTTTATGAATTCCCTCGGATCGATCTCATATTTGAGGATATCGATCTTCTCCCCTTCCATCTCCTTTACAATAGCTTGAATACGAGTTCCTTTCAACCCGACGCAGGACCCTACCGGATCAACGTCCTCCCGGTTGGAGTACACTGCCATTTTTGTACGATATCCCGGCTCACGAACAATCTTGTACATTTCGATGGTGCGGTCATACACCTCAGGCACTTCAATTTCAAAGAGCTTTTTGACGAAATCGGTGTGGGTTCTCGACAGCACAATGTTGACGCCCTTCGGCCCTTTCTCCACGCTGTAGATAAGGGTCTTCAGCCGATCTCCCTGATGGTAGAATTCCCGGGGAGACTGAAACCGCCTGGGGAGAATTCCTTCGGTCTTTCCGATGTCAATGAAGATATCACCGTTTTTCTCACGCTGGTAGTACCCGATGATCATCTCCCCTTCCTTGCTTTTAAACTCGGAATAGAGGGTGTCCTTCTGGATATCCCGCAGGCTCTGGCGTGCCTTCTGCTTCGCACTCTGCACAGCGATCCGGTCAAACTCCTTGGGATCAATTTCGATGAGAAGCTCATCACCGACTTCGCATTCTTCGTTAAGTTCCAGAGCTTCATCCAGGGGAATCTCAGTCACCGGATCCTCAGGGTCTTCTACGATCATTTTCTTCGCAAACAAAGAAACCTCGTCCCCGTCTTCGCTGAACTGGACTACCGCATTTTCTGTAGTTCCGAACTTCCGCTTATACGCAGCGAAGAGAAACTCTTCGATGGTCTTTTTTATAAGATCTTCAGATATTCCCCTATCAGCGACTAATGATCTGATCGCTTCATGTAAACCAGCAGCCATGTACTATTTCTCCTTCAAACTACCCGCTAACTTTGCTTTTCTAATTGATTCCACGGCATATGACACCGTTTTGTTCTCCGTATCGAGGGTGACCTGGGCCCCGTCAAAGTCTCGGAGCACCCCTTCTGTCCACTGCTCATCTATCAGGATACGAATCTGCTCTTCCTGAAAGACAGTAAATTCATGAACATCCTTGAAACTACGGCTCAGTCCCGGGGAGGATACCTCCAGGTGGATATCCCGGGTGTCGAATAACACGGTCAGCCTCGGCTGAACCAGTCGGGACACTGCAGCGCAGTCATCAAGGGAGGTGTTACCTCGGGGATTGCGGATGACCACCTGCACATGCCGATCCCGTTTAACCACTGCATCCTGCACGTCAACTACAGTATACCCCAATGACTGCACCAGCGGAAAGAGTTCCTGATATAATTCCTTCGTCTGAATCTTATTCTGCAGCATATTTTCTTTCATCCCTTCCAGCAGAGCCGATGCGGCACAAAAAAAGGATCGAACCAATTCGACCCCTTTTCTCTCGCAGGAAAAAAAAGTTGTACTCACTGTATAGCAAGTTATTGACATTGCGTCAATCCTTAAACACGACGGACATTACGGTATTGAGAAGCAATATCCCCGGAGGAGCTGTTCCCGCTCAATAATGACCCGGCAGCCCCGCGGCCGGCATAAACGCAGAACAACGGTTTATTCGGGTTATCACGGCTTCTGCCTGTTTTTCAGCAGTCTGTGCTGTATGTTTGAAAGAAACACCAGAGCCTCCATGGGAGTTGCATGATTGACCTCGAAGGCTGCAATTTCCTCCAGCACTTCCCGGGTTTCCGTATCAAGATCGGACTGCTGAGGCTGAACCTCCTCGCTGATATCGAACAGCTCCAGCTGGGAGGAGCCCTCCCGGGTGCGGGAGAGCTCAAGCTTCTCAAGCTGTTTCTCCGCCCTTCGAATCACCGACTGGGGAAGCCCGGCAAGTTTTGCCACATGAATACCGTATGAAGACTGCATGCTCCCCGGCTTTACCCGGTTGAGAAACTTTATCTCATCTCCCTGCTCATGGACGTCAAGAAACAGCTTCTGAATCATCGGGGAATCAAGGGATGTCAATTCATGGAAATGGGTGGCAAAGAGGGTTTTGCTGCCGATATGCACCACGTAATGGAGCACTGCACTGGCTATGGAGATGCCGTCGGCAGTGCTGGTGCCCCGGCCGACTTCGTCCATGATAATCAGGCTTTCTGAGGTAGCATTCCTGAGAATGTAGGCGGTCTCATTCATCTCGACGAGAAAGGTGCTCTCACCCCTGGCCAGGTTGTCCGAAGCTCCGACCCGGCAGAAGATTTTATCAACTTCCCCGATCAGCGCAGCCTCTGTCGGCACAAAACTTCCCATATAGGCCATCACGATAATCAGGGCGTTCTGCCTGAGAAATGTTGACTTCCCCGCCATATTCGGACCGGTAATCAGGGCAAACCGGTGGTAATCCCGGGGAACAGTCAAGTCATTCGGGACGAAGTCCCCCGGAGGGAGACTCTTTTCAACGACAGGATGACGTCCTCTGACAATCTCCAGTTTGTTCTCCCCGCAGAACTTCGGGCGGACATACCCGAGGGAGACTGCGGCATGGGCAAGGGACTGGTAGCAGTCAGCAGTGGCGCAGACCTGACCCGCCTCCAGGATCTCGCCTGAGGCTTCCTGAATCCGACTGATAATCTCCTGATACACCCGTTTTTCCAGATCCACATACCCTTCCCTGGCCTCCCTGAGGCGGGATTCCAGGTCCAGCAGGTACTCGCTGGTAAAGCGCTCCGAGTTTACCAATGTCTGCTTTCTGATGAATTTCCCGTCGATCTGCGGGCTTGCGGTCTTGGAAACCTCGATGAAATATCCCAGGATTTTGTTGTACTTAATCCGCAGCTTCTGGATACCCGTCTCATCCCGCAGCTGCTGCTGATACCTGCTGATATACTCCACACTGTGGTCAAGATAATCCCGCATGGAATCCAGCTCTTCATGATACCCCGGCTTGATCAGATACTGCTGGTGGGATGCCGGCTCAAAATGAATGCTCGCTTCGATCAGCTCAGCAGCTGACCGTACTGCAGTGCATATTCTCTCCTCCATGTTCACCTTCAGCCTGCCTGCCGCCGCCTCATTGACCGCAAGAGACCGCTCCAGGGACTGACGCAGGGAATACAGATCCTTCGGCTGAGCACGGCCGATCATGATGCGGGTGGTGATCCGCGGGATGTCGAGCATCCCCTTGAGCAGTCCCCGAAGTTTCTGCAGCAGGTCCGGTGAATGGTACAGAACATCCACCGCATCAAGCCGCTCAGTGCGCTGATCCGCATCCATCAGCGGGCGGATGATCCAGTCCCGGAGCATTCTGGAACCGCTGGCGGTGACGGTATGCTTCAGGACTGCATACAGAGTGTCCTTTTCGCTTCCGTCCTGGAGATTCTTCAGCAGCTCAAGGTTCCGCTGGGTGGACTCGTCCATCAGCAGATAGTCCCGCCGCTGATGGGGTCTGATTGACCGGATATGCTGCAGATTGAGCTTTGCATTGTCCCGCAGATAGGTGATCAGGGTACCCACCGCATACATTCCGGGTTCGTCCTCTCCGATACCGAATGCCTGGAGGGAACTGACTCCGAAGAGCTCCCTGCAGGCCTGGTAGGAGGCTTCAATATCGAAACTCCAGTCGGGAAAGGTGGTAACCATTGCAGAAGAGGAGGCAAGCACCCGCTTTACCTCCGGCCGATCATGATAGAGCGACTCCTGAAACAAAGCCTCCGACGGATCCAGTTCGAATAACAGCTTCCGGATCTGATGCAGGGGATCATCAAAGGGCTGGGAGGCGACGGAGAACTCACCGGTGGACACATCAATCCATGCTGCAGTCAGCAGTCCGCCGAACACGCCGCAGGAGATAATGTAGTTGTTTTTCCCCGAAGCCAGCAGATCGTCATCAATCACTGTTCCCGGAGAAATCACCTGCACCACTTCCCGTTTTGCAATCCCCTTCTCGGGCATTTCAGTCTGTTCGCAGATGGCAATCCGCTTCCCTGCATCAAGGAGCTTCTTCACATAGCTCTTGGTCGCATGATAGGGAATACCGCACATCGGAATGCCGTTTCTCGCCGTCAGAGTTACATTGAGGATATTGGAGGCGGTCTGGGCGTCCTGATCAAACATCTCGTAGAAGTCGCCGAGACGGAAAAAGAGTATCTCCTCCGGATACTCCCGTTTGATCGAGTAGTACTGACGCATCATCGGGGTCGCATTGTCTTCAGCCATAGATCATTATCCTCAGGGAGGGGAGATCATCTCCCCTCCCTTCAGGTCAGCATACACCTTAAAAGAGGCTGTAATCAATGGCAAATACTAACTGGAACTCATTAAAGATATTCTGGGAAACCTCATCAGGATTCCAGTTGATGCTGCCGTCATCATCAAAATTGTAGGCCTTGGTGAAAAACAGTCCCAGGGGCAGCCCCTGGATGCCCAGCTTCAGTCCGGCCCCGGATGAGAAGCGGAAGTTCTCAAGGGCAAGAGCATCTCCCATGGTTGAAAACCCTTCTCCTCTATTCTCTTCATCCGGTTTATGTCCCCAGGTGGCCGACGTATAGACCTCTGCGTTGAGGACATTTCGCACCAGGGGAACGGTCAGCTTCAGCTGATTGTCCCAGAGCACCTCAAGATCCCTGGTGAAGGGCCATCCTCTGGCGGTGTTCATCCCGTCCATGAACAGCAGATGCTGCCGGAGGGCAAAATCCTCCTTGTCCCGTTGGGGAAACATGAAGGAGAAGGATGATTCAGCGGACAGCACTCCCAGGAGATTGTCCCGGTCGGTCCGGGGGATATCAAAAAGGGTCAGGTGCCCTTCAGCCTTCGACTGATTCTTGATGAAGTTTGTCGCCCGGGGATCTCCCATGAAGGAGAAGGGATCATTCATCACTCCGCCTGAGACGGTGAATCGGTTATGCAGTCTGAATCCGCTGGTGGGATTATGGACAAAGTCCCGGTTGTCCCAGGTGGTCGTCAGGTAGACGGAATTGTTGTAGAGCCACTGCTCGTGGTTGTTTCTGATGTCCTCTTCATAGGGCCGGTACTTGTCGGCATCATAGAAGACGTTGGACCAGGTAAAGTTATAGCCTCCGCCGACGTTGAACCTGCCGATGTCGGTATGGAAGGTGTAGCCGGAAGAGAGCCCCAGCCCGATCTCATATTCCAGGTAGTCCATCAGATACTGATCGTCAATAGCCGATTCTCCCCCGGCGGAACGGTAGTCTTCATAGGATCCAAAAGGAATAGGCACTCCGTCCTCATCAGCCTGAAGCTGATCCCTCCGGTGAATCCGGTCCAGGCTGAGGTTGATTCCCCCGCTCCATCTGCGGTCAAAAAGCCAGTGCTCAAGGTAGGAAAAATCGATGCTCTGACGCTCGGGAGATCCCTCAAGAGAAATGGAGAAATCCGATCCGGTGCCGAAGAAGTTCCGGTCGTTCCAGGAGAGAAATCCCGATACGGGAAACTCCCTGCCTCCGCCGAAGGTGGCGCCGAAGCGCAGATCAATGCGGTTAGCCTCTTCAACCATGACGTCAAGACCGATGAGCCCCTCTTCACTGCCGTAGCGCGGCTCCACATCGACCATATCGAACAGACCGGTATTGTAGAGGTTCCGCATGCTGGTAATCATCTCAGCTCTGCTGAAGACCTCCCCGGGCTGGAGGGTGATTTCCCGTTCAATAACATGGTCCCGGGTCCGTTCGTTGCCGATGACCTGGATGTCCTCGACGAAGGCCTGCCCGCGCTCGGTAACCTGCACCTCAAAGGAGATGGTGTTGTCCGCCGCATCCCGTATTTCCCGGGGCTCCACATCATTATAGATATAGCCCTGATCGTAGTAGACCTCTGCAATGCTGGAAATATCCTGCTGAAGCCGTGGAATATTCAGCGTGTCCCCTTCCCGAAGCCGGACATTCTGCTTAAGCTGCTCCTCGGTGAAAAGCGTATTTCCGGTAATGGATATCCCGCCGAAACTCCACAGCGGCCCCTCCACTATTTCAAACGTAAGGGTGAGATCAATCCGGTCACGATCGGTTTCGGTCCGTTCGATATGCACGTCAGTAACCTCGATGTCGACGTAGCCGCGCTCCTGGTAGAACTCCTTGATTGCCTCCTTGTCCTCCTCCAGCCGGGAATGCACGAAGATGCCCCGCTGAAACAGCGACTGCTCCTTTGAGACGATCTGTCGCCGCAGGGTGGAATCGGAATAGTTTGTGTTGCCGGAAAAGGTGATCGAGTCGATCCGAGACTGCTGTCCTTCACTAACATCATAGCGGATCGCCACGGTATTGGCCTCCTCATCCAGTTCATATTCCTGGGAGATCTCTGCATCGGCATATCCCCGTTCAAGATACTTCTGCTCGATCATCTGGGGATCGTTGCGGAACCGTGATCGTACAAAAAAGCTCCCCTGGGTGACAGATACCGTATCACGGATTTCCTGGCTGCTGAGTTCATTATTGCCGGTAATCGTCAATGAGGTAACCAGAGGCTCCTCAACCATGTCGAAGACCAGAATGACATGGTCGTCACTGATCTGGGAACGTCTGGCGGCAGCGGTGAAATGGCTGAAAAAATCAAGATCGTAGAGATCGTTCTGGATGTTCCGGAAGGACTGCTCGGTCAGTGCTTCTCCCTGATATTTCTCAATGATATGTTCGAGCTGCTGCGGTTCAACTTGCCTGAGTCCTTCAAATTCAATGGTTTCAATTTCATTGCCCATCCACCAGGGTTCCTGGGCGGCAAGAGAGGCGGTAACAGTAAGCATCATCACCAGTAGTAGCAGAATTTTTCTCATATGCATTCACATTCCTTTTAAAAAGAGTATCTCCAAGATAATCCTACGGAAAAATCAGAAAAAATTTCAGGAAAACTCAGCTGCGGCTGGGTAGAAATGGTCAGGTCATACAGCGGAGTTTCCCATTCAAAACTGAATTCCATATCCATCTGTAAATCATCAGTAAAAAACAGCCCGGCATCGCCGGCGGTATTTTCCGACAATACTAACATTGTTTGAAAAAACATGGAATCACCAAGATACTTTCCGAGAAACATCGTGGTATTATCCAGATACGATGCAATCGGATGAGCGGCAGTCCGGTGATCCGTCAGGTTAGCCAGCATGATGTTGTGCACCAGCTGGGTTCGTAGAGAAAACACATCCAGACCCAAAGCGTTACGGATTCCCCGCTCAATATCAGCGTTAAATGTCAGCTGTTCAATCAGCCCGAACTGATAGATAATATCCGTAGCCAGCGAGGCAATGGCAAACGCCGGCGAAAGAGCTCCCCTTCCCCCGGGCTGCTCCGAGATGAACAGGCTTTCTCCGAGGATCTCGGCAATCTCGTTAATCGGAAGCGGCGGGTTGGATTCAAACCGCGGATTAAGATCACTGAGCCGCTGATTGTCGGCCACCAGATAGATGTCAACCCGGTTTGCCTGACGGTCGTATTCCCGGATCCGAGCTCGGACGCTGATCAACGGATCCACCTGGTCCTCCGTTTCTGCGAGTCTGATGCTTCCTTCGGTGATGTAGAAATTCCGACGAACATAGTAGATCTCTCCGCTGCGCAGGTCGATATTGCCCGCAATCAGGAAAGTGTTGTTCACCGTATGAAATTCGATGTGCACGCTCTGCTGGGGTTCTGCATTGGCGGTAAGGATGGGGAATTCCATAGTGGGCAGCCGGAACTGCACCGATCTTCCCGTAGTAATCTGCAGATCTCCGGTAACCAGCAGGATTTCGTCGGGAGGCACATATTCATCGGTAATCATGCTCACCACTGCATCGTCAACAAAAAGATCCCCTTCAATGTGCGTTCCGGTGGTGTCGATTTCCAGGGTCATCCAGCCGCTGACCTGGGCGTCGTAGGTCAGCATCGGCTGAGGAAAGGTATAGGACGAGGGGATCGACCGTCCCTGGGGCACTTCAAAGCGCATATCGAAATACTGGGGGATCCAGCGCTCAACATAGAAGTCCATTTTGGTCCTCACCGGAACGCCGTCCACCATGGTGTTGAACTTGGTAAAGTTCATCTCCTTACCGTGAACAGTCATGGAGACATTATTCGCCCTCAGGGTATCGGGTATGTAGTTCAGATCAACCTTCAGCTCATCGGTGTTCAGCTCTCCGTAGAAATCGGGATCCTGGACATTTCCGGTGACCATCATGTATCCGGCGGCGATTCCGGAGACAAATTCAAGCTCGGGAATGCCGATGAGATTGAGAAAGGTAACATCAAACAGCAGGTTCCGGGCATTGAAGGTGAACATCCCGTCCCCTTCCCAGGATCCGTCAGAGTCGAACTGAAGCGGAAGGTCTTCCCCGAGGGTCATTTCGAATTCTCTACGCTGGTTGTCGATGTACATGGTGAACCGCTCCTCCCGGTCGCTTTCGGTGATAAATACTTCCCGGTCGATGACCTCGATGTGCAGATCCATCTGTTCGGACAACAGCACATTGGAGAATCCGAAATCCAGCAGCTCCACATCAAATTCACTATGGTTCAGCAGCCCCGAGACATCAGCAAGCTGCCGCAGCTGTTCTATCCTGGGAAGCTCCGAGCGGGCGTTCACCCGGGTTGAGAAGTCGGTATATCCGGCGTCGAATACTAAATCAAGTGACAGATCCAAGGAGCCGTCGAGAAAGTCGTACTCCGCGGAAATTTCATCGAAGGTAATGTTCTCCATAGTAAAGGAGCTGTCCGTGACAGTGAGTCCGCTGTTGTCGAGGATGGCGGAAAGATTCCCGGTGTAGTAGTTGTCCCGGTAGACCAGATTAGGAAAAAACAGATCGATATCAAAGTTGAAATTACCGGGCACACCGTAGAAAACCAGGCTTCCCTCCATTTCCCCCCGGGATGAGAGGAAGGGGTACCGTTCCAGATCTCCCGATGAAATCTGCACCGAACCGTGATAGAATCCGTCATAATTGGTGAAGCTGACCGCATAGGACTCATCATCTTCAACGAACTCCAGGGAGCCGCTTCTGATCACCTGCTGAGCGATATCGAAAAAGACTGAACCGGATGCAGTGAGTTCTCCAAACTCGTCCTCATAGGTCAGTCCGACAATATTTGCAAAATCGGGGGTGATGTTCGCCTTGAGGGTCAGGTCGAAGGAATGGCCTTCAAGGGTAATTCCGTGAGCCTGAAGCCGGTTGATGGAAATCCGGTAATCATCAAGTGAGGTGCCGGTTCCCACGATATGACCGCTGAAGGGCACCCGGGAGAGCTGCTCCTGCTCGACCGGCAGGGGAAGCATATCCCATCTGAGAAAGAAATTCATCTGTTCCTGGGAAAAATCCAGGGAGCCGATGATATCAGCACCCTCAGCAGTGCGCAGGTACTGACTGAAGGGCTCGAACACCAGCGGGATATCATAGGATATCCCGTATGCCTGAACGGACGTTTCTATCCCGACGAACTCAAGATTTGCATAAAAGACTTCCGCCTGCAGATCAAACTGCTGATGCTCAAAGGAAGCAAGCAGGGACCTGTCTCCGGTTCCTTCCAGGGTTATTGAGATATCCTCATCATATAAGGATTCAGGGGGACGTATATCCAAGGAGCCCGTCGGTGCAAGATGCTCCATACTGAACCGGCCTGAAAACCGAAGGGGGATATCATGGATGCGGCCCTGCAGGGTATCGAAAGCAATCTCCTGCAGGTCCCCGGAAAAGGTGCTCTGCAGGTAGCTGACGGTAAGCTCGTCATAGGTGTATTCAGGCAGTCTGACGCTGCCGCTGTAGGCAATCTGCTCAAGGGTCTGATCCTCCGAGAGCCTGCCGTCCACGGTAACAGAAAAATTGAGCTCCTCGATGTCTTTCACCCGGTCGATGATTTCATGTTCATAGTATACCGGCCAGTCTTCCCCGGGAGTAAACTCATCCGATGATGCGGTAAGCTGAAACGTCCCCGGACCGAGGGCGTAATTCAGCAGCAGAGACACCTGGGGCGTATGCAGGGATGTATAGAGCTGATCATCCTCAAGAATCATCAGCAGCGGGATGTTTTCAACAGAACCATAATCAGGCAGATCAGCAGCTAGATCATTGATCTGCACCGATGCGCTGTCACGGCTCCAGGAGAACCGGGATTCGTCTGCAGCACTGATGCTTCCGTCTACCGGACCGGAAACTGAAGCACTGAACCCTGAGAATGCTCCTGACAGGAATGCAGGATCCGCTCCGTAGTGAAGATGAAACGAATCAAAAGAGCTGACCGCAGAATAGTCCTGGTATTTCAGCCGGGTCTGAGCATCCTCTAGTCGAAAATGCACGCTGGTGAGGGGAAACTTGCTCTCTGCAGATTGATCTGTCAGAGCCTGAAGCTGAGGAAGCAGGCGGTCAAGATCAGCGGATGAACTGACGCCGGAAATATGTACATCCAGGGATGAAACGCTTCTTGTCTCCAGCAGCTCCCGGAACGGATAGGTGATCACAGCCCGTTCTGCACGAAGGCTCGCCCCATGCCCCTGATAGCTCACATTCCGGATATCGATCCGATTTACGAGTCTCGGTGAGAGTGATTCATAGCTGATATATCCTTCCAGAAGAGCCTCAACAGGTTTCAGCAGATCTCCGAGCATCGGTTCCAGCCGGGAGGCTGCGAAGCTTCTAACCGGATAGACGAATGCCAGTGACGAGACGGCAATGCAGAGAGCTATTAGTGATTGAATAAACACCCTTCTTCCGGTTATCATAGTGTCTAGAATGTACTGAATAACACCGCAATACACAATGCGAGGGAAAGGTGAATACAAAAAACTATTTCGTGCTGGAAGGTCTTGACGGCTCCGGCACCACAACTCAATGCGCGATGCTGGCCGAACGGCTTAATGCCTGCGGCATCGATGCTGCACAGACCTTTGAGCCTACCGATTCTCCCATTGGTGCGGTGATCCGTTCCATTCTCTGCGGCTCCTATCCTGCTCATCCCGCTACCCTGGCATACCTGTTTGCTGCAGACAGGCATAATCATCTCTTCCATCCTGAGTCAGGCATTCACACCATGCTTGAAGCAGGTACATGCGTAGTTCAGGACCGATATGTTTTCTCCTCCCTAGCCTATCAGTCAGTCCAGTGCGGGTATGATCTTGTCTCTACATTAAATAACAACTTTCCCCTGCCTGAGATTACGTTTTTTCTCGATATTCCTGTGGAAGTTTGCCTCAATCGGCTTGAACAGCGGAAGGGAACCAGGGAAATATTTGAAAAACAGGCATTCCTCCAGCAGGTACGCTCCTCCTATCAGGCAGTGTTCAGCTCATTTGCTGATACAGCAGAAATTATTACTGTTGATGCCGCTTTGTCAAGGGAAGCTGTCCATGAGCAGATCTGGGCCGTCATCGTTCAGAGAATGAGCATTCCGTCTCCGTAGGAGAAAAACCGGTACCCTTGAGCCTGCGCCTCCCGGTATGCACGGAGAATGAACTCCCTGCCGGCAAAGGCTGCTGTGAGCACCAGCAGGGTGGATTCGGGGGTATGAAAATTGGTAAACAGATGATCCACCGCCCTGAACTGGTATCCCGGGGTGATATAAAGACCGGTTGAATCTGTTCCCGCTTTGAAAAAACCCTCGGCGCAGGCTGATTCCAGCGTCCGCATCGAAGTCGTCCCTACTGCAAGAATCGGAATGTTCTGATCCTTCGCCCGGTTGAGCTTTCCAGCTGTGCCCTCCGGGACGGTATAGATCTCCCGGTGCATGGTGTGGGATTCGATCTCATCAGTTCGAATCGGGATGAACGTGCCCACTCCTACATGCAGGGTAATCTCTTCGATCCCTATCCCCCGCTCCAGCAGCTCCTGCTCAATCTCAGCAGTCATATGCAGTCCTGCGGTGGGAGCGGCAACAGATCCGGTTTCCTTGGCGTAGATGGTCTGGTAGCGCTGCTCATCCATCTGCTCGTCATCCCGCTTCATATAGGGAGGAAGGGGGACATGCCCGTGTTCCAGGAAATACTCCTCCCCGACGGGAATATCGGTGCGAATCGTTTTCAGCACCGAACCGTCACAGATCCGCTGGGAGACAATCTCTGCCCCTATTCCGCCGGGAAGCTCATACCGGTCCCCCGGCCGCTGGCTTTTTGCCCTGCCTGCCATCACCTCCCAGGTGTCATCACCTGTCGGTGAGATAAACAGGAACTCAATCACCCGTCCGTCCCTCTTTCTGCCGTACACCCGGGCTTTTCTGACCCGTGAATTGTTGCGGACCATGATCATCGGGGCATTCAGGTAGTTCGACAGGTTCCGGGTAGAGTCATGGATGATCTCACCGGTCTCCCTGCACAGCACCATCATTCTGCTGCCGCTTCGCTTCTGTGACGGATACTGGGCTATCTGCTCCGGCGGCAGGTCAAAAGAGAAGTCCCTGGTCTTCATGGTCCTCCCGTGGGTCGATGTTGAATAACTGATAGGCCTTCCGGGTAACCGTTCTCCCCCGGGGAGTTCGCTTGAGAAATCCCTGCTGGATCATGTAGGGTTCATAAAAGTCCTCGAGAGATTCGATCGCCTCTCCTACGGATATCGCCAGGGTCTCAGCACCGACCGGCCCCCCGTCAAAGGTGTGGATAATCGCCGAGAGAATTCTCCGGTCCTGCTCCTCAAGTCCGTTCTGATCAATTTTCAGTTTCTTCAGCCCGTCGAGGACTACCGATTCGGTAATCACACCGTCTGCGAGAATCTGCGCATAATCCCTGAGTCTGCGGAGCAGCCGGTTTGCCACCCGCGGAGTCCCCCGGGAGCACCGCGAAAGCATGGTAACGGCTTCGGGGGTAATCTGAGTATCAAGAATGATTGAAGATCGCCTGAGCACATGGGTCAGCTCCTCCGGCGAATAGAATCCGATGCGGAAATTGATCCCGAACCGGGTATGCAGCGGTGCGGCAACCTGTCCGGTCTTTGTGGTCGCTCCGATGAGGGTGAAATTAGGAAGAGGGATGCGCACCGTCCGTGCCGTCGGTCCCTGGCCGATGATCCAGTCAAGCTCAAAATCCTCCATGGCGATATAGAGAATCTCCTCAAGGGCAGGTTTGAGCCGGTGGACCTCGTCAATAAAGAGGATACTCCCCTCCTGCAGCGTGGTGAGAATACCTGCCAGATCTTTTGTCTTCTCAAGCGCTGGGGCGGAAGTAGCCTTCAGCTCCCCTCCCATTTCATGGGCGATGATCGAGGCAATGGTGGTCTTTCCCAGCCCCGGCGGACCTGCAATGAAGACATGGTCCAGGGGCTCCTCCCGCTGCAGGGCGGCGTCCATGAATATCTGCAGGTTTTCCTTCAGATCCTTCTGTCCCTGAAAATCCTTTAAAAGCTTCGGTCTGAGCAAATGTTCGTTCGCCGCTTCACCGGTCAGCTGCGTCTCGGTTATCACTGATTCATCATCCATGGACTGCATCCGCTCCTCTTAACTCATCAGCCTGATGGCTTCTTTCATCAGATACGCTTCCCGTTCGGCCTCCTCTATTCCGGAGAGTGCGTCCCGGGAGGAGATTTCCTGGAGCGCCCTTTTGATCTGCTGGCGCTCATATCCCATTTGAATCAAAGCTTCGGTGATATCTGCATGCTGGTCAGATCCCTCCCGCTCTTCGAGTTCCACCAAATTTCCCTTGAGCGCCAGAATAACCTTCTGGGCGGTTTTTTTACCCATCCCCGGCACTTTGGAGAGGGTGGCCACGTCATCCTGCTTAATGGCATTGACCAGCAGCTGCGGAGGCAGCCCGGAAAGAATACGCAGCCCCTGCTTGGGGCCGATGCCCGAGACGGATATCAGATCGAGAAAAAGCTGCCGCTCCAGCTGATCTGAAAAACCGGTGAGAAACATCTGATCCTCACGGTGATGCAGATGGGTGTATACGGTGCAGGTGCTGCCTGAACCGGGCAGAGCCGACAGGGTGGCGTTGGAGCAGAGGATAGACCATTCAACGCTGCCGCAGGAAAGCAGCAGCATCCCCTCCTGCTTCCCGGTAATTCGTCCTGTCAGTGCATGTATCATTTCGTCATCCCCCTGGTTCCCTGGACGGTGTGAATATGGCAGACCGCAGCGGCGAGGGCGTCGGACACATGATCGCTGATCTCTCCGCTTTTCAGACCCAGGATCATTGCCGTCATCCGGGCAACCTGATGCTTCTGGGCCTTCCCCATGCCGGTCAGGGCAAGCTTTATCTGCAGGGGAGTATAGCATGAAAAGGATATTTGCTGAAGACTGGTCAGATACAGCACTGAACCGATGACTTTCGCCACCGGAATCGCGCTGGATACATTTCGGAGAAAAAAAATGTCTTCGATACTTACCGATTTCGGCTGATACTGATCGATAATCCCCTTCAAAGCCTGGGTGATCAGCAGAATCCGCGCTTCAGTATTCTGATCGGTATTCGTGGTAACCGTACCATAGGACACCGGGTGCAGCCGTCCATGGGCGTGGTCGATGATACCCCATCCGGTGGAGGCGATCCCCGGGTCTATTCCCAGCACTCTCATGTATTCAGTATATCATGAGAGATCATCTTCAGGATTGAAATCATCGGGTATGTCAAGGTTCGTGGAAACCGACTGCACGTCGTCAAGATCGTCGATCCGCTCAATCAGCCGCAGGGCCTTGGCGGTCTTCTCGTTGTCCAGAGATATGGTTGCATCAGGGATCCTGGACAGCTCTGCTGAACTTTCCTCATATCCCTCCTGCTGCAGTGTCTCAAGCACGTCATTGAATTCATCCGGTGCAGTAAGTACTTCAATCTGATCACCTTCAGCAGACACGTCCTCCGCTCCGGCCTCAAGGGCAGCTTCAAGGATCTCATCCTCCGAGTAGCGCTCTGCCGGATAGGTAATCAGCCCTTTTCGCTGAAAAAGGTAGGAGACACAGCCGGTCTCACCCAGGTTTCCGCCGTTTTTCGTCAGGGTGCTTCTCACATCAGCGGCAGTACGGTTTTTGTTGTCCGTCAGCGTATCAATCAGGATGGCAACTCCCCCAGGTCCGTAGGCTTCATAGGTCAGCTCAACATATTCGACGCCGTCGAGGTCCCCGGTACCTTTCTTAATGGCCCGCTCTATATTGTCCTTGGGCATGTTTTCGGTTTTCGCCTTCAGCACTGCAGTGCGCAGGCGGGGATTCGCTTCAAGTTCTCCGCCGCCGAGCTTTGCGGCAACCGTGATTTCTTTGATAAGCTTCGTGAATATTTTCCCGCGTTTTGCATCCTGAGCGCCCTTTTTATGGCGGATAGTAGCCCATTTACTGTGTCCTGACATAGGTTCTCCTATTTTACGTTCTGATATGCAGATGAAAACTACCACAGTCTAAAA
This sequence comes from Spirochaetaceae bacterium, assembly GCA_003559765.1. Lineage (GTDB taxonomy): Bacteria > Spirochaetota > Spirochaetia > PWKH01 > PWKH01 > PWKH01. Next base: position 40,058 of record PWKH01000061.1, read on the forward strand.
AACGGTGTCAAGTGGCTGAAAAATTCTCAGATCACCAAGTGAGTCAACCAGATCAAAGAAATCAAGGATAATCGTGTTCATAATGAGCAGCCCAGGCCGCTTCATCCTTCCTGACTCCATATACCCCCGGTCGCTCCACCTCCGGATGCCCTGTTCAATTATCCCGGCAGTTTCGCCTCCCCATCCCCGGGAAATACGATCCACCGGAATGCCTGTTTCGGTCCGGAGGGACACCATGATCAGCTCCTTGAGCACCTCCTGCAGGCTTACCGTCTCATAGGCCCCTGCTTCTGTCCCTTCCCTGCAGTATAATGCAATATTCAGGGGTCCTGTACGCCGAAAAAGCTGATCAGCCTGCATCACTGAAGATACGGCGCTGCATCCGAGGCCGATGCAGTCCTTCAGCTCCCAGTACCTGCTGTTGTGCAGACCCTGCTTTCCCTCCCGGCAGAAATTGGACAGTTCATACTGTCTGAACCCCTTCGCATCCAGATGCTTCCAGGCAGGAGTGAGATGGTCCTGCTCATCCGGCACGGTGAAACTCCGGGCCAGAGCGGTCTGCTCCTCAATATCCAGTTCATAGAGGGAGATATGGCCGCAGCCGCTGAGATCCAGCAGTCTGTCAATATCCCTGCAGGTATCGCCGGGATGAGTGCCGGGGACGGCGGTGATGAGATCAGCGCTTATCCGCAGCCCGGGATAGGAATCCAGAAGCCTGAGGGCAGACTCTGCAGCCTCAATGGAGCCCCTCCTGCCGAGCACCCGCCTCGCCTCCGGTGAAAAGCTCTGAATCCCGATGCTGATCCTGCTTCCTCCGTGGGAGGCGAACACATCCAGCTGCTCCCTGCTCACTCCCTCAGGGTTGGATTCCATGGTCAGCTCCCGGCAGCGTCCTGCAAGGGGACTGAGCGCCTCCATCAGCCGATTCAGCTGCTTCGGGCTCAGCATTCCCGGGTCTCCGCCGCCGATATAGATAGTCTCAGGGAAGAACTCAAGTGAGTGCAGTTCCGCAGTCATCCGGTTGAGGTAGGAATCTAGGGCATCCGCTGCATCATCAGCAGAGAAAAAGGCACAGTAGCCGCATCTGCTGCTGCAGAACGGGATATGGAGGTACAGGGAGGCTTCAGTGCCTGCAGCCTGATCCGTCATATTTACCGAATCACTCCTGCTCTGGAAAAGGGCCAGAATATCACATTGGCCTTTCCCAGCACCCGGTCATGGGTGACTGGACCGAAATATCTTCCGTCGATAGAATTGTCCCGGTTGTCGCCGATCGGAAAAATATATCCTTCAGGGATGTAGTACCCCTGCTCCATCCGGTAGAATTCATTCCTTGCTGACTGCTGATCGGGATGCAGGGTCAGGAGCTCATAATGCTGCAGCCTGGTCATCTCATAATAATCAACCAGGGGCGGTCTGCCGGAAAGTCCGCCTGCAGTCTGCTGGTCTTCGGAGGACAGGGTGAGCCCTGCATACTCATAGGCATTGCTCCTGGCAGAAAGAGAGAACCGCAGATAGTCATTATCGTCAAGGAGCCGCTTCGAGGAGAAGCTCCCTCCCGACAGCTGCCGCAGTTCGGTTTCTGCTATCGGTTCACTGAATCCACGGGGATGAACATAGAGCTCTCCCTGCCGGAAGGCCGCCCGCTCGCCCTCCACGGCAGCGGCCCGTTTCACATACAGCTGCGCCCGGGGAGTGCCGTCCTCATGACGGTCAAGATTGACCAGCGACAGGGTGAGCATATAGACCACCCGGTTGAGGATATCGAAGGCGGGCCCTCGGGAGACGTAGGCGGGATTTTCGAAAATAAAGACCTCATACCGTTCGGGATTGGTATCATCAAGAAATTTCGGACCTCCTGGATAGAGCTCGGGTCCGTAGACCATTTTATTCACAAACAGCCGGTCGCCGATCTTCAAAGTGTCCTCCATGGAGGAGGAAGGAATCTGATAGAGCTGAAATATGAACTGATTGATCAGCAGCACCCAGAATACCGCCCACAGGATCGCCTCGGCCCATTCCCGGATCTGCCCCTTCTGCTTTTCCCGGAGCTTGCGCCGTTCTATCCGCCGAGCCCGTTTTTCGAGCAGTCCCTCGGCCTTCCCTTCGATCCAGTCCAGGTATGATGATATGCTGTCCATGATCTTCTTCCTATCATATTATCGGTCCATTGACAAGTTGTCAGCGCATCTGTACTCTCTTGTCTATGAAATCGCAACGGCTGAAACCTCTGCTCGGCATCAGGCCGGGAATATATATTACCGCACTGCTGGTGCTGCTGCTGCTTGCACTCCTGTTCTGGCTGTTTATGCTCCCGGGCATACGCAGCCGAGGCAGTGAAGTCTCGATTACCACCAGCGCACCGGGAGCCGCCGTATTTATTGACGGTGAATTCGCAGGCAGTTCTCCCCTTGAGCTATTTATTCCTGCAGGAGAGCGGGAGATCCGCATAGCCAAGCCCTGCTTCCGGGAGCTGACTGCCCGCGAGGAGATCGGCTCACGAGTGCTGTTCACCCGATTTGCACCCAAGCGGGAGAAGCTTTCATACGATCTTGAAATGGAGGATCTCACCGGATATCTGAGCTGGAGAATCCAGGATCTCTACCAATGGTCCCTGATAACCAACTATACTTCAACGTATCAGTATCCGGAAGTGATCACCGAGACCGCTGAAGATATTGTCGCAGTTTCGGGGGCTGAGGCATCATCTGAATTCGCAGAATTCATCGCCCTGCTCCCCTATCTGGCCAGTTCAGACAAAATCACCGAAGACATGGAACAGGCATTACAGCTGCTCGAGTTCACGCTTCCCGATGATCCTGAGCCTTCTGACGTTTCAGCAGATGTCCGCTCCCGGGCCACCCTGCAGCTTGAAGAACTGGGAATAGAATTCATCGAGATTTCCGGTGAAGGAATTGAGCCCTTTTTCATTTCTGCATCCCTGGTCGGCAGTGATCTCTTCGATCAGTTTACCGAGGAAGAGCCCCTCTGGCATCAGGACAACCGGGATGAGCTGCTGCAGCAAAGACTGGTTGATGAGACCTACCGCCATACCCATGATCAGTTCGCCGACACCGCCGTCAATATATCCTTTCATGCCGCAGCGGCCTTTGTCCAATGGGCTGACGGGCTCTACGACGAGTTCATCCTCGCTTTGCCGAACGCTCTTGACTGGGAACATGCCGCCGCAGCCCTCGGAGCAGACAGACTTGAAGGACTGTGGCAGTGGACGAGCTCTCCCTTCTACCCGGGAGCTCCCCGGCAGTACGAGCGGCAGCATGAACTGCTTGAGTTTGAGACTCATTATCATCTGAAAGGAGGCGGCAGCAGCCGGGCAGCAGCCCTCCCTCCTTCAGCATGCTCTCCGGTCACCGGATTCAGGCTGCTGCTTATCAAGGAATAAGGTATGGAAGAGCAAGGAATCAAAATACTGCAGAAGAACAAGAAGGCCTTTTTCAACTACGAGATCGTCGACACCCTGGAATGCGGAATTGAGCTGAAGGGGAGTGAAGTGAAGTCCCTTAGGAAAAACGCTTTCTCCTTCAGCGACTCCTATATCAAGATCGACAAACAGGACAACCTCATCCTTGAGGGCTTTCATATATCTCCCTACACCCACGGGACCATTGAAAACCATGAACCGACCCGTTCCCGCAGACTCCTGGCCCACGCCCAGGAGATCAAGCGGCTGAAGCGCAAGGTTGCAGAACGGGGATTCACCCTGGTTCCGGTGCGGGTCTATCTGAAAAGAAGCATGGTAAAAGTGGAAATCGCCCTTGCCCGGGGAAAGAAGATTCATGACAAGCGAGAGTCGATAAAAGAGCGGGATCTGAAGCGGGATTCCGACCGGGCGATGAAACGCTATTGATTTTCATGCTTATTCTAGGTATATTGTAAGTGAACCTATGGGGGTGCCAAGGTCTCGACTGGTGGTTTTGTACAGTTTGTGGCTGCAGGCGGAGCTGCTAACTCCTTAATCTGGCAACAAAAATTATTTGCTGACAACAATCAAGCAGATTTTGCTTTAGCTGCATAAATTAGCAGCTGCGGACCCCGGCAGTGCCGTTCTGAGCTGCCGACGGTCTGAAACAAACCCCAGGACTTACTCTTCCGTCAGCCCTTGGCGGACAGAGGAAAATCAAAGGGCTGGAAAGCCGTCATGCCGGTCTGAGCGCTACGCGGCTTTTGAGAACATAAGATCAGACTAAGCTTGTAGAGGTCACAAGCTTGCCCATCAGGACGCGGGTTCGATTCCCGCCACCTCCATCCTTCACTGCTGCAGCGGAATTGACTGTTTTCCCTGCAGCCTTCCCGAATGAACACAACCGCGCAGCTCTATCTGCTTCTTTTCTGCATCAGCTTGCAGGAAAACGTACAAAAACCAATATATACTCATATGAACAGCAGACTCAGCATGCTGAGGCA
>PWKH01000082.1 GCA_003559765.1 Spirochaetaceae bacterium
AGTACTATGAAGCAGTTCCCGGAATCGTCCAGGACTATATGGACAAGGTTGCGAAGGTAATCGGCCGGCAGTATCATCTGTTCGATTATGTCGGTGATCCTGAAGCGGAAAAAGTCATCATTGCGATGGGTTCAGGCTGCGATGCCGTTGAACATACGGTGAACTACCTGCGTGAAAAGGGCGAGAAAGTCGGTGCGATCAAGGTCCGGCTGTATCGGCCCTTCTCAGTGAAGCATTTTGTGGATGCAGTCCCTGCATCAGTGAAGAAGATTGCCGTGCTCGACCGAACCAAAGAGCCTGGTGCAATCGGCGAACCGCTGTATCTGGATGTAGTCGGTTCTCTGGCGGAAGCCGGACGAAGCGATATTAAGGTGATCGGCGGCCGCTACGGTCTTTCCAGCAAGGAATTCACCCCGAGTCATGTCAAAGCAGTGTATGATCATCTTGATGCTGAAGCTTTCCACGGATTTACCGTGGGAATCGAAGATGACGTGACCCATAAGTCCCTCAAGATCAGGGATCGGGTGGAAGTTGCTCCCCCTGATGTGAAGGCCTGCATGTTCTGGGGCATCGGATCTGACGGTACCGTCGGAGCAAACAAGAACTCCATCAAGATTATCGGTGAAAATACCGATATGAACGCCCAGGCATACTTTGTATATGACTCCAAGAAGTCAGGCGGGATCACCATTTCCCATCTGCGCTTCGGAAAGAGCGCCATCAACATGCCCTGGCTCATTGAAAGTGCCGACTTTGTGGCCTGTCACAATGCCGCATACATCGGCCGGTACGATATGCTTGCACCGCTGAAAAAGGGCGGTGTATTTCTGCTGAACTCGGAGATCCCCTCCGATGAGGTGTTTGAGCATCTTACTGAACATGATCAGAAAATTATTATTGACCGCGGTATTAAGTTCTACAATATTGACGCACTGAAGATCTCTGAACAGGTCGGTCTCGGGAAACGGATCAACACGGTCATGCAGGCTGCGTTCTTCAAGATTTCCGGTGTGCTGCCTGAGCAGGAAGCCATTGATCTGATTAAGAATGCAATTGACAAGACCTTCCGCAGCAAAGGTGATGACATCGTGCAGATGAACTGGGCGGCGGTTGATGCTGCCTCTGATGCGCTGACTGAGGTGAAGATTCCTAAGGACTCAATAAAGGCCTATGTGCCGAAAAAGCTGATCAGCGATGATGCAACTGAATTTGCTAAGAGCGTGATCGAGCCGATCATGCACCAGAAGGGCGATACGATACCGGTATCAAAAATGTCCTTTGACGGCACCCTGCCTCCCTCCACTGCTAAGCTGGAGAAACGAGGGGTTGCCCCCCGTGTTCCCCATTGGCTGTCTGAAAACTGCATCCAGTGCAACCAGTGCTCACAGGCTTGTCCCCATGCGGCAATCCGAGTGAAGCAGATGACCAGTGACGACCTGAAAAATGCCCCCGATTCATTTGTGACGCTGAAGTCCCAGACCAAGAACGACCGGGACCTGCAGTACAAAGTCCAGGTGTATCCGGAGGACTGCCAGGGATGTTTCGTCTGCGTTGAAACCTGTCCTTCCAAGAACAAGGCGCTGGTGTTCAGCACCCTTGAAGAGGAACGGGAACTCAATGAGACAGTGAATGCGGAATTCTTTGATGCCCTTCCGGAAAATGTCACCGACGGTGTTGCAGAAACTACCCTTAAGGGCGCTCAGTTCAAGCAGCCCCTCTTTGAATTCTCCGGAGCCTGTGCAGGCTGCGGTGAGACTCCCTATATTAAGCTGGTTACCCAGATCTGCGGTGAGCGTATTATCGCTGCCAATGCTACCGGCTGTTCCTCCATCTACGGCGGAACGTTCCCCACCGTTCCCTACTGCCAGCGGCCCGACGGACGGGGTCCCTCCTGGGGGAACTCCCTCTTTGAGGACAATGCTGAGTACGGATTCGGTATGCGGCTGGCAGTTGACAGCAACAGAACTCTGCTTCAGGGAAAGGTGAGCCGGATTCTTGAAATCGGCACCACCCCTGAACTGACCGATGCGCTGAAGCAGGCCATGGAACTGTGGAATGATACCAGTGAAGCGGCGATTACTGCACAGAACAAGGTTGCCGAGGTAATTGAGCCGGCGCTTGCCAAGGCCTCAGGTGAGGCGAAGGACGTGCTCCGCAAAATCAATGAGCTTCGGGACTATTTTGTTGATAAGAGCATCTGGATTATCGGCGGCGACGGATGGGCGTATGACATCGGCTACGGCGGTGTGGACCACGTAATCGCCTCCGGCAAGAACGTGAACATCCTGGTGATGGATACCGAGGTGTACTCAAACACCGGCGGTCAGGCATCCAAGGCTACTCCCATCGGAGCAGTCGCCAAGTTTGCTGAAGCCGGCAAGCCCCTCGGCAAGAAAAACATGGGTCTGATGTGCATGAGCTACGGCTATGTCTATGTGGCTTCGATTTCTCTGGGAGCGAACAGAAACCAGGCACAGAAGGCGCTGATGGAAGCTGAAGCCTACGACGGGCCCTCCATTGTCTTCTGCTATTCGCCGTGCATCAACCACGGTATCGATATGCGGTATTCCCAGGTTGCGATGAAGAAAGCAGTTGAGTCAGGATACTGGCCGCTGTACCGTTATCATCCGGAGTCGGAAGAAGGCAAACGGTTTACCTTTGACGCCCGGGAACCGAAACTCGACTACATTGAATTCATTAAAGGGGAGCGCAGATACACTTCGCTGTACAACACAAATCCCGACCATGCCGATGAACTGTTTGAGAAATCAGCAGCTGACGCAAAACGTCGGTGGGACCTCTTTAAGAAGCTTGGAGAGATTCTGTAGGAATCGGTACTCGACTGAACGTTACGGCAGCTGTCTCATTCAAGGCGGCTGCCTTTTTTATGGGCAGGTGATTCCGGGCATAAAATGGGCCGCTTCCAGCTGCCAAGGTTGCCTCCAGCCGGGGGGACCGGCAAAAGCAGATTGTGTGATGGGGGAGAGGATGCTGTTCCTTAGTGCCTGCTGGAAGGCGGCCCAATAGTTTTAATAATTTAACGCTATACTACCAGATTTCTCCGGACCTGAAAAGGACAATTTGCGAATTTATGTGTTTTCACAGAAATATTGCATCCGGACGATTAAGATATCAGGTGAAGCAGGCTGCCCTGCCGCACCTGAACTGAAGTCAGAGTCCCTTCCGCTCAAAATAACGGAACAGAAGCAGTACCGCCGCAGCGAATCCGGCAATAATGATCCAGTGGTTTAAGCCGACGGCTTCCGGTATTGAAACACTGCCGAATGCACCGACTGGCATAATCACTTCATCAATGAAGCCGTACAGAAGGGCAAAAATCAGTCCTCCGACCAGCATCCCGAATATTGGCCACCATACGTGTCTCCGTCCCTCTGCAACCGCACCGATTGAGGTTCCCGGGCAGTATCCCAGAAACGCCCAGGAAACTCCGAAGAGCACCCCGCCGATCAGTTGTGCGGCAAGGTTGAAATCACGGGGGCTGAATTCAGCAATGCCTGCATCAAGGAGGATATGTACTCCGATCGTTCCTACGAGGATAGTGGAAAACATAAATTTGACAATGGTCATATCCCGAAGGCGGAGCGCACCGATATGGCGTTCAAACCGTAAAACTTCACCCTGCTGAAGGAATGCACCAAACAATACACCGGTTATCAGTCCTGCTATAAGATCCATAGTTATCTCCTCCTGTCGTATACGAGTCTTGCTGTAATGATTCCGGAAAGGAAAAAGACAGCCACAACAAATAAACTTCCCAGTCCAAGCTGGCTGACCCCGCTGACGCCGTGCCCGCTTGTACATCCGCCAGCCATCCTGACTCCGACCATTGCCGCAGCACCGGCAATGAATGAATACCTGATCCTCCTGTGTCTGCTCGGCCCGAAACGCTGTTTCCAAAGAGGGGGCATCTCCTCACGCTTGAAGGTGCCTGTCAGTTTTGAGGTGATAAAAGCTCCGAGGGCAATGCCGAGGACAAACAGCAGCTGCCAGTTAGGGAAAGCTGCTCCGGTCAGGTTCCCG
>PWKH01000035.1 GCA_003559765.1 Spirochaetaceae bacterium
CGACCCGCATAAAGCACCCGAGTATGCACCAAGTGTCCGCTGCTTCCGTCATGGAACACGACACCGACCCATGCTCCGGCTTCCCTCGCCTGGGATGAGGTCAAGGTGACCATGGAATCAGCAGTTCCATTGCTTTCAAGGGTGCCGTGCACCTGCAGGGAAGCTCCCGGAGCAAACTGTACCTCTACCCCTGATTCAATCATCAGGGTGCTGCCCCGCGGAACCGTAACATCACCGGTTACCAGATAGGGACTGTCATTCCTGGTCCAGACTCCTTCCTGGCTGCCCCTGACTTCGGCAGCATGGACATTCCTCGGTAATGCCTGAAGGATAGCATACAGCTCATCTTCACTCATTTCAGCTGCTGTCTCAGGTTCGGGGGCGGGTTCGGGGGCAGGAGGCGGCATCGGTTCTGGCGCTTCCGCTATTTGAGGCTCCTCCGGCTCAGCAACCGCAGCCGGCTCATATCGCTCAACCAGGGTTATTTGCAGGCTGACGGTCTTTCCCAGATCAGCCGGATCCAGCGCTCCGATTCCCATCAGATACAGCTCTCCGCCGGCAAGATCAGCAGGAAACTGACCATAAAGGGATTCACCGTCATAGTTTTCGGCAATTGGTTCAGGGCTGACTCCTTCGAAGTCATAGAGACCGATATACAGGAGCTTTTCATCATGTTCAAGGTTTGTTACCACGTATCTGCCCGAATCAGCTGCCCCGAAAAAAAGGATTAAGGGATCAGCAAGTGAAACCAGGAATGTCTCGTCTATGATATCCGGAAGATATACCATCCCATCCCGGTCAGCATAATAGATATCACCTTCCGGTCCTGCAGGGGTGCTGACCGGCGCCGCCTCAACCGCATCAGGTGCAGGGGGAATCACTTCCTCCCTCGGCACATCAGCAACTTCAACTGGTTCATGCGCTTCCGGGGGAGTTTCATACTGTGACCAATCGATGGCCATAAATTCCTCCACCATGGCAGCGCATCCGGAAAACGAAAACATCACCAAGACAACGGCGAGTGCCAATAGCACCCTGCTCCGGCATGGTTTCATCTCGTACCTCCAAAAAATTTGTAATACGTACTGTCTCATTATACACCTGTGAAAAAGTTTTTTGTAAATATTTTTGATAATTCATCTTAATTTATACAACTTAATGCGTGAGTTTTGTTCATCATGCAAATTACTTGCATGACCTGACTATGTCCGCTGTTATCTGCAGATTATTCTAAGCTTGCAAACAGATCAGGCTCAAAAAAAACGGTTTTAGCGGTAATGGTGCGTTTCGAAGCAAGATCACATGCTGCGACATCCGGCAGAACGCATAGAGAAACTTCATGGTTGACACAATGAAAGCAAGCCCATAAATTTAAATCCCATCGAAAAAAGTGCCTTGAGAATTATCATTTCCCAGGAGTTCATCCATGAACAGATATCAGCTGAGCCTGCGCCGGATTCTCTTTGCGCTTGCGTCCCTGCTTGACTACGTGGAAGCAGAGAGGCTGAAGAATATCACCAATCACGGCAGACGGACAGCCTACACGGCGCTTCGCATCGGCAGATCCTACGGTCTCAGCGACCGGGAGCTTTTCGACCTCACCGCCTGCAGCCTGCTCCATGATATCGGCATTATCCAGAGCCGTGTGCTCAGACAGAGCAGCAGGCATTCCCTGGATGTCCTGGAGCATTTCCCCGATCACTGCACCTTCGGCAGCAAAGCGCTTATGCAGTTCCCTTTTTTTACCGATACTGACAGCCAGGTAATTCTTCATCACCATGAACGGTACAACGGCAGCGGATTCTTCCGCATCCCCCGGCAGGAGATCCCCCGCTTCTCCCGGATCATCAGTCTGGCTGATTCGGTAAACGTCCTGCATATGCAGGAAAAGGAAGCTGGGCAGGCGGCCCGCCGGAAGGTGAGAGACCGGATCAGTGAGGATGCAGGAACCCGGCATTTCCCGGAGCTTGGCCGATATAATCCTCAGTCTTTCGGACAACCTCTCCTTCTGGGAGTATCTGGAGAGCAGGAACATCACCTATGCCCTGGAGAGAGTGTTTCCCGATATCGACCATGCTGTTTCCCTCACGGAGTTCTCCAGACCAGCCCGCATTATCTCCACTCTGGTCGATTCAAAATCGGAATATACCCTTACCCACACCTCAGATCTGGCTGCAAAAGCCCTGGCGGCAGCATCCGCCAGAGGTTATGATGATCAGCGCAAGCTGAAATTCTACTTCGCCGCCCTCTTTCATGATATCGGAAAGCTGGTAATCCCCAATCGGATTCTCCACAAAAAGGGTGCTTTGAACAGCGAGGAGATGCAGGAAGCTCGGAAACATGTCTACTATACGGAGAAAACTCTCTGGGAAATCGGTTTTGACCGTGAGATCATCAGCTGGGCGGCAAATCATCACGAACGGCTGGACGGATCGGGTTACCCCAGGGGGCTGACGGCGGATCAGCTTGACCGGGAAAGCAGGACCCTCGCCGTTCTTGACGTCTACCAGTCTTTGACCGAAGACCGCCCCTACTGGAAGGCAAAAACTCATGGCGAAGCGGCGGCAGTTCTCTCACAGATGGCCGAACAGGGGTATCTGAACTCCCGGGAGGTTGAGGAAATCAGTCTGCTCTTCTCTCAATCGGTTACGCAGTAGTCAGCCGGTCACCGGTATGAAAGGCAGCAAATCCGGGACATCGATTCTGCAGATACTCCAGGGCATGACTTCCGGTGCAGTGGCAGAAATACCATCTGGTTCCTTCCAGGGTCTGCAGCGCCTGTGCCGTCTCTTCCAGCCTCCGGTCATCGGCATCGATAAGATGGGTTCCCCCGATCACCGAATGGATCCGTTCTGAAAACCGGCGGGAGACTGAGGCAATGATCGCTAAAATTCCCGGATGGGAGCAGCCGACGATGAGCACCAGCCCTTCAGCGGTTCTGACTGCCAGGGCGATTTCATCGGTGAAGCAGTCGGCTTCATACTCCTCTCCCCGGGGAACCACGAACCGCCTGCTCGGCGGCGTATCTCCTGATAACCCCGCAAGCACAAAAACATCAGGAAGGATCTCACAGGCCTCAGCGCGGTGGGTTACCACCTTGTGCCCCCTCAAGAGAATGTCATCCCGCACGAAGTCGTTTCCGACATACTCCAGCCGCTTTCCCCGGGAGAATTTGGGCAGGAAGAACTGGTCCCCCACATGCACCGATGCAGCATGGTTCATGCGCTCAAGCAGGGGCATCAGTCCCCCGGTATGGTCAAAATGGCCGTGGCTCAGCACGATGTGATCAGCCGATGCAGGGTCAATCCCCAGCTTCCGGGCATTTTCCAGGAATGCTTCGCCTGCCCCGGTATCGAATACCACCCGGCTTCCGCCGGATTCAATGAACAGGGAAAGCCCGTGTTCAGCCTGAAGATCCCTGTGCTCTTCGGCACTGTTTTCTATTAAGGCAGTAATTCTGGTCATATTATCCCCCTGACTGCTGCTGGGATATCGTATCACGTCGGGAACATCCCTGCAATTGCAGCCTTCGTGATCGGCGGGATTGACACAGGCGGAAGTGAAATCGTATCATTTCCTATCAATTAGCTGGAGTTCATTATGCACTATATGCGCTCACTTGTCGGAGAACGGGCTGTCGGCACCGACTGGAATAACCAGGTCATACGATTTATTGAGAAAACCATGGAGGATGCCGGCTGTGAGACCAGCATTTTTCCCTTTTCCTGTCTCCTGTGGAACAGCAAGTCCTCCTGGTGTGAAACCGGAGACCGAAGGCTGCAGCTGCATCCCAGTCCGTTCTCACTCTCCTGTCACGGCACCTACCCTGCCCTGTCACTTGATTCACCGGAGGCGCTCTTTGATGCGGACATTACGGGAAAGGCAGTCATCATCCATGGAGCTCTTGCCCGGGAGCCGCTGATGCCCAAGGATTTCCCCTTCTACTATCCCGAGGAGCACCGCAGGATCAATGA
>PWKH01000057.1 GCA_003559765.1 Spirochaetaceae bacterium
GAGCCGGTATAGCTGAAGAGATTCAGCACCCGCTTTCCCGCCGCATGCTCCCGGACCACATCCCGGGTGACCGCATGATCGAGAAACAGCCCTGTATCCCGGTAGCTCCACAGATCAATGTAATAGGACAGCCCCATCTCTGTACCAGTAACGCGGCTGGGGGCTTCGCCACTCCGGTTCTCCTCTGTTCCGCCGGGAAGGGCTTTACGTTCCTTGAGGACAACCCGTTCCGGAGGAATGTAGCACATCCGGGCGGCCCGGTCGGCCAGTTCTTCGACCTCCCGGGAGTCGAAGGACTCGATACATTCCACCAGCAGATGGTCGCCGTAGCGCTCCACCACCACCGGGAGATTTTCCTGCTGCCGGTCATAGACCCGGAAGCAGTCCGTCTTTGAGGGTGCATAGAGTTTTCTCAGCTCATCATGCTGTTTCTTAACCAGTTTTTCAAAATCTTTATATATCTGTTTCATACCCTTTGCCTTTATCCGCACCAGTATATATGATAGAACAAGCCTAGAGGAGATGTGTATGGAAGAACACGACGTCAGAGACTATTTTGAAAAGGTTGAGCAGCGCTACGGCGGCCCGGTCCATTTCAAAACATTTGCTTCATTCTACCGGATCACAGAAGGAAAAGTAACCCATACCTCCGGCCTTCTGTGCATCGTCCATGAACATATCTATTTTGAGGATTTTGAAAGATCCGGGAATACTCTCCTGAATCTCTTCACTACGGGGAAGAAGAAGCCGGAGTATACAAAGTTCATCATCGACCGGCCGATCAGCAAAGTGGAAACCTGCTTTCAGATTCCCTCTTCAGTTTCACAGACCTTTCTCCAGGGCAGAATCCACCGTGACCAGCTGCAGCCGTCAACCAGGATGCAGCGCATCGTCAGCAAGAGTCGGCTGTATATCCGGTTTTCCGACCAGACCGACTGGGTGGTTGACCCCCTGGACCCGAAGAAATTCATTGATGCATTGGAGGAACGCCGATGAAGGCATTTAAAGCCTACGATATCAGGGGCATTTATGAGAAGGATTTCGACCGCCATGACGTCTACAAGATCGGCTTTTTCCTGCCAAGACTGCTGAATGCCGAGGATGTCCTCGTCGGCAGAGATGTCCGGGAGTCCTCAGAGGAGATTTTCACCTATCTCACCCGGGGCATCAGGGACAGCGGGGCCAATGCAGTCTCCATCGGGCTGTGCACCACCCCGATGGTCTATTTCAACACTGCTTACCATAAGTTCAAAGCATCGGTCATGATCACCGCAAGCCATAACCCGAAGGAATATAACGGGCTGAAGATATCCCGGGAGAAGGCGCTGCCGGTGGGAAGCGATTCAGGTCTGAAGGACCTTGAAAAACTGGTGAAGCAGCATCATGGAGTAACGGTGGACAGCGCCAACCGGGGAAGATATGCAGAAATTGACGGGCTCACTCCCTATCTGGAGTTTCTCAAGCCTTATATGGCTGATCTTTCACAGCTGAATATCACGGTGGATCTGTCAAACGGCATGGCCTGCGTGCTGGCAAAGCAGGTGCTGGGGGAGACGCCCCATTACCTCTTCGACACCCTGGACGGGACCTTTCCGAACCATGAGCCGAATCCCCTGGAGGAACACAACCTCAAGGCCGTGAAGGAAGGGGTGCTGGCAAACGGCAGCGACCTGGGTATTATCTTTGACGGAGATGCCGATCGGGTCATGTTTATCGACGAGCAGGGGAAGTTCATCCAGCCTGATCTCATCACGGCGGTGATGGGTAACTTTTTTCTCAAATCAGGTCCGGCCAAAGTGCTTCAGGACATCAGAACCTCCCGGTCGGTGACGGAATACCTGGAGGCCCTCGGCGCCGAGGTGCACACTGGGAAGGTGGGCCACTCCTTTGCAAAACGGAAGATGCGGGATATCGGTGCTCTTTACGGAGGGGAGCTTGCCGGGCATTACTATTTCCGGGATTTCTTCAACTGCGACTCCGCCATGCTCGCCGCTCTGGTAGTGCTCAACACTGCTGCAGAGCTGAAGCAGCAGGGGCGGACCGTATCATCGCTGATTGGGGAAATCGTAAAATATGCAGCCTCCGGAGAAATCAACTTCCGCATCGAGGACAAGCAGGAGGCCATGGACACTCTGAAAGAACATTTTTCTCTTCAGGAGGAACCGACGAAGTTCATGGATTTCGACGGCTACCGGGTGGAGTTTACTGACTGGTGGTTCAATGTCCGCCCTTCAAACACCGAACCCTATCTCAGGCTGGTTGTGGAAGCGAAAAGCGAGGCAATGCTGCAGGAAAAACTGGAGACCATGCACAAGCTGCTGGAGCCGTTTCAGTAAAAAAGGAGACATCGAAATGAGGGTACTGCTTGTCGGAGGAGCCGGCTACATCGGGTCGCATACGGCCCTGGCGTTTCTAGACGGAAATCATCACGTTGGAGTATTCGACAACTTCTCCACCGGCGATCGGGGGAACATCCCCGAAGGCTGCCGGGTGCATGAAGGCGATATCATGGACGGGGCATCTCTCCGGGAGGCGCTCAGCCAGGGATGGGATGCGGTGGTCCATCTTGCCGCCTTCAAGGCTGCCGGAGAGTCCATGGAGCGGCCTGAAAAGTATTCCAGGAACAATATCACCGGATCATTGAACCTCATCACCGGATGCACCGAATGCGGGATCACCTCCTTCATCCTCTCCTCCTCGGCTGCCGTATACGGGGAGCCCCGGTATCTGCCGATAGACGAAACTCACCCGACGAATCCCGAGAACTACTACGGATACACCAAACTCTCGATCGAGGGACACCTCGCCTGGTATGACAGGCTCAAGGAACTGAAGTTCGCCTCCCTGCGGTATTTCAACGCCGCAGGATATGACATCCGGGGCAGGATGCGCGGAATCGAACGGGACCCGGCCAACCTGATTCCCGTAGTCATGGAGACCGCCGTCGGCAGCAGAGAGAAGCTTCTGATTTTCGGAGACGACTATGACACCAAGGACGGTACAGGGGTCCGGGACTATATCCACGTCACCGATCTGGCGGATGCCCATGTACGGGCTGCGGAATATCTCCATGAGCACCGCTCCAGCCTGACGGTCAATCTGGGCAGCGAATCCGGACTGAGCGTGCAGGAGATCCTTGACAAGGCCCGGGAAATCAGCGGAAGACCGATTCCGTCAGTGATCACCGGCAGACGCAAGGGAGATCCGGCAAAGCTGGTTGCCTCATCGGCATACGCCCGGGAGCTGCTGGGATGGAAGCCCGAATTCAGCGATCTTGAGACCATCATTTCCTCCACCTGGGAGGTGTAACGTCAGGGGAAATAGAGCGAAGTTTTTAAAAAACACAGCTTGACACAACGAAGCCTTTTTTGTAGAGTGGCTACGGATTGCAGATCATTCCCCTGTAGCTCAGTTGGTAGAGCGGGTGGCTGTTAACCACTAGGTCGGCGGTTCGAGTCCGTCCGGGGGAGCTAATTAATCCCTTACATTTTAATGACTTAAGATTTCACCCATTCCCATTTTTGTGGGTTTGAGTGACATCTGTGTACAGCTGGGTGACAGCTGGGTGACACAAGGGGGATTTTATGTATCCAAAACCGTTCAAGCGTAAGGATCGTGGTGACCAGTATTTTTTCAAATACACCGACCAATGGGGAAATCGACGACAAAAGAACACCGGAGAGACCTCACATCGAAAGGCACAAAGATTTATCCGTGATTTTATCGACCGAATCAGCAGCAGTTCGGGTGCTTCCTACCGAAACTATGCAAACCAATTTCTGTCAGCCGAAACCTCTCCGCGCGCCATCAGATTGGCAGCAGAGAATCGACCGATCGGAGAGATGCATCTTACATTCCTCACCCCTTTGAGCAAAAAATTCTGGGAATTATTCTGTTCGGGTAAATCAGGCAAGAGATATCAACAGATCCAGCAGATCGGATGAGGTTTTCTTCACATGACAACAATCC
>PWKH01000047.1 GCA_003559765.1 Spirochaetaceae bacterium
GATCCTTCTTTTTCACCGAAACCACCTTGGAGCTGATGATCCCCCTTTTCTCAAACAGCTCCCGGAGCTCCTGGCGGATATCCTTGGTCTCGTTGATCATCTCGGCGATGATATCCCGGGCTCCGGCGAGGGCCTCCTCGGCGGTAGTGATCTTCTGCTCCTGATGCAGGTATCCGCCGGCCTCTTTCAGCAGCTCTTCGGTGCTGCAGCCTGCCGCCTTCTGCGTTCCCAAATGAAGTATCCGCTGGGCAAGGGGTTCAAGCCCCGCCTCTTTCGCCGCCATCCCCCTGGTCCGGCGCTTCGGACGATAGGGCAGATAGATATCCTCAAGGGCGTTGAGGGTCTCGGCCTTGGTAACGGCGGCCTCCAGCTCCTCGGTGAGCAGCTCCCGCTCCTTCAGGGAGGAAAGCACCGCCTCTCTGCGCTGTTCAAGGGCCTCATAGACGTCCCGGGCGTCCCGGATTTCTACAATCTTGACTTCATCGAGCTCGCCCGTCGCCTCTTTCCGGTACCGGGCAATAAAGGGGACCGTCGCCCCCTCATCGAAGAGGCGAAGGACCGCTTCAGCCTGTGCGGCGGAGACCTGGGCCCTGCCGCTGATATGCGTAATCATGTGTCGGTTCATGGCGAGAAGATATCACGGATGGGGGAAAATGCAAATATGAACGCGGCAGTTCCTGCTGGATATCGATGCCGAAGGACAGAGCGGCCACTCCCAGACTGATGCCGGCCATATCAAAGAACCGGCGGGAGAACTGGTAGTTCTTCGCGACAGATATATAGAAATTGAACAGAAAGATAATTCCCACGGATATCCCCAGGGTGAGCGCCAGACTGATGAAAATTATCCAGCACCGGACAGGGAATCACCAGAAGCATCACTGGAATCAATACAGACCGTCCCGGCGTACAGGGAGGACCGCAGGGTGTTGTCGTGGTTTTCCGCCTTCTTTGCCAGATAATCCGAAGAGGCCATGGAGAGTGATGCGGTGATCAGTCCTGACAGGTCGATCAGCCTGGCCTGCTGAAAGACGAAGCTCAGTCCGGCCAGGGTGCCGGTCAGCTCCACCAGCGCGTCATTGAGCCCCAGGACAATAGAACCTATAAAGTCGAGGCGCTGCTCATTGAGCATATCCAGAAGGGAGTACTCATGCTCCTTCTCATCCTCCAGCACCTTGGTGACCTCAGGAACGCAGGGATCAAGATCGGCATAGTCAATCTTCCTGGCATTCTGTTCAAAACGGTCCATGAGCTTGAGCCCGAAGGTAACCCCGATCACCCTGGAGAAAGAACCACCAGACAACCGGCTTCCTCGGCTTCATCTCCCTTCCGGTGCAGCCGGTGAGCATCCGGTAGAGTTCAAGTTCATCCTCGTCAATGTTCGTGATAATCTCCGCATTGCTTTGGTCCTTGAGCTTTGCGGCAAGCTTGGTATAGATCGTATACGCCTCTATCCCATGGAGCTGATCAGTCAGCAGCTGCTGCACAGCCCGGGAAAACTGAGAACCCTTCATCGCAGTCATATCTCTCTGTTTTGTGATTTGCCGGATATAGACCACAGAGGGAGGGGAAAAACAGCGAGGATCAGTATCCCGGGGTTGAAACGCACTGGTCAGGGTTGTTATGGTGGAGATCAATCCTGTCTGCCTGAGGCGGACAACAAAACGGAGGCTTATCCCATTATGGCTAGGCAAAAAAACAGATATCTATATACGGCAGGAATATTCCTGGTAACAGCACTCCTTGCGCTTGGGCTGCTTACCGGATGCACCGATGATGCGGCTGATGAGCCCCTGGATCAGCCGATGGATGAGGAGATCTTCGACGCTCCCGACGAAGTGGACCCCTTCGCCGATCCTGACGACCCCGAGATGGAGGATCCTGCAGCGCCCTTGGATGAAGACCCCTTAAGCATGATGGAGCCGGAGGATGAAGCCGAGGGATTTGAGCAGGCGCGGCCCCATCTGGAGCAGCAGCTGCAGCAGCAGCGGCAGGACGAGCTTCTGATGGATCATATTGAAGAGCTTCGCGACATGGCTGAGGTGGAGACCAACCTCGATGACCCCGTTGATGCCGACGGCAAAATGGTGGTGGCCGTGGTGAACGGTGAGCACATTTATGATGATGATCTGCGGCAGATGGAGCAGCAGGAACTCCAGCAGCTGACAATGATGGGCCTGGATCCTGATTCAGAGGAAGCCCAGCAGATGATCGAGCAGTTCCGGCCGCAGATTCTTGAAAATCTCATTGCCGTCACCCTGATTAAACAGGCTTCCGTTGAGGCGGGAATTGAGGTGAGCGAGGATGAAGTCGAGGCTGAATTCCAGCAGTATGCCCAGCAAACAGGGGGAGAAGAAGCCCTGCAGCAGCAGCTTGATGAGATCGGCCTGTCCTTGGATGACCTGAAAGACGAGATCAGACAGCAGCTGCCGACCCAGAAATACCTGGAGCAGTTCCTCAGCGAGCATTTGAGCGACGAGGATCTGCAGTTCTCAGAGGAGGAGCTGCGGGAAGCCTACGAGCAGCAGCTTCGCCAGCAGGAAATGATGGAGGAGCAGGGAGCCGATCTCATGTAATGCCTCCGCTCCCGGGGTTATGAGATTCCGGGTGCCGGAATTCATCCAGACTATTCAGGACCGGCTCCATGTCCCTGAATAGTCTGGTGCTCATCCCGCTGTTACGGGACGCGGTTTCGATGAAATCGCGGCTTTTGTCTGCCGGGTCAGCAGCCGCCACAGCGGTGTTCGCATGGAGGCTCATGTCCGGCATGGCGGGCAGATCATGATAGGCGAAGCGGTATGTATCAGCGGATCCTTCTCTGTTTTGCGCCTGACGTATATCACGAAACACCTCGTTTCCTGGCCAGCTGATGGGCTCTTCGGTTCATCGACGCAGCCTCCCGGGCTGCTGCACTTTTTGTTACCGTCAGATGCACATACCTGTCCGACTCCGACATCCCGATTCGGTATTCCATTAACCTTAGTCCCCCACTTCACAAAAGGACATATGCTCCAGGGTATAGACAGCCTGGGAGGCTGCAGTCTCCAGTTTGATGTCAGCTTCAATGTCTCCCCCCGGGGTAAATCCGAAGAGCTCCTCCATGGTTCCGGAGAATGAGAAGGGTGCATATATTCCCCTGGGATCCATCCCGGTCAGCTGCAGAGAATCATCCTCAAGTTCCAGGCGGACCACAATTCCCACCGGCTCATCATCCTCCCCGATAAACCGAAGGGACACCCTCCGGTCTGCATAGAGGTGCACTTCGTTCTGCTGATCGCTCATCATCGTTACCGGATCCTGCCCAGGTTCATAGAACGCCTCGGAGGGATACATCCGCTCCAGGGGCTGATCATCTCTACTGCAGCCTGCAGACAGCACAAGTATGCCCGCAAGCACAATCAGTATACGCTCCATGTTCCCTCCTCGGTATAGTATACCCAAAACAGCGGCAGTCTCATAGGATAATTCGGCGTTATTTTCTTGACAAAAGTCACCGAACAGCATTTACTAAGAGTGCATGCAGGTACGTGTGGATGAAATAAAAGTAAAACATCGCATCAGACGTGATTTGGGGGATATCACTCAGCTAGCTGAGAGCATTAAAGCCCATGGACTGATGAATCCGATTGTAATTAATGAAAAACGGGAACTCATTGCCGGAGAGCGGCGCCTTGAATCGGTGAAACTGCTCGGATGGCAGACCGTCGATGTCCGGGTAGTCTACACCAAGGATGAGGCAGAGAAAATCCAGCTTGAAATTGACGAGAACCTCTACCGCCGACCGCTTACCGCGGGGGAGCTGAGCAGCGGCCTCTCACGGGTGGATCGGCTGCGCAATCCCGGCTTTCTGCTCCGCATCTGGCTGGCGGTCAAGCGGTTTTTCAGCTCCCTGTTCAGCAAATCTAAACGATAAGGATATAACCATGACCGAAGATCTGA
>PWKH01000021.1 GCA_003559765.1 Spirochaetaceae bacterium
CGATAAGTGATCCTGTTGCTGATATGTTGACCATGCTTCGAAATGGTAGCAAGGCAAGGCATGAGAAGGTAGACATCCATACTTCAAAGATGAAGCTCCAGGTTGTTAAAATTCTCAAGAATGAAGGATATATTAAGAACTTCAAGAAGGTGACCAAGGATGGTATAAACTATATCCGGGTATTTTTGAAGTATGACGAGCAGAACGAACCGGTTATCCACGGGCTGGAAAGAATTTCCACTCCCGGGCGGAGGATCTACAAGGGATACAAGACCCTCCCGAGGGTGTTTAACGGCCACGGCGTGCTGATTGTGTCTACCTCCGGCGGAATTATAACCGGGAGGAAAGCTTCTGAGAGAAAGGTCGGCGGCGAGCTGATCTGTTCTGTGTGGTAAGGTAGGATAGTATGTCTCGTATTGGAAAGTTACCTATTGCAGTACCGAAGGGCGTGACGGTTGCCGTTGATAAATCCGCAGTCTCCGTAAAGGGGCCCAAGGGAGAACTCTCTCAGGATATAGCCCCGGGGATAAAGGTGAGCGTCACGGATGATGTGATCACGGTGGAGCGGAAGAATGATTCCAAGCAGGCACGGTCCTATCACGGGCTGTACCGAAAGCTGATCTCCAATATGGTCATCGGAGTATCCCAGGGGTTTACCCGGGCTCTGCAGATTAACGGAGTCGGATTCCGGGCGGAAGTGAAGGGAAAGACCCTGCTGCTGAATCTCGGGTATTCAAATCCGATTGAATATGTTATCAATGATGACCTGACCATCACCACCGACGGCCCGAACAAGGTTGTAGTCTCAGGAATAGACAAGCAGAAGGTCGGACAGGCCTGTGCGGAAATCCGTTCACTCAGACCGCCGGAGCCCTATAAAGGCAAGGGTGTGAAATATGAAGAAGAGCGCATTCGGCGGAAAGTCGGTAAGTCTGGTGCAAAATAATATAGGGTAGAGCGATGAAAAGAGTGTTGGATAAACAAAAACGGCGATTGCGAAGAAAGAACCATATCCGTAAAACCGTCAGCGGAACACCCCAGTGTCCCCGGCTGAGCGTGTACCGGAGCAACAAGCATCTGTATGTCCAGGCAATTGACGATGTGGCGGGCCGTACCCTGGTATCGGCCAGCAGCATTGAACCGGAAATGAAGACATTGAAGAACAATGTGTCTGACGCCGAAAAGCTCGGTACGGTGATCGGCGAGCGGCTGAAGGAGAAAAAGATCGAAACCGTCAAATTTGACCGCAACGGTTTTCTCTTTCACGGTATTGTCAAAAGCGTTGCCGACGGTGCGAGAAAAACCGGGATAAAGTTTTAGGGGGATATGGTGGAACGGAATATGGAAAAAGAATACGTAGAAAAACTGATAAAGCTCAACAGAGTAGCCAAGGTGGTGAAAGGCGGACGCAGGTTCTCCTTTTCCGCACTGACGGTGGTCGGTGATCAGAACGGCAGGGTTGGGTACGGTTTCGGTAAAGCCAATGATGTTGCTGAAGCGATCCGCAAGAGCATTGATAAAGCAAAAGGCAGCATGATTACGGTTCCCCTGAAGCGGGTTACCATTCCCCATGAGATTACCGGCGAATTCAAAAGTGCCAAGGTGCTGATGATGCCCGGTGCACCCGGTACCGGAGTTATTGCCGGAGGACCGGTCCGTGCGATCATGGATGCCTGCGGCGTGCATGACGTCATGTGCAAGTCCCTCGGATCCAAGAATACCATCAACATTACCAAGGCGGTGTTTCAGGGGCTTGAGAATCTCTACGATGCCGGCAAACTGGCGAAAGCCCGCGGTACGACAATCAGCGAAATGTGGGGTTAGTCAATGGCGAAGAAGAAACCTGCAAAGAAAGTACGGATCTCTCTGGTCCGAAGCGTAATCGGGAGCAAGCCCAATCAGCGCAAGTCCGTAAAGGCACTTGGACTGGGAAAAATCGGCAGCTCGGTTGAACATGAAGCAACTCCTTCCGTACTCGGAATGGTGAATGTTGTATCACATCTGGTGAAGGTCGAGGAGATTGATTGATATGGCTGATTTACGAGCGCCCGCAGGGGCGAGAACAAAGAAACATATCGTCGGCCGCGGGAACGGTTCCGGGAAGGGACGGTCCTGCGGACGGGGGCATGACGGGCAGAAGTCCCGTTCAGGCGGAGGCGTACGTCCGGGATTTGAGGGCGGCCAGATGCCGCTGTACCGGCGGACTGCCCGGAGAGGATTCTCCAATGTCCGGCATAAGCACATCTTCCAGCCTGTTTCTCTGGCCGAAGTAGCGAAAAAGTTTGCTGACGGGGATGTGGTGTCCCTCCAGACCCTGAAGGAAAAGGGAATTGTCAAGGGAAAGGACGTTCAAGTGAAGATTCTTTCCGACGGAGAGCTGGATAAGAAGGTTACCGTTCAGGGCCTTGCAATTTCTGCCGCTGCTGCTGAGAAAGTGCAGAAGGCCGGCGGAGCAGTTCAGGCATAACCGCGTAAAAAAATAAACGGGATTGGGATCGATGGCTAACAATGTGTTAATTGATATTTACAGAATGAAAGATCTCAGGAACCGGATCGGCTTTACCGTTCTGATGCTGTCCATATTCAGACTCGGGGTGGCCCTTCCGATACCTGGAATTAATGTAAACGCGCTGAAGATCTATTTTATGGCCCAGGAGACCACTGGAGCAATCGGTCTGACAGAGTATATTAACTTCTTTTCGGGCGGGGCGTTTACGAACTTCTCCGTCTTCATGCTGGGTATTATGCCCTACATCTCCATGCAGATTATCATGCAGCTGCTGCTGCTCGTATTTCCGAGTTTGAAGCGCATCAGCCAGGAGGAAGGGGGCAGGAAGAAGATCCAGCAGTATACTCGGTACGGAACGATTGTCGTCTGTCTGATACAGTCATATGTAGTAACGGTATACGCCCGGTCCATTCCGGATGCCATAACCATACCGATGAGCGCCTACGCGCCCATTGCGATGCTGACAGTTACCACCGGTACGATGTTCCTCGTATGGATGGGTGAGCAGATCACCCAGCGGGGTGTCGGAAACGGGGTATCGCTGCTGATTTTCGCAGGGATTGTTGCACGGATGCCCAATGCCGTGTTTACGCTGCTGCGGACAGTACGTGACGGGATGCTGAACCCCGTGGTCGTCATCATCGTAGCGACTATGTTTGTGGTGGTAATTGCCCTGGTCGTGTATGAACAGCAGGGTCAGAGAAAGATCCCGGTTCATTACGCCAAGCGTGTTGTCGGGAGGAAAATGTACGGCGCCCAAAGCACCTACATTCCCTTCAAGATCAATCCGTCTGGAGTTATCCCGGTGATTTTTGCATCGTCGATTCTGGCGTTTCCCCTGCAGATTGCGACGTCCCTGGGACCTGAGATCACCTGGCTGGCCCGGTTCAGCCGGTGGATGAACCCGCAGGGTACTCCCTACGTGTTCATATACACGTTTCTGATCATCTTTTTTGCGTACTTCTATACTCAGGTGACCCTGAATCCGATAGAGATTGCAAAGCAGATTAAAGATAACGGAGGATCGATCCCCGGCATCCGGTCGGAGCGGATTGAGGAGTATCTGACCCGGGTGCTCAACCGGATCGTGCTGCCTGGTGCGCTGTTTCTGGCCTTCATTGCCGTAATCCCGACACTGGTGCAGCGGTTCTTTGCGTTCCCCGGTTCGGTGGCGATGCTGATCGGAGGAACCTCCCTGATTATTATGGTCGGGGTGGCCCTGGATACGGTGTCCCAGATTGAAGGTCATATGAAGATGCATCATCATGACGGGCTTGTCCGTAAAGGTAAGATTAAGTCAAGAAACCTGTAAAGAGGCAAACGATGAAAGTAAGAGCAAGTGTGAAACCGATATGCGATGGATGCAAGGTAATCCGCCGGCACGGCGTCGTCCGGATTATCTGCAGCAA
>PWKH01000092.1 GCA_003559765.1 Spirochaetaceae bacterium
CTGGTATACGTCGGGGTGCGCGCCCGAAAACGGGTTCATGATGCCTCTGATTATCTGCTTGCAGGCAGGCAGATAAGCTCCCTGCTCAACCTCTTCGGTGTTGCATCCATCGGATTTGCCGGTACAAGTATCACCTTAGTCCCGGGCATGGCGGTACTCTACGGATTCTGGCCTTCATTCGCAAACCAGCTGATATTCAGCATCGGCGGACTGGTGCTCTACGGGATATGGTTTACCCCTTTTATCCGGCGGTGCGGTGCTCAGACGCTGCCTGAATGGCTTGAGCTCCGCTTCAACGGGCAGGTCAGAACGGTGGTCACTTTCGGTACCATAATCGGGCTGACGGGCATCATGGCTAACAACGTAGTTTCCATTGCCGCAGTGATCAGCGGATTTATTGAACTTCCCCTGCCGGCAACCGTATCGATTATCTTCTTTGTTTTTCTGCTGTTTTCCTACATCGGCGGGTTCTGGGCAGTTACCTTCACTGATTTCATACAGCTCGCTCTCGGAGCGGCTGCGGTTCCGCTGATTCTCTTCTCCCTGGGTTCATACTTCGGAGGGCTCACCTGGGTAACCGAACAATGGCCGGAGGGTTGGACCTCTGGAGCCGCCGGTTCGCTTCCGGTTATGAGCCTCACCTTTCCCAGTGTAGTAACCTCCGTATTTCTCTTCGCATCGTTTCTCGTCTGGGGGAATAATTACTACTGGCTGAGAAGCGCTTCATGCAGAACTGAGCAGGCTGCCAGGAACTCCTTTATCCTGGCAGGCATCCTCCTTTCTGTGCTCATCTATCTTCCCCTGCTGCTGGTGGGAACATACAGCCGGGCGGCATTTCCTGAACTGCTCTCGGATGCGGGATTTCTTGAAGCTTCTGCTGCCTACGGAATTTTTCTCAGACGGGTCCCCCTGCTGATCAGTTCGGTACTGCTTTTAGTCCCGCTTGCCGCCGGAATTTCTACGGCAACGACCGCACATATCGGGGCAGCATCTGTCGCTGTTAGAGATCTGTATCAGCGCAAATTCAAGCCCGAAGCAACATCCAAACAGCTGCTGATTCCGTCAAAAGTTATCCTGCTTATTCTGGGACTGATGGTCTGGGCGCTGTGCTTCTATCCCGGAGGGCCGATGATTCTTTTTGCATTTGCGAATGCATGGCTTGGACCTCCCGCACTGCTCATGGTCCTGGGTCTGTACTGGAGAAGGTTCACAGCTGCGGCCGCGTTGTGGTCAACCGTATTAAGCATTGCCTTGATGACCGTGCTGACCGCCGCTGATCTTCTGGGGCTGTTCCATGTCGATGCATACATGCATGTGGGAATGGCTGGATTTTTCACCGGGCTGATTTCCGCTCTGGTGCTGACTCCCTTCAGCAAGCCGGCGTATTACGGAACCCGGGAATGGGAACGCACCCCTGCAGCAGGAAACCGGAGCAATCCGGCTCTTACTGATACGGCAGTAGAGATTCTCCGCTACATTTCCTTCGGATATCATACCATGGCGGAGATCTGCGATCTTACCGGGCTTGATGCCGCTCAGGCCCACGGCGGCATTGCACTGCTGGACAGAGGAGGATATATTGAACGGGATTCCCTGACAGGCCGGGGATTCTACACGTTTCAAACTAGCCGGACGGGGTATTCACTGCTGCGGCAGTACGGGCTTCAGGGAAAGCCGCTTCCGGGGGCTGATCTGGAGGCTGAAAGCAGACAGGTGCTGAAGGCTGCAGATCAGGGTCCCGATGCCCTGAACCGCATGATTGAATCAGGGATGTGCTCCTCCCTCAAGCAATCTGCACTTCTGGCAAAACTGATCAGAGATGGAAAAATTATCGAACAGGGAATATGGTACCGGAAGTTATCCCTGTCAAAGCAGGGAAAGGACAGACAAACATGATCGGTGAGATACTGCGGATAAAGACTAGTATTCCTCCCTCCGGAAAGGACCTCCTGAAACGTCAGCACATACTTGAACATCTGGATGCACATCTCATCACCCATGACCAGTTTCACAGAAAAATCACTATGGTCTCGGCTCCCGCAGGATACGGGAAAACGACGTTGATCAGAAGCTGGATTTCCGGCAGGGAGTCACAAACTGCCTGGTATTCACTTGATGAATCTGACAATGAACCGGAACGGTTCTGGATTCATGTGCTTTCTGCGCTGCAGCATATTCATCCTGATATCTGCAAAGCTCCGCTGGAAGCCCTGCGCTCTCAGGAACTTACCTTTCAGACAGACCGGGGCTTTGAGGCAATACTCACTCCCCTGCTGAATGATCTGTTTTCCATTGATCACCCATGGTTTCTGATACTTGATGACTTCCATCATATCAATCACACTGAAATACATAACCAGATGATATTCTTTATCGAAAACCTTCCTCCCTCCCTTCATGTCGCGGTGACAACCCGATCTGATCCCCCATGGCCGTTATCGAGGTGGCGAGCAAAACACCTGCTTCAGGAAATCAGAATTAATGACTTGAAGTTTTCAGCGTCCGAAACGGCTCATCTCTTTACCCGAAAAGATGCCCTTCCGAAACTGGATGAAACACAGCTGGCTGTACTCTGCGAAAAAACTGAAGGTTGGATAGCCGGCATTCAGCTTGCTGCCGTTTCCCTGAAGTCGGTACAGAATCCGAATGAGTTCATTAGAAATTTTAACGGCAGCAGCCGGCATATTCTCCATTTTCTCACTGAAGAGATTTTTTCTCATCAGCCCCCTGATGTGCAGGACTTTCTGCTGAAATCATCGGTTTTCAATCAGTTCTGCCCGTCATTATGCGATGCAGTCATGGATCGGAATGACAGCTCAGAGCTGATCAGCTCTCTGGAACGTAACAATGTGTATATTATCCCCATGGATGATTGCGGCATCTGGTACCGCTACCATCAGCTGTTTGCTGATCTGCTGAGATTCCAGGCTGCAGAACAGGTACCAGATACGGCATCCCAGCTGCATCTGCGTGCCTCTGAATGGTTTCTGCAGTCAGATCAGCCTGGCGAAGCTGTCCGTCATGCCGCTGAAAACAGGCATTATGAAAAGGTTGCTGAACTGCTGGATGTATATCATGACAAGATCCTCTTTTCCGACGGACCGGGGCTGCTCAATTGGTGCATGGAAGCACTTCCAAAGAACATACTGAATACGTATCCCCGTTTAGTGCTGTACAAAGCGCTGTACTGCCTGAATTATTCTGGGAAAGAGGATGCCCGGGAATATCTCGAGACTGCCCGTCAGCTTATCAGCGCAGATCCTCCTGCTGCAGCATTTGAAGCTATGTACTGCGTGATACAATCCTTCTACGGGGTGTATCATTATGATTTTAATCATGCCGAATCGTGCCGCAACCGTGCTGAGCTGCTGCTTGCCCCCGACGACGCTCCCTGGCGGATGCGTGCGGCGATTTATGCAGGGGATGCACAGCTGTTCTCCGGAAACGCCCTGGGGGCATATCCCCTGTATCTGGAAGCTGAAAGACAGTGCCGGAACGTAGGCAGCAGTTTCATGGGACTTACGACGCAGTTCAAGACCGCCGCATGCCTCTACTACATGGGAAATATTCTTGAAGCAGAACGGCTGCTCAGCGCCTTGATCTCTTCGGCCCATGAAAAAGGGCTGTCCCGGCTTGCCCGGGTAGGCCTGCTGTGGTCACTGCTTGGAGAGCTGCACCGGGTGCAGGGCAGTCTGCAGGAGGCTGAACGGTGTATTGAACGGGCCCTGTATATCGGTTACGGTGAAAGACCTTCCTACGGGTGGAACTGTCTGTTCAAGGCTGCTCTGCTCTACTCGCGAGGCCAGTTCGATCAGGCCATGCAGCTGATTCAGGAGATAGAATCCCTGGATTACGAGGTGCATCTCCCCCGTTTTGTAACCCTACCGGCACTTGTCTGGAAAGCGAAAATCCTCATCGCACAGAACCAGTCTGCAGAAGCAGAGCGGATACTGAACCAGTCAGGGGTTTCCTGCAGTTCAGACATTCCGCATGGGTATGAGCCCGCCTATCTCGCCCTGGCTGAAGCCCGCTTGGCAGGATCAGAGGATGTATCCGTACCGGAGACTCTGCTGGGCATCATACGCTCCAGAGCTTTCCAGGGCGGACAGGCACATCTGCTGCTGGAGACTCTGCTGGCAGAGGCTCGCCTGCATGAACTCAGCGGCCGCATGGAACAGGCAGAATCAGCACTGCTGCTGGCCCTTGAGATCGGGTCAGAAAATCACATATTCCAGCTGTTCCTTGATCATGCAGCAAAACTCATTCCAGTCTTTACCAGAGTAACCGCAGGTAGTAAAAATCGGATAAACAGCACCGATATCCGTGTTTTTACCCGCCGCATTGCCGATCACCTTGCTCCCGTCAGTGCAGCTGATCCGGCTGCATCGGAAGCGCTGTCCCGGACATCAATTGGTCTGATCGAACCGCTGACTGTTCGGGAAATTGAGATCCTCGAACTTGTTGGTCAGGGACTGTCCAATGATGACATCGGAGAATCGCTGTTCATCTCCCAAGGAACAGTGAAATGGCATATCAGTAATATTTTTGGAAAACTCGGAGTCACCAAACGTACAAAGGCTGTCGCCGCAGCCCGGGAGCTGAAACTGATCCCGTAGGAAGTTTTTTCCTGTATGTGCTGTCTGGCCGGCAGGGCTCGGTGCATCCGAAACGTATTCCAAAAAAAAGGGAGCCAATGCAGCAGATCCGTATGGAAACTGCCGTATCGGCTCCCTATATGAAAACACCACCTAGTTCAGTAAGTCAGTGTTCACTTCTGGTGTGAGCTGCACTCTCTATTTCTTAGTCCCAGTCACTCCAGCCGTCATCATCTTGATCAGTTGATTCCTGATTCTCCTGATCTTCTGCATCATCATCTGATTCTGCTTCCTGCGTTGACGCAGCGTCATACCGGGCTGCTCCAGAGGTTTCCTCCTCCTGCGCAGGAGAACCGGTCTCATAGGAATGCACCGGCGTGGTAGCGTCGCTGCGCTTCAGCTCCACTTCAAACCCCTTCTGCTCCAGCAAAAAGAGCAGTTCATCTACCGACAGTTCCTGGGGAGCAATCGCTGAGGTGCGATGTGCCCGGGCGCTAACCGCTATCACCGAATCATCGGCCTCTCCGGTCAGGGGAATCTGATTCTGTTCAGCAGTCAGGGTAGGAATTCCCTGCTCACCGCCCGTCGACGGGGAGTCCGTTCCGCGGACAAGGTAGATATTGACTCCAATCAAGGCTACCATCACTGCGGCTGCAGCCGCCATGGCGGGACCGGAGAAAGCGAACCGTTTATGGCGGAACCGCTTCGGCTGGGAAGGCATACAGGTCTTTTCCAGATACTTCCATACCCGCTGCTGGTGCATGGTAAACTCATCATTCTGAATCCTGGTTTCAAAGAGCGTCTGGTCAAGACGGGCGAACTGTTCATACCGCTCCCTGCAGCTTTTGCAATGCGAGATGTGCTCCTCGACCTGGGTTTTCCAGGGTTCCTGGAGCTCTCCGTCTATATATGATGATAGGACTTGATCATCAAGACACATGTATTTCCTCCTGGTCAATCAACTTCAGCAACTGGAGTCTCGCCCTGTGGGCTCTCACCTTCACATTACTCTCGGTAATATGAAGAATTTTACCGATTTCCCGGTAATTCAGATCTCCGTACTCCTTCAGAATTAAGACCGTTCTCAGTTTTTCCGGCAGCTGCTGGATCGCACGCTGGACCACTTCCCTCGTCTCATCTCCCAGCACCTGGTCTTCGCCGGTCTTCATCGACGGCAGCGGCTGCCGCTTGATTCGGTCAAAAGCAGCCTGTTCCCTGCCCTTGCGCTTCACATAATTGATTGAGAGGTTTTTCGTGACCCGGATGAGCCAGTATTTCGCCTCATCAATCGATGCAAAGGTAATCCCGCGGTTATAAAAACGGATAAACGCCTCCTGGCATATATCCTCAGCTGCATCAACATTATAAGTCACATGATAAGCCACCCTCATAATTACTGGAAACACGTCCTTGTATACACGCTGGAATGACTCATAACCGCTGCTTTTTACTTCCATAATTTTAACAACGCTGCCCTTAGAAGGTTACACTCTTTTTCTCCAGACTGTGCCGGAGGGTGTATCCTTGATTTCGATTCCCCGTGACTCCAATATATCACGAATTTCGTCAGCCCGGGAGAACTGTTTTGCCGATCTGGCCGCTTCCCGCTCCTTAATCAGGCGAGCGGAGTCTTCATCGAGGTCATTTTCCTCTTCCCCGCTGATTTCCTGAAGCTTCAGACCGAGGATCCGATCCATCCGGTAGAGCACCATTAGTTTTTCCTCAGGGCTCACCTGCTGATTTTTCACCAGTTTCCATGCTTCAGCAAGGCATCGGGGCATATTCAGATCATTTCCCGCATGAGATTCAAATCTCTCCTGATATCCGAGAGCTTCTTCTCCCAGTTCCGCAGTCTCAGGTGACTGAGCCGACTGCTTCAGCAGCTCCCGGATGAACCCGCCGAGCTTCTCCCGGCTTTTACGGGCCTGGTCCAGGGCTTCAAAGGAAAAGCGGAGCTGCGAACGGTAGTGGCCGTTGAGGCAGAAATACCGGTAGTCCAGGGGATCATAGCCCTGGTTCATCAGCAGCTCAAGGGTCAGAAACTCCCCCCTGGATTTGGACATCTTGCCGGTATCATCCAGCAGGAACTCGCCGTGGCACCAGTACTTCACCCACTGCTTCCCCGTAGCCGCCTCAGACTGGGCAATCTCATTGGTGTGATGCACGTTAATGTGGTCAGTACCTCCGCAGTGGATATCGAACTGCTCTCCGAGATACTTCATGCTCATGGCGCTGCACTCGAGATGCCACCCCGGATAGCCCTTCCCCCAGGGAGAATCCCAGATCATGACCTGGTTTTCAAACTTTGATTTAGTGAACCACAGGACGAAATCCTTTGGATTGCGTTTATTCTCGTCAACTTCAATCCTGGCTCCCTCCTGAAGCTCCTCCAGGTTCAGCTTCGCCAGCCGTCCGTACTCAGGAAAGGCGTCAATGCTGAAGTAGATGTTTCCCCCTGCGCTGTAGGTGTATCCGCTGTCTTCAAGCCGTTCAACCAGGGCAATCATGTCCTGAATATGTTCTGTTGCACGACAGATCACATGGGGCTTTCTGATGTTCAGTTTTTCAATATCGGCAAAAAAAACATCGGTATAATGCTGTGCTATATCCCACACGCTTCTGCCGGTCTCCCGGGAGGCCTTGAGCATCTTGTCCTCTCCGTCATCCTCGTCGTCGGTCAGGTGTCCGACATCGGTAACGTTCATGACATGATTCACCTGATACCCCGCGTATTCCAGGACGCGCCGCAGCACGTCTTCAAACACATAGGTGCGCAGATTCCCCACATGGGCATAGTTGTACACCGTCGGGCCGCAGGCATACATACCGGCGGACCGGTCTTCAATGGGAATAAATTCCTCAAGGCCCCGCTTCATCGTGTTATATAAAAAAATGTTCATAGTTTCCTCTATGCCCTTTACCATGATTCATGTATTGGCGTATGATAGTAGATGTGTGTACCAATGTAAGAGAAACCCTGCAAAAAATCAACATCAAAGGCGAAATGCACTTTGATATCCCCTTGAGCAGTCTCACCACTATCCGGACCGGCGGACCGGCGGCCGCGGCAGTGTATCCCCGGTTATTCCGGGACATTACGGAGCTTATCCCCCGGCTGCGGGAGGCCGGCATACCCTATACCGTCATGGGGGCAGGTTCGAATATTCTGGCAGACGACGCAGGCTATCCAGGATGCATCATCGACATGAAGCATATGAACCGCATGACCGTCAGGGGACTGTATGTTTGTGCTGAAGCAGGAATCAGGCTGGAGCAGGCAATTAGACGCACTACCGCGCTGATGCTGTCGGGGCTGGAATACCTGTCGGGCATTCCGGGAACGATCGGCGGAGCAGTCGCCTGCAATGCCGGCTCCTTCGGCCAGGAAATCTGTTCGCTCATCGACTGGGTGGACTACATTGATTCGGAGGGGTATCTGCGCCGCTTCCACAGAGGAGATGCCCCCTTTGCCTACCGATGCTCTCCCTTTCAAACCAGCGACATCATCGTGGAGACCGCTCTGAGAATGACTCCCGGAAAAACATCGGAAATTGTCAGCAGGATCTCCAGAGCCCGAAGCGAACGGGAAAAGCGGGGACACTACTCCTATCCCTCCGCCGGGTCAGTTTTCAGGAATCCCGACGGAATTGAAATTACTGCAGGAGAACTGATTGAGCAAATCGGCCTGAAGGGATATGCCGTGGGGGGAGCTCAAGTATCAAAAAAGCACGGAAACATTATTATCAATACCGGTTCAGCCACCACCGGCGAGATCAAAAAGCTCATTGACTTTGTCCGCAGCAGGGTACAGGAGGAGACAGGAATCCTGCTTGAGCGGGAAATCGTCTATCTGGAATAAAGCACCCCTGAGGCCTCTGCGGTGATGCTGATCCCGCTGCTGTCATAAGCAAGGGAAACCTCCCCCCAGGGAAGCTTCTGTTCTGCGGTTACTGATGCGTTGAGTTCGTCCCCCTCCAGGGAAGCCGCGAGGGAGATCTTGGTGTTTCTCCACGTTGCGGTGCATGTTCCTCCGACGCCTGAGCTGCTCAGTTCAAGTTCCGCCTTCAGGGCGCCTGTCTCTGCAGATCCTTCCAGGATGATTTCCTCTTCGGCCACGGGAGCACCTTCACCCCAGGTGAGCCTGTTCTTCCAGCCTGCCGACACCTCAGCGGAATCCCAGCTGCCGGTCAGCCGGCTTACTGAGTACGCCTTCCCCGGCAGGTGCGGTCCTTTCGGCCAGGGAGGGACCGGCTCGAGCTTCCATACACCGGAAGCGCTCGCTGCCAGGGGACCTGGGAGGTTCACAGCAAGCTCCCCTTCAATGCGGAAGCGGTAATCAGCCTCCTCCCCCAGGATATTCCAGAAGGGCGTATCCGGCCTGAGATACAGTATTCCTGCCTGGACAGAAAGCACCGGAGTTTCCCATCGGCCTGCAGTCTGAAGCATCCAGCTGAC
The DNA here is from genome assembly GCA_003559765.1 of Spirochaetaceae bacterium. Classification (GTDB taxonomy): domain Bacteria; phylum Spirochaetota; class Spirochaetia; order PWKH01; family PWKH01; genus PWKH01. The sequence continues at coordinate 9,051 of PWKH01000092.1, forward strand.
CGGCTGAAGTCTGCCCCCGCTCCATGCGCCGGCAAGCGACAGCTGCAGGGAGGAACGCTCAGCAGCAGCCCAGACCAGATGCATCAGCTGTGCTCCTGCGGCAGGCGCCTGCCGGTATCTCCACCACGGCACGCTGAGCCGAGGCTCACCCCAGCGAAAGGCCAGGGCAGTCCCGGCAGACATTCCGCCGCTGCTCCAGGCCGCCGCTCCTCCGGCAAGAGAGCGCTCCAGATCCAGAAATCCGTCCAACTGCTGCCGGCTGCCCGCCAGGGTGAATCCGGCGGCCGCTCTGCCGGAGCACAGCTCTCCCCGGTAGACAGACCAGCGCCTCCCTCCTGCAAGGTCCTCGGGCATAATCACCCCGGAGGGGGTGATCAGCAGTCTCAGGGGACCGGCATAGACGAATCTGCCCAGGGCAAATTCACATTCCCCCTCAGTCCTGAAGCGGAAACCTGTCTCCGCATCTCCTTCGGGAGATTCAATCAGGCTGAGTTCGCCGTTTCCCCAGGGCGAATCCTCCCACAGCAGGGTTATCAATCTGGAGGAGGAAGACTGCCGGTAGGTAAATCGCAGTTCCTCGGCGAATATTCCCTCCGGAAGGCACAGCAGCAGCAGGACTGTCATCAGGGTTCTCATATACCCTTGAAACGCCGGAGTTTCCTATTCTGCTTCAGCCAATGTTGAATTTTTTATCTATCCATGTAAGAATCCAAGGAACAGAATGCTCACTTCCATTCTGATACATGCATGTAAATCATAACCGGAGGTTTATTCATGGTAATTCTCACCCTTAACTGCGGCAGTTCCTCTGCCAAATACCAGATTTTTGACTGGGACAGTCAGGAAGTGCTGGCGGTAGGCGTAATCGAACGAATCGGACAGAACGTTTCCACAATGGAACATGCGGCAAAGGACCGGGATCAGTATGAATCAGAAATCAGCTGTCCTGACCACAAAGCGGCGATCCAGCTGATCGTTAAGATGATCCTGGATTCAGATTACGGAGTGCTTGACAGCATTTCTGAAATTAGGGCAGTCGGTCACCGGGTAGTCCACGGCGGTGAACATTTCGTAAAATCCGTTATTGTTGATGAACAGGTGCTGAATATCTTTGAGTCCCTGACTCATTTGGCACCCCTTCATAATCCGCCGAACATCCTCGGCATCCGAGCTGCTCAGCAGGAGCTTCCCGATGTGCCCCACTGCGCCATCATGGACACTGCATGGCATCAGACCATGCCGAAGCACACCTATATGTACGCTCTGCCCTATGCATGGTATGAAGAGCACAATGTGCGCCGCTACGGATTTCACGGGACAAGCTATCTGTATACCGCCAAGCGGGCTGCAGCCCTGCTGGGAAAAGATCCCATGGAAACCAATCTCATTATCGCTCATATCGGAAACGGGGCGTCCATGTGCGCGGTGAAGAACGGAGTCTCCTATGACACCTCCATGGGGCTTACTCCCCTGGAAGGGCTTGTAATGGGCACGAGAAGCGGTGATGTGGACCCGGCGGTGATCAACTTCCTGATTACCCAGGTCGGCATGGATATCAAGGATATTGATACCGCACTGAACAAGAAAAGCGGTATCCTCGGAATTACCGAAAAGTTCAGCGACCGCAGAGACGTCCGTGATGCCGCTGCTCAGGGGGATGAGCGGTGCAGACTGGCAATAGACATGGAGTGCCATCGGCTGAAGCGGTACATCGGCGGATATGCCGCAGCCCTCGGTTCAGTAGATGCCGTCGTCATGACCGCAGGGGTCGGTGAAATGGCTCCCCATATCAGGCGGGGGGCTCTGACGGGACTTGACCATCTCGGCATCTGCCTTGATCAGCAGAAAAACGACCAGGGACAGTGCAGGAACGGCGAAATTGATATCGCAACCGCCGACTCTCCGATCAGAATATTTGTGATTCCCACGGATGAGGAACTGGTGATGACTGAGGATACCTACGCATTGCTTAACGGCACCTATGACATTCACACCAACTTCACTTACAATTTTGAGAGTCCGAAATATGTGAACAAATCACGGCATGAACGGCTGCAGCAGGACCTGGAGAACAAACCCTATCTGAAGGACCTGATTGTCACACCCCCGAAGGCATGACGCACCGACGGCTTTGCCCCGTCAGGCAAAGCCGTCTTTTTTCACTTCTGAACTGCTTAATCCAGAAGAATTGATCTGCCGATCTTCTCGGCAGTCTCTCTGCCCTCAAGAGCTTCCAGAACAGCCAGGGCAAACTCTGCGGCTTTTCCTGCGCCCTGACCGGTAATGATATTGCCGTCCTTCACCACCCCTTCATCTGAAAAATCAATTCCGGGAGCCCGCTCCTTCATGGCGGGATAGCAGGTTGCCCGTCTGCCGTCAAGCACCCCCAAGGGTGCGAGGACCAGAGCCGGTGCGGCGCAGATAGCGGCAATAAGCTTACCCTGGGCGGCAAACTGCCTCACCAGCATATTGACCCGGTCGTCTGCAGCGAGGTTGCTGGAACCGGGCATGCCCCCGGGCAGCACCAGCACATCCAGGGAATCGGTATCCGCATCATCGAGTTTCACATCCGTCCGGACCGGCATGCCGTGGGATCCGGTCACCTCAAGATCGGATACGCCGATCACCGTCACCTCCACACCCCCGCGGCGAAGCAGGTCTATGGGCGTAACGGATTCAATTTCTTCAAAACCTTCAGCCAGAAGAATTCCTGCTCGTTTTCTGCTCATCATGCTCCTCCTTCTTTCTCGAGTTCCTGATAGGCTTTCCGGACGATCCGCTGGGTCTCTTCCCACCCAATGCACGGATCAGTAATGGACATTCCGTAGGTAAGCGGCTGTCCCTCCCGGACCTCCTGTCTTCCCTCCGTTATATAGCTTTCAAGCATAAATCCTGAAATCCAGCGGTTTCCCAGGCTCACCTGGTCCACCACCGACCGAAGCACCCGATTCTGCCGGGTGTATCGCTTGCTTGAATTTCCGTGGCTGCAGTCGATGATTACCGAAGGAACCACCCCAGCTTTTTCCATCAGGGCGACCGCCTCCTCCACATCCTCTTCATAGTAGTTCGGACTGCTGTTCCCCCCCCGGAGGATGAGATGGCAGGAGGGGTTTCCGGTGGTACGGTAGACCGCCGTCAGTCCGCTGGGATCCACCCCGATAAAACTGGCCGGGTACATGGAGGACTTAATCGCATTCACCGCAATCTTCAGATTGCCGCTGGTGCTGTTCTTGAACCCCACCGGTATAGTAAGGCCGCTGGCCAAGTTCCGGTGAACCTGGCTTTCGGTGGTTCTCGCACCGATAGCGGCCCAGCTGATCAGATCGTCGATGTACTGCGGAATGATCGGATCCAGCACCTCCGTTCCCACGGGCATTCCGATTTCTGAAATGGTAAGCAGCATCCTTCTCGCCCGACGGATCCCCTCCTCTATGTCGTAGGAGCCGTCAAGGTGGGGATCCAGTATCAGGCCCCGCCACCCGAGCACCGTCCTGGGCTTTTCAAAGTATGCGCGCATAATCAGCAGGATCCGGTCCTCTACTTCGGCGGAGAGCTCCTTGAGCCTCCTGGCGTAATCATAGGCCCCCGCTTCGTCATGGAGGGAACAGGGCCCGACAATGCCCAGAAGCCGGCGGTCCCTTCGGTGGATAATCTCTTCAATCTGCCCTCTCCATCCGGAAATCTGCTCCAGAGTGGATTCCCTTGCACAGACCTCCGACTTGATCTCCTTCGGGGGGGCCAGGGGTGATATCTCCTGTATATGCAGGTCACTGACACGGTTCATGATGTATGGTTCCTTATGTATTCCTCTGGTTATTACTGTTTTGCTGATCTGATTCATCATCCGAATCATGATAGAGAAACCGTTTGATCTTCTTGGTGGGAGTTCTGATCAGCGGATCCATCAGAAGCTTCATCTTCCGGACCCGGGAATTGACGTTCAGCTCCTTGTTCACCCGGCTGACCAGAGATTCCGCATACTCCCGCGCATAGGCCTGTGCCTGATCCGCCCCCACTTTGATATGTTCAGCCATGGCATCCAGGTCTATCTTGACCCGGGCGACCAGACCTTCCGGTGAGGGAAGCACGATGGACTCCTCCACAAAATCGTAGGAATTTATTACCGCCTCAATTCCCTCGGGATAAATATTCTCCCCGTTGGCTCCGAGGATTACGCTTTTCAGCCGACCCTTGATAAACAGGAACCCGTCCTTGTCAAAAATACCAAGATCTCCGGTCCGGAACCACCCGTCTTCAGTGAAGGCCTCCCGGGTTGCTTCCTCGTTTTTGTAGTACCCCAGCATTACATTGGGGCCCTTCACCTGAATTTCTCCCTCTCCGGTCTTCGGGTGGGGGTCAGCAATGCGCATTTCCACCCCCTCAAGCACTTTCCCGGTGGACTTCAGCCTGGTCCAGGAAGGAGCACAGCCGGCTATTAAGGGAGCGGTCTCGGTGAGTCCGTAGCCGATGGCGTAGGGGAACTTCGCTTCCCGCAGAAACTGCTCAACCGTGGGATCCAGGGGCGCTCCGCCGATGCCGAAGAAACGCAGGTTCGAGCCGAAGCGCTGATAGAGCTTCTTTCCCGCCTTCCGGTGGATGAACCTCCGGCCGAATCCGAACCGGTACAGCCACCGAAGCAGCGCCTTCTTCGACACCTGCTGCTTCACCGAGCTGCGGTAGACCTTTTCGATCAGCAGAGGCACCGACAGCATGATCGAAGGACGGACCTGCTCAAGCGCAGGCAGCAGGATGCTTGCCATGGGCGGTTTGCCTAGATAATAGGTATCCAGACCGGTGATCATGCCGAGGATAAGGCCGATGGTGAATTCATAGGCATGGGACAGCGGAAGGATCGACAGCATCCGCTCTCCGGGTTTAAGCTCAATGAAGGTTCGGGAGGAAACCTCCCCGTTGCTCATGATATTCCCGTGGGAAAGCATGACTCCCTTGGACATTCCCGTGGTTCCGGAGGTGTAGATGATGCTCGCAAGGTCATTCCGATCCGCCCGGGGAAGGGCTTCAGACTCCTCGGCGGTACTGCCGAGGGGGATATCCTGAATCAGCTCGGGTATTTCCTCCAGGATAAACACCTGGCTGCTGTCATCCTTCGCCCATTCAGATATTTTATCGGTATATTTCTTCGAAACAAACAGCGTCTTTGCTTCGCTGTGTTCAAGGATGTTGCATACTTCCTTTCCAAGGAAATCGTTGAGAATCGGCACAGCAACAGCCTGAGCGGTTACTGCAGCAAAGTAGGTCATCGTCCATAACGGAGAATTTTCACCATGCAGCGCTACGGCATCCCCGGGTTTCACCCCGGACTGCAGCAGAAATTTCCGCAGGGCGAGGACATGCCGTCCCCATTGCTCAAAGGTATACCCCTCATCATCAATCATACCGCACATCCGTGAGGGTCCGTAGGCAGCAACTGCGCTGCGAAACAGCTCATCCAGAGTGTAGTGCTGTATCTGTATCATTATTCCTCCTCAGAAGCGGAACGGCGACTTACAAACTCCCGCAGTACAGCTCGCCTCTTCTGCATATAATATACTCAGTAACGGGAGACTTCGTCGACCCCGCCAGCCCCCGGCTTACCGCTTCCGGGGTATTGTTGTGCGCAGACAAATGGCACAGGTAGACGGTTCTGGGCTTATCATCAAGGCGGGAAATGAGCTCGCAGGCGCTGCGGTTCGACAAATGTCCCCGGTCTGAGGCAATCCGCTGCTTCAAAAACGCAGGATAGTTTCCCTTCTTCAGCATGTCCTGACAGTAGTTC
>PWKH01000011.1 GCA_003559765.1 Spirochaetaceae bacterium
CCGGCTCTGCCGGTAGTAGACTGACTACCTAGTTCTACCAGACCACCATATTTTTCCTTATATAAACCCATTTATACAGAAAATTGATCAAGTTGGAATGCATATTTTTAGTTACAGAATACTAAAAATCTCTTTTCCCCTCGTCTTTCACTGGTTACTGCTATCATTCCGAACAGCATCCTGGAGCATCCCAGAGAATTCCTCCTCAGTCACAATCCTTGCCCCGACCGCCCTGGCCTTCTCCAGCTTGCTTCCCGAAGCCTCCCCGGCAAGCAGGTGGGTCAGACTGCCTGAAACAGCAGAGACCACCTTCCCGCCATGCCGCTTGATAAGCTCCTGTGCCCTGGACCGCGGCTTATACTGCCGGAAACTGCCGGTAACGCACCAGGTCTGTCCTGAGAATACGCCCGAACCCTCGGTGTCCTCCTGTTCCTGGGAAAGGGACAGCCCTGCACTGCGCAGCCGCTCTATCCGCCGGCGCATGACCGGATCCCGAAGCGCCCGGCCGAGGGAGCATGCCAGTTTCTCCCCGATACCATGGATCTCTGCCAGCTTCTGTTCTTCATGGTTTTCTGCCAGCTGCAGCAGATCATCGATGCTTCGGTACCCTGCCTGGATGAAAAGCTCAACGGCATGCCTGCCGATATCGGAAATTCCCAGGGAAGGCAGCACCGCCGCAAAGGGCTGCCGCCTGCTCAGTTCTACCCCCCGTTTCAGGGCGGCTATCTTCTTCTGCCCGAATCCCCCCACCCCTTCAAGGGCTGCATCATAATCGATTTCATAGATATCCGGAATATCCTTCAGCAGGCCGCGGTCGATGAGCACCTTGATCGTCTCCGGTCCGAACCCTTCAATATCCATCTGTCCCCTGGCGCAGAAAAACCGGATCCGTTCAAAAACTTGGCCGGGGCACAAAGGGTTCACACAGAACAGATGTGCTCCCTTTTCCTCGAGACCGGAGGAACAGGAGGGACAGAGCTCCGGCATTTCCCAATGGGGTTCAGCCTGAGAATCCTTTTCCACAATCCGTTCAACCGCAGGGATCACATCCCCCCGCTTTGACACTGATACTCTGTCCCCTTCTGCTATTTCAAGCATTCTGATGTATTCCTGATTGTGGAGGGTAACGTTCGATACCACCGAGCCGCCAATTCGGACAGGTTTCACCCGGGCTACGGGAGTGATCCGGCCTGTCCGGCCGACCTGGGTCTCTATGCGCTCGATAACTGTCTCCGCTTCAGGAGATTCAAACTTGAAAGCCACCGCCCATCTCGGGTGGTGGCCGGTATATCCGAGCTCCTCCCTGGCGGCCAGCTCATTCACCTTAAACACCAGTCCGTCAATTTCGTAGTCCCGGCTCTCCCGCGCATCCGTTGACTCCCTGATGTATTCCTCCAGCTCATCAAAACTCATGCTCCTCCAATGGGAGAAATGCTGATTTCCCACAGGGCGGACACTGCCCGGCGGATACAGCACGCCGATATGACGGCTGAGGGGAAGGCCTAAATAGGCAAGATACTGGAGCATCTCTACATGGTCAGCGAGATATATTCCTTCAATATAGCCCTCATAGACGCACAGCTGGAGGGGGATCTTTGCAGTTTCACTGCTTTTCACCCGCCTGAGCGACCCTGCCGCCAGGTTTCTCGGGTTGGCATATCCGGTCTCCCGCTGATCTCCAAGCCGGCGAAAGTCGCTGATGCCGAGAAACACCTCACCCCGGACCGCCGCAGTCACCGGGTCGGTGAGTCTGAGGGGAACCTGGGTGATGGTGCGCACGTTGCCCGTCACATCGTTGCCCACATAGCCGTTTCCCCGGGTGACGGCCTGATCAAGCACTCCGTCCCGATAATAAAGAACGATCGCCGCTCCGTCAATTTTTTCTTCAGCCGCAAAACTCAGATCCCGACTGAACCGTTTCCGGGTCCGGTCCATCCACTGTCTCACCTCACTGCTGCTGTAGGCTTTATCCAGGCTCAGCACCGGAATGGTGTGGGACACCTCCGGCAGCTGGGAGCTCAGATCCGATCCGACCCGTGCGGTGGGAGAATCCTTCCTCCGGTACTCCGGATACTGCTGCTCAAGCCGCTGCAGCCGGTCAAAGAGGCGGTCATACTCACGATCAGATACAAAGGGACGCTGTTCTCTGTAGTATGCATGCTGCATGCTCAGGAGGGTGTCGGTCAGTTTATGCACCTCCTGCTGAATATCTTTGCTCATTTCAGCTCCTTTCGGTTATTGTACTTGAATTTGTTGCAGTTTCAATCCTAATCGTGGTACTTTAGCAGTATGGCACAGAAAACTGAGTTTATCAGCGCCCTGCATGAACCGGAGATGCTTCATGGAACCATTGTGCGCTCTCCCATCAGCAGGGGCAGGATCACTTCCCTCGACATACCCCGTTTCCCGGAGGAAGTCGTTGTGATCTCATCCCATGATATTCCAGGTTCCAATGCCGTACGCATTCTGCATGACACCATGCCTCTGCTGACCCATGATATCATTCAGTATACCGGCCAGCCGATCCTGGCGGTCTTTGCACCTACCCTGGAGCAGGCGCAGGTCTGCGCCTCCTCCATAGCTATGCAGTTCGACACCCTTCCCCCGGACTTCGAACAGCAGCGGATATTCACCGATTCAACGGTATCCCACGGGGATGCGGATGCCGTCCTGTCGGAAACTGAGCAGGTCATCGAACGGACCTATGTAACGAAGGAAAAACAAAGCAGCTTCACCGCACCGACCGGTGCGCTTACGATTCCTGAAGAAAAACGTATCATTGTTCACGCATCCACCCAATGGCCCTTTCACGTCAGAAGCTGCATTGGTGAAGTCTGCGGCGTGCAGAAACGGAAGACTGTCGTCCGTCCCACCGCCTACTCGCCGAATTACGGGGAAAAACTGATATACCCATCCCTCTACGGCTGTCTGACCACCCTGGCGGCAGTAAAAAGCGGAAGACCGGCCCGGCTGATTGACCGGTATCCAGCCCTCAGCCCGAGGGTTTCGGTTCACCGGAAGACGGCATTTAATGCACAGGGGGATCCGGTTGCCGAGGATATTCTGGTTACCGCTGATCTCGGGGCCTTTCCGCTGTTCGCCGAGGAGATCACCGAGCATCTTCGGGCAGGAGTTATGGGGTATATCCCCATGGACTCCTACCGGATCCGCGTCAGGACCACATATTCTTCCAACCCGCCGAGATACCATTTTGACGGATTCTGCTACTATGCCGGACTGTTCAGTTCCGAAGCCCAGGTTTCCGCAGCATGCAGAAACCTGTCGGTGAATCCCGCTCAATGGAGGATCAACCGCTACAGCAGCAGCAAAATCAGACTGCTCAACGGAGCTGCTATGAAGCCTGCGCCGGTGGAGGAACTGATTCAGCGGGTAGCAGCAAAATCGGATTTCAACCGAAAGCATGCCGCCTGCACCATGAATCAGATCCAGCGCGGCAGAGGCCCTTCCTTTACCGGATATCTCCGGGGAATCGGAATTTCCGCGGGGTATGCCCCCAACGGATTTTCCAGGAATTATCCCTGGGAGAAGCAGTATTCGGTTATGGTGCGCCTTGAGGAGAACAGCAGACTTTCCATCCATACCAGTCTGTGCAATTCCGGCGCATCCTATGCCTGGAAACAGACCTGCAGCGAGATCCTCGGCATACCGAAGGAGAACATCGAGATCGCCTACGGCGACACAAGCAATCTCCCAAACTCCGGGCCCCATATTCTCTCGAGAGATATTGCAGTCATTACTCCGCTGATTAAACGCTGCTGCGAGTCCATAAAAAGCCAGCGGTTCAAGGAGCCCCTTCCGATCGTGGTCAAACGGGGATTCAAAGCAAAATCCCATGAACCGGCAAAGCACTTTCACACATTCCTGCCCTTTGAGACAGCCTGCTGGGCTGCTGTAGTTGTTGAAGTTGAAATCGACAGTATTTCATTCATGCCGGAATTCAGGGGTATCTGGTGCGCCCTTGACTGCGGCACCTTATTTGACGAAAATCTGCTTCGGTCGAATCTCAGAACAAAGCTTCTCAAGGACCTGCAGATAACCGTAGGGGAGAGGATCACCCAGGAGTATATGCCGAAAATCGATATTCAGTTCATCAGCCGCGGCAGCTCCGTCCCTCTTTCAGGGACACAGGTGCTCTCGGGGCTGTTTGCCTCAGCATTCACTTCAGCGGTATCTCAGGCGCTGAATACCAGCATCACCAATCTGCCGCTGTCTCCCCCGGATATTCTGTCCGTACTGGAGGATCAATGAAAATACAGTTCACTCTGAACGGCAGACAGGAAGTACTTCATATTTCCTCGGATGTACCGCTGCTTCAACTGCTGACCGAATATTCAGGAATATCGAGCATCCGGCCGGGCTGCGATCGGGGCCGATGCGGTAACTGCGTGGTACTGGTTAATGATCTGCCCCTGCTCTCCTGCCTGGTTCCGGCCTTCGACATCCGGGGCCGGCAGATCGTTACGTTTGAGCGGTTCAGCCAGACACGGGATTTTACCGAAATACAAAAAGGATTCACCCAGGCAGATGCCCTGCCGTGTTCCTTCTGTTTCGCATCAAAGTCGATGCTTACCCATGGAATCATCTCCGGCAACACCAGTCCTCAGCCGGAGGAGATCCTTCAGGCATTTTCCCTGAATGCCTGCACCTGCCTGGAGCCCAGCCGGATCGTCCAAGGAGTTCAGCAGGCGGGCACCCTGAGGGGCAGACGGAGGCGGCATGGCAGGAGAAAATAGATCCCCCACAGTATTCACCCCTTCCTCCATGTCAGAGCTGCTTGAACTGCGCCGCAGCAAGCCCCAGGCAACACTCTGGGCCGGCGGCACGGGGCTGATGAGCAGATACTATCCCTATCCATATCCCCTTTCGCGGGACATCATCTCGCTGAAACATGTACCGGAGATGACCCGGATCAACAGGACCGAGCGGTACCTCGATATCGGCGCGGCGGCCACCCTCGAGCGGGTCCTTACGGTAGGCCACCATATCCTCCCCCCGGTGCTCGCCAAAGCGCTCAGGTCTGTCGGCCCCCCCACCATCACCAATCAGGCAACGATCGGCGGGAACCTCTGCATTCCTGACCTGCGGCTTAATCTTGCGGCAGTGCTTTCCCTGTTCAATGTTCAGCTCGAGCTGAAGGGGGATTTGAAGCATCGGCTTCAGACGCGGTGGATCCCCCTCATCCGGCTGTATCGGAGGGACGGCAAGCTCATGCTGCAGGGAACCGAAGTCCTGACCCGGGTCCGCATCTATTTCGAGGAGGGAAATTTTCAGCTGTTCCAGCAGATCGGATTTCCCTATCAGCATCCCGAAGAAGCTGTGCTTTTTACCGTATTTGCCAACCACGGCCAGGACTCCGTAGTCGACTACCGGGCAGCTGCCACTTTTCCGTCTGTCGGGGTGTTCCGCGACCGGGATGTGGAGTCCTCAGTGACCAGTAAGGCCCTGCCGCTGAATCACCAGGAAATCCGCCAGACTTCCCGGCTGCTGCGGCGCACCCTTCAGGAGTATTCAACACGGGTATCCCCTATTCAGCTTGCCCGGACCGTCAGGGCCTTTGAACGGTCCCTGATCCTGCTGAATACAAAAAGTGTCAGTCGATAGGTCCGTCCCCTTTACAAGGCTTCCGCAGGCTGAGTATATTTGAATTCGAGGTTAGGTAACATATGTCTGAATTTGTCCATCTTCATAATCATACCGAATTTTCTCTGCTTGACGGCGCCGCTCCGATAAAGAAACTGGTAGACCGGGCGAAGGAGCTCGGCATGAAGCATCTTGCAATCACCGACCACGGCAATATGTTCGGGGTTCTGCGCTTCTACAAAGCCTGCAGGGCCGCCGGAATCAATCCCATCATCGGCAGCGAGTGCTACGTCGCCCCGGATTCCCGACTGATAAAGTCCGGAACGGAAGGGGGCAACTCCTACTTCCATCTGGTGCTGCTTGCCCGGAACCATCAGGGATACAAGAACCTGCTGGAACTGGCTTCCCTGGCTTATACCGAGGGGTTCTACTACAAACCCCGCATCGATGACGAACTGCTGGAGCGCTGCCGGGACGGACTGATCTGCACCAGTGCCTGTCTTGCAGGGGAGATCCCCTCGCTGATTCTCAATCGCCGTCAGGATGAGGCGAAACAGAAGGCGCTGCAGTACCAGGAGCTCTTCGGTGCGGGAAATTTTTATCTGGAGCTGCAGGACCACGGCATTCCTGAACAGAAGACGGTCAACCAGGTGCTCATCGAGATGTCCCGGGAGACGGGCATTCCCCTGGTGGCTGCCAATGACATCCATTACATCTTTCAGGAGGATGCCTCAGCCCAGGACGTCATGATCTGCATCGGGACGAACAAGAAGCGCAATGAAGCAAACCGTATGAAATTCGAAGGCGACCAGTTCTATCTGAAAAGCGCCGAGGAAATGGCATCGCTCTTTTCCCATGTTCCCGAAGCCCTTGAGAACACCGTCAAAATAGCCGAACAGTGCAGTCTCACCATTGATCTGCCCGGACCGCTGCTGCCTGACTACACCATTCCGGAGGAATTTTCATCCCCCGATGAATATCTGCAGCATCTTGCTCACGAAGGACTGAAGATGCGCTACGGGGAGGTCAGTGAAGACATGCGCAAGCGGTGCGACTATGAGCTTGACGTCATCATCTCCATGGGATTCACCGGCTACTTTCTGATTGTCTGGGACTTCATCCGATGGGCCCGGGACCGGGACATACCCGTCGGACCCGGACGGGGCTCCGGTGCGGGATCAATTGTTGCCTACGCCCTCACCATCACCGACATCGATCCGCTGAAGTACGATCTGCTCTTTGAGCGGTTTCTGAATCCCGAGCGGGTAAGCATGCCCGATTTCGATATCGACTTCTGCTTTGAGCGGCGCCAGGAGGTGATCGAATATGTAAACCGCCGGTACGGCGCCGACCGGGTGGGACAGATCATTACCTTCGGCACCATGAAAGCCAAGGCCGCCATCCGGGATGTGGCCCGGGTGCTTGACATCTCCTATGCCGAGGCCGATCAGATTGCTAAGCTCATTCCCCGGGACCACAATATATCCATCGAGAAAGCCCTGGAGCAGGAACCGAAGCTCAAGGAGCTCTATGACAGCGGCGGCGTGTACAAAGAGCTTATCGACACAAGTATCAAGCTGCAGGGCACCAGCCGGAACGCCTCAACCCACGCAGCCGGGGTAGTCATCGGCAGGGACAGACTCACCGAGTACGTTCCCCTCTACCGCGATCCGAAAACCGGGTCGATATCGACTCAGTTCACCATGGACCAGCTGGAGGAGTGCGGTCTGGTGAAGATGGATTTTCTCGGGCTCAAAACGCTTACGCTCATCCGGAATACCGAAAACATGCTCAGAGCCCAGGGCATGGACTTCGACATCAATGCAGTTCCCGAGGATGATGAGCCCACCTTCCGGATGCTTTCTGAGGGGAAGAGCGCCTGTGTGTTCCAGTTCGAAGGTTCAGGTATGCAGGGGGTGCTCAAGGAGGCAAAGCCGAACTCCATTGAGGACCTGATCGCGTTGAACGCCCTCTACCGGCCCGGGCCGATGGCCAACATTCCCCAGTTCATTGCATCGAAGAACGGCACATCCCCGATCTCCTATCCCCACCCTGATCTTGAGGAGACCTTGAAGCCCACCTACGGCGTCATTGTCTACCAGGAGCAGGTCATGATGATTGCCCAGATCATCGGCGGGTTCTCCCTCGGAAGAGCGGATATCCTGAGGCGGGCCATGGGCAAGAAGAAAGAGGAGGAGATGGTAAAGATGAAGGTGGAATTCCTTCAGGGGGCTCAGCAGAAGGGGTACTCCAAGGAATTTGCCGCGCAGATGTTCGAAATGCTCGAGCCCTTCGCAGGCTACGGATTCAATAAATCCCATGCCGCCGCCTATTCCGTGCTGGCATATCAGACGGCCTATCTCAAGGCAAACTATCCGGTGGAATTCATGGCGGCGAACCTCACCAATGAGATCAACGATCCGGATAAAATGGCCGAGTACATATCGGAAACCCAGAGTATGGGCATCGAGGTGCTTCCTCCGGACATCAATCTGTCGGAGAAATACTTCACAGCCAAGGACGGCAAGGTGGTCTTCGGCCTCAACGGCATCAAGAATGTCGGCTCCGCCGTAGTGGAGACCATCGTTGCCGAAAATCGGGAAGGAGGAGACTACCGATCCCTCCTGGATTTTCTCAACCGTATTGACCTGCGGCAGGTGAACCGGAAGGTGCTGGAATCACTGATCCACTGCGGGGCCTTTGACGCCCTGGGAGAGAACCGGGCGACTTTACTGCTGAATTTTGAGCGGGCGACTGAATACGTGGCCAGGAAGAAGGAGGCGGAACGTTTCGGTCAGGCGTCCCTCTTCGACATGGAGGATGAGGAATCCCTGGGGAATTTTGAGATGCACGAAGCTGACGACTTTGATCTCAAGGAGAAGCTGGAGTTCGAACGGCAGCTGCTGGGTTTCTATTTCTCCGGCCATCCCATGGACAAATACCGCGAAATCTGGGAGCAGTCGGTAAGGATCGACCTGTCCGCCGAGCAGCAGCTCACCCCGGGGCGGCAGGGGAACCTGCTGGGCATTGTGAAATCCCTGAGGACCATCGTCACCAGGAAGGGAGATCCCATGGCCTTCGGGGTCATTGAGGATTACCGGGGAAGCATCGAACTCACCTTCTTCCCCCGGGTCTGGCAGGCCTGCCGGCATCTGGTTGAACCGGATGCGGTCCTCGGGTTCAAGGGTAAAATCGATTCGGTGAAGGGTGAGACCAAGTTTCTGGTGGATGAAGTCATGCTCCCGGAGGACCTGCAGCCGGAAAACATCACCCGGCTGCATATCAGGCTGGCGAAGGAGTTATGCTCCCAGGACGGGATAACCGCCCTGCGGGATATGATTATGGATTATCCCGGGCCCTGCAGCATTTTTCTGCATCTGATCTGCGGGAAAACCAGCCGTGAGACTGTCATCCAAGCTTCAACCCAGCTGCATACAGCGGTATCCGAGGAACTGCTCCGGCGGCTTCAGGAGAGCCCGGCAGTGACTGAAGCCTGGTACGGTTAATCTTCCTATGCTATACTTTTTTCGAGGTGTGCTATGCAGACATTTGCATCGGTTATCAGTTTTATCGTCTCGATTTTCTCTCTGCTGATTATTATCAGGATATTCCTTTCCTGGATGTCCCTGGGACAGCAGCAGTCAAACGAACTCTATATCACGATCTGCCGTTTTACCGACCCGCTGCTGAATGTATTCCGCAGCATCCCCGGTCTCCAGCGGGGGGCTATCGATTTTGCTCCCCTTGCAGCTCTGGTCACGCTGAACATCATCAACAGTATTT
Source organism: Spirochaetaceae bacterium (assembly GCA_003559765.1). GTDB lineage: Bacteria > Spirochaetota > Spirochaetia > PWKH01 > PWKH01 > PWKH01. Next base: position 9,385 of record PWKH01000011.1, read on the forward strand.
TCACCACCATGGCCAGACAGGGAGAAATTTCCCTCGGCATTGTGCTGGGCATCATTGTCCAGGCTCTGTGGTCCATTCTCTCGTTTTTCCTGATGCTGTTTATTATTCTGCTGATTATCAGGCTGGTGATGGATTATACCGGATCTGCCCGGACATCCCAGTTTGCCGCAATCCTGGACTCCCTGGTGAAGTGGCCTGTTGATATCGCCCATTCGCTGTTCTTTCGGGGACGGCTGGTATCCATACGGCAGGGACTCTTGGCAGGTCTGCTGCTGGCAATCGGCATCAGGTTCCTCGGAAGCATTCTGATGAACTGGCTGATCCGGATGCTCTTCACCCTGCCGATATAGCAATGTTTGTCCGGGAGCTCACCAGACCGATTACTGAACTGAAGGGGATCGGTGCGCGTACCGCCGAATGGTACCGCCGGATGGGCATCATCACTTGGTTTGACTTGATCACCCATCTTCCCAGAAGTTATGAAGACCGAAGCGTGCGCATTCCCTTTTCCAAGGGGTATGACAGGCAGGCGGTGCTGACTGTGATGGAGGTGATCTCCCACAGCCGGATACGGTTCAAAGGCGGATTCGCCCTGAAGGTCATGGTCCGCGATGAAACCGCTGCGGCTTCGCTGCTGTGTTTCGGAAGAAACTTCCTGAAGAACACCCTGATCCCCGGCAGAAAGTTCTACTTCTACGGGCGCGGACAAGTTCAGTACGGCGAACTGCAGTTCAGTTCCTTTGAAACAGCCCCCTTCCGGGAAGAGGCCCCGCCGCCGCCGGAATTCTCCCGAATCATTCCGGTGTATCCTCTAGCCGGACAGCTTACCCAGAAGATTATCCGAAAGGATATTGCAGGACTGCTTCGTTCTTCCGTAAAGCATATCCGCAATGAGGTGCCGGAGAAACTGCTGTCGGATTATTCCCTGCTTCCGACACCGGAAGCCCTCAAGGAGATCCATTTCCCCTCCTCCCCTGCACGCAGGGATGGGGCTAGAAGATCCCTGGTCTTCGGAGAGTTTTTTTATCTCCATCTGACCGTCCGGCGCAGGGCGCTGAAGCGTGAGGCCGTCCGGAGGACTGCTGTCTCCTATCCGAGGAATCTCAATAATCGGCTCCTTGAATCACTTCCCTTCAGACTGACCGATGGGCAGGAGCGCTCAGTCAGCGAGATTACCGCAGATCTGGAAAGCGGAAAACCCATGGCCAGACTGCTGCAGGGGGATGTCGGATCAGGAAAGACCCTCACCGCACTGCTGGCGGCTTCGCTGGTTATTGACGGAGGCAGACAGGCTGCCTTCATGGTCCCGACGGAGCTGCTTGCCCGGCAGCATGCAGAAGAATCCGCACGGCTGCTCGAGGCCCTGGGGGTGCGCATTGCCCTGCTGCACGGCGGCATGCGGAGGAAGGACCGTCAGCTGCTGCTGGATGCCCTTGCCGCAGGGGAAATTGATCTGCTCATCGGCACCCATGCACTGTTCACCCATGATGTCGCCTTCAGAGATCTCGGTCTGGTGATCATCGACGAGCAGCACCGGTTCGGGGTGCTGCAGCGGCTCTCACTGACAAAGAAAGGAATTACCCCGGATCTGCTGTTCATGACGGCGACCCCGATCCCCCGGACCCTCACCATGACCATCTTCGGTGATCTTGATATATCGGTCATCGACACGATGCCGCCGGGAAGGAAACCGGTCATTACCCACCTTGCCGCAGAGGCAAGCCGGGAGCGGGTCTACCAGGCGGTGCGCGCAGAGTTTGACCGGGGCAGACAGGGGTATTTTGTCTATCCCAGGATTGAGTTCAGCGACAGCAGCGAACTCAAGGATGCCGTATCCATGTATGAATACCTGACCCAGCAGGTGTATCCGGGCATCCCTGCGGGACTGATCCACTCCCAGCTGCCCCAGGAGGAGAAGCAGTCGGTAATGGACGCCTTCAGCTCCGGGGCGATCGTGTATCTGGTTTCAACAACGGTAGTGGAAGTGGGGGTGCATGTAGCCAACGCCTCCTGCATGGTCATTGAACATGCCGAGCGCTTCGGGCTGTCGGCCCTGCACCAGCTCCGGGGACGTGTCGGTCGAGGAGCGCATCAGGCCTACACCTTCCTGATTTTTTCTGAGGAGATTACCGACCAGGGGAAACAGCGGCTGAAAATCATGAAGGAGAGCTGCGACGGCTTCCGGATAGCCGAAGAGGATCTAAAGATCCGGGGCCCCGGCGACATTGCCGGGCTGCAGCAGTCAGGATTCATCCAGCTCATCTATGCCGATCTCGTGGGAGATCTGGACCTGCTCCACGAGACTCTGCCGGCAGCCCGGCAGGTACTGAAGGAAGATCCCGGCCTGCTCAGCGGAGCGTATTCCCTCTGCCGGGAGGTGCTCCAGAAGGCTCCTCCCTTTGCCGAGGAGCTTATCGACGGGTAGCAAGCCCCGCAAAGACAGCGGCTCCGGTTTCAAGCAGGGAATCGTCAAAATCAAAACGGTCTGAATGCAGCCCGGGGTGCTGCTCCCCCATGCCGAGGAGAAACATGCAGCCGGGAACCTGTTTCAGATAGAAGGAAAAATCCTCCGCCACCATGGAATGCCGCTCCAGCACCCTGACCCGGTCCGCTCCCGCAAGGGCGCCTGCGACATCCAGCACCTTTCGGACTGAATCGGGATCATTGATCACCGGTATCCGGTAGCGCTGCCGGTAGTCTGTATCAAAGGGCATACCGCTTGTGATCTGCAGCTCCCGGATAATCTTGAAAAATTCCTGTTTTATCAGCTCGCCGGTCTCTTCGGCAAGGTAGCGCACCGTTCCTCTGACCACGGCGGTCTCAGGGATTCCGTTGGTGCTCTCTCCCCCCGTCACCGAACAGGGTGAGACCACCCCGCCGTGCTCCCGGGCAATCCAGCGGTGCAGTTCCCCCAGCCTGGTAATCAGCTCCGCGGCAGGAAACAGGGGGTTTTTCCCTTTCTCCGGAACAGCGCCGTGGCATGATACCCCCCGGCAGGTGACGCTGAAGGAGTTGGCGGCAGCCATGATGACACCGGGTTTGGAAGCAATCATTCCCCGCTCAATTCCGGGCCATCCATGGAGCGCATAGACCTCATCAAGGCCGCGGCAGACCCCGGCTTCCACCAGGTCAGCACCGGCGCAGACTTCCTCTTCCCCGGGCTGAAAGATGAACCGGACCGTAGGACGGGGCATGTCCATGCGGACAAGCACGGCGGCACAGCCGGCAAGCATGGTCATATGGCCGTCATGGCCGCAGGCATGCATCATTCCAGGCTGCTGCGAAGCATGGGGAAGATCACTGGATTCTTTAATCGGCAGCGCATCCATATCTGCCCTCAGTCCTATTGTCCCCGCAAGGGTGCCGGGAAGCTCCAGCACCAGATCCGTGCCGATCAGCGGCTCTCTGACGGTGCATTTCTTCAGCACCCCCTGCTCATCCAGCCACGCCAGCATCCGCCGGCGGGTCTCCTGCTCCCTGCAGGCCAGTTCAGGATGGCGGTGCAGTTCCCTCCGAAGGGCGGTCATGCTTCCTGCGAGGGAGGAGCTTATCTGCCGGATGCGCTCAAATTGATCTTCCATGAAGCCGATAGTAGCACAGTCCGCTGTTTCTTTGAACTGCTTTGCTCAGGGGCAATTGATTTCTTCAGATGAAGCGGGTACATTCTGGATACTGAGACCAATACGACAAGGAGTCTTCATGCGCATTACCGGCGGACGCTACACCAACCGCAGGATCCTCTGTCCTCCGGGGGTGATCAGACCGGCCATGGACCGGATGAGAGAATCAATGTTCTCCATCCTGGGCCCGATTGATCATTCCTCCTTTCTCGACCTCTTCTCCGGGTCCGGTGCCGTGGCAATTGAAGCAGCTTCCAGGGGGGCCGAACCAGTGCATCTGGTGGAAATGGACAGAAAGAAAGTACCGACGATAAAAAAGAACCTCAGCTTTGTGGATATCCCCGTCCGGCTGTTCACCACTTCGGCGCAGCAGTTTATGAAGAAAGCTTCCGGCACCTACGACATCATCTACGCTGATCCGCCCTTCAACCTTCCAAATAAACCCGGACTCCTTGAGCTCGCCTCGCAGTTTGGAACTTCCTCCCCTGAAGGGCTGTTCATTATCCACCACCCATCAGAAGAGAAATGGGAGGATCACATCGGCGCATACCGCTGCTTTGACGTGCGCACCTACGGCCGCTCAGTCCTTCGGTTTTTCCGGAATGAGGGCAGCCCCTCCTAATCGTCCTCTTCGGGAGGAAAGGATTCTATATACAGTTCATCAAGCTGAGCCTCCTCCACGACGCCCGGGGCCCCGGACATGAGGCAGGAAGCCCGCTGGGTCTTGGGAAAGGCGATGACATCCCGGATTGAGGAGGTCCCGCAGAGGATCATGAGCATCCGGTCCAGCCCCAGGGCTATCCCTCCGTGGGGAGGGGCGCCGTACTGCAGCGCTTCTAAGAGAAATCCGAATTTCTCCTGAGCTTCATCGGCTTCAATACCCAGAAGACTGAAAATCCGCTGCTGCAGCTCCCGGTCATGAATACGCATGCTGCCTCCGCCGATTTCACTGCCGTTGAGCACGATATCATAGGCGTCGGAGCGGACCGAAAGCGGATCCTCCTCAAGCCGGGGGATATCTGCCGCCGTCGGCGCAGTAAAGGGATGATGCATGGGAGAGGGTCTTCCCTCCTCCTCTTCAAAGAGGGGAAAATCTGTTACCCAGACAAAGGCATAGGCTTGGTCGTCGATAAGACCGAGTTTCCCGGCCAGATGGGTTCTGACCGCAGCCAGAGACTGCGTTACCACCCGATGGGAGTCTGCAGCGAAGACCAGCACATCCCCGGGTTCAGCACCGAGCTGATCATACAGCCTTTCAGATTCCTCCTGGGAGAAATACTTGATGATCGGGGACTGAGGCCCCGATTCTGTGATCCGAATCCATGCCACCCCTTTCCCCTTGTACGGCTTCACCAGGGCAGTGAGATCATCCAGGTCCTTCCGGCTCAGGGTCTCACTGTGACCTTTCAGATTGACGGCTCTGATTATTCCCCCGGAGGAGACTGCGGACTGGAACACGCCGAAGGAGGTATCACGGAATACTTCAGTTACATCCATGATTTCCAGCCCGAATCTAAGATCAGGAGCATCGGTTCCGTATTTCAGCATTGCCTCATCATAGGATATTCTGGGAAACGGCCGGCTCACCTGCACATCAAGGACTGCTGCAAACAGCGATGTCAGCAGGTCCTCGGTTACATCCATGACCGCAGCTCTGTCGGCAAAGGAAAGCTCCATGTCGACCTGGGTGAATTCCGGCTGACGGTCAGCCCGGAGGTCCTCATCCCGGAAGCATTTTGCAATCTGGA
>PWKH01000040.1 GCA_003559765.1 Spirochaetaceae bacterium
CGTCAATGAAGGCAGTCCTGAAGGCCGCCTTGGGCTGCAGTTTCTCTGCGGCCGCATCAAAGAGAGCCTTTGCTTCAGCTTCGGCGTCGGGTATTGATTCCAGATGAATCCGCTTAGCAAATTTTTCAAAAGACGGTGAGAAGGGGGGAGCTATCAAGCTCACGGCTTCTGCTGCTGATTCCATCACATACCTCGCTGTTACGGCCCGATTACCCGGACCGGCTTTCCGGTAAACAGCCTCCACCGGGCAGGGAAGACCTTGTCTCCCGTCCCGTTGGCCTTCTGCAGACAGACCAGCGCAGAGGTCACCGAGCTTCTGCCCGGCGGAACCGGGGTGATCTCAACGGATGCCCCCACGGCACTGACGTACACCGGTTTGCGCTGATCAGTAATGACATATCCTTTTATGCGGTAGCACGAGGGAGCTGCATCCTCCACGAACCGTTTCAGCGACTCCAGGGAGACCGGAGCCACCGGCTCAAGCACGAAGGACTTCGGCCTGCCCGGCTGCTGCCATCCCCGGTAGGCTTCTGCGGGGAGGCTCTCCAGCCGCTTCACATCCGGGGAAAGATCCAGTACATCCGGGGTCACCTTCCCGAAGGAGGTGCGGATGATCCTTCCTGTCGGCTGCAGGGAGGCCGCATGGGCCTCCACCTGACTGAGGGTCTGATCGTCCGCCTGGTCGCTTTTATTCACGATGAACAGATCACTGAAAATCATCTGCTCCTCCAGGGTTTTCAGGCTCTTTGAAAGCACGAGGTGCCGCTGAGCATCGAGCACGCACAGCATTCCCTGGTAGGAAAAACTGCCTCCGCTTTTCTCTCCGACCCAATGGATGATTTCAAGGAGGGGAGCAGGCTTCGACAGCCCCGAGGCTTCAACCAGCAGCAGATCAATCCCGGAATCCTGAAACCCGACCACGGTATCGACAAAGGAGCCGGAGAGACAGCTGCAGAATATCTGACCGCCCTTCAGCTCCCGGGTATGGATTCCCTCGGACTCCGGCACCAGGGAACTGTCGATTCCCAGCTGCCCGAAGTCGTTCATAATCAGCCCGATCTTTCTTCCCTTGAGCTGCTCCAGCAGGCTGAGGATCACTGAGGTCTTCCCGGAGCCGAGAAAACCGGTGATGATGTACAGCGGTATGGCCTGCATCAGCTCTGCGCTTCCTTGATGCGCTGCACCAGCTCTTCCCGGCTGGGGATGATTGAGGAGTAGGCCAGCCTGCCGTTGATGTAGATGCTCGGCAGCTGCTTGATTCCCATCTCTCTGCATCGGGCGATGTTCTCAGGAAGGGTGTATTTATATTCCACCACGTCTATGGAATCTTCCAGGAAAACCTTCACCTCCTCTGCCGCGGCCATCATATAGGTGCATGCCGCGCAGGTGGCCGAATCAAGGGTGAATACCTCAATCAGCGGCCGCTGGAGATTCCCGTAGTCCGGCAGGGTGCCGGTGAACTCAATTTCGCTGCTCTGATAATTCTCCACCATGGTCCTGACCGTTTCGGTCTCATGAACAGCCTGCTCAATCGCCAGGGTGTTTTCGATCGGAACATCATAGGGCATGTCGCAGCCCGGTGCGACAATCAGCCGGCCGGGGGTGACACTGTCAATCAGGTCAACGGTGCTCTTCATGTTGTCCTGCTGGTTGCCGTAGAGCATCACCGTGGTCAGGGGGATGTTTCCCCCGATGGTGATGTCATACCGGTCGGTGATCTGCTTAGCGGCGGCGAGGTCGACATTCTCATCGACGGAAATGCTGTCCGGTGCGGTTCGGCACATCGGCTCAATATTCATGGTGGCATTCCCGCAGACGAAAAAGGAGGAAAATGCTCCCTGCTTCCTGATGTGAGCGAAGAGCTGGGCAAAGGGTTCTTCCATGAACTCCCCGAAATGATCCGGGGAAATCTGGGAAATCAGGGGATCGACCACAGCAACTACGTCCATTCCCGCATCAATGAAGTAATCCGCCATCTGCATACTCACCCTGCAGGTGTAAGCCAGAAGCTGATTCACGTATTCGGGGTCCAGGACCATATCCATGAAAATGTTTGTGCCCCGCAGGTGAGAAGCAAGGGTGAAGGGGCCGCAGCACAGACCGTAGAGGGCCGTTTCGGCTCCTACCTGCTGCTTCATTGCCTTCATCGCTTCCAGCTCCAGTCCGAGCCTCCCTTCATGGGAGGCAGGGATTCTGTCGGGGATCTCCTGGGTGTCTGCGAGGGGATGGGAACTTACCGTGGGAGGACCGCTGTCGGACCATACCAGATCGCATCCGAGAATCTCCGCTTCAATCTGGAGATCAAACATGACCGGCTGACCGTCGGGCTTGTAGATCCGATGCACCTCCAGCAGGGATTTCAGGAGCTTGTCCGGATCGGTGGACACCTCACGGGCGTTGAATCCCGCCAGTTTGCCTGCATGAACCCCCGCGAAGGGAAGCCAGGGGATCTTATCTGTCTCTCTGCCGCACAGCACTGCTGCAATCCGTTCTTTTCCGGTCATGCGTATCTCCTGTGTTTTCTGTTATGTTATGCGTCGCACAGCTCCACTGCGGCTTCCGCAGCGCTGGCCGCATCGGGGGAATAGACATCCGCTCCGATGGAACTGCAGAAAGAATCGGTCACGGGAGCACCTCCGACCATGACCTTTACCTGGTCCCGGGTTCCCGCATCCTGAAAAGCCTTCACCACCTGCTCCATTTCCTTCATCGTGGTAGTCAGCAGGGCTGAACAGGCAACAATCTGTGCATTGTTCGCATTTACCGCTTCCACAAACTTCTCCGCAGGCACATCGGTTCCCAGATCAACCACCGTCAGACCTTTACCTTCCATCATCATAGCCACCAGGTTCTTTCCGATGTCATGGAGATCGCCCTTCACCGTACCGATGACTACGGTCCCCCTTGCCTTCACACCTGCGTCGGCAAGCAGCGGTTTCAGCACTTCCATGCCTGCGTTCATCGCCCGGGCGGCAATCAGTACTTCGGGCACGAAGACTTCGTTGTTCTTGAACTTTTTCCCGATGACATCCATACCGGCCATCAGCCCGCCTTCAAGGATCTCCTGGGGGCCTAATCCCTCATCAACCGCCTGCTGGGTCAGTTCCTTCACTTCCTTTGCCTTTCCCTTCTGCAGAAATTCCGACAGTGCCTTCAAATCAGCCATTTACAGCCTCCTTATTGAATTACATGCCGGGTACTGCTTGGTCCGCGAAGCGCCGCTCCCCGGTCACGGCACAAGGTATCCTGGCTCCCGCTTCATCCTCCCCTGCGCCTTCCCGGATCATCCAGTGGCTTCTGCAGGGTCGTCTGCGGTTACAGTGACGGGCTCGCGGAGGTTTTTCACCTCACTTCCCTTGCCGCCGTGACTGATTACCACTATACGGCGACATTTGCCGCAGGTATGTAAAAAAAATATGATTTTATGAAAATAATTGTAAAGACTAATCTAGGAATGAATTTCCTGCCGGGAGGATGGGAATCCTCCTGACCGTCTGCGGTATTCCCCCGGAGTGATTCCGACGATGGCCTTGAAGACCCGGGAGAAATAGCTCTGGTCGTCAAAGCCGACGATGCCGCTGATTTCCACCAGGGTGTAGCGGGTGTTCTTCAGCAGCACCTTCGCCTGCTCCGTCCGCAGCCGGTTCACATAGGTGGAGAAGGTGCAATCCATTTCTTCGTTGAAGAGCCTGCTGAAATAGGTAGGGGAGAATCCCACATAATCGGCCACCTCCTGGAGGGACAGCTTTTCGGTATACCGGTGATTGATATAGTGCAGAGCCCGGAGCATCATATCGCCGTAGGCGTGCTTTCTTGTATCAAAGACCAGGGAGGTGTACTGCCTCAGGATCCCCGAAAGCCAGTGGGCGATGGATTCAAGGCTGGTAAACTGATTGATCTCCCGCTGACAGCGGTAGCTGATTTCCATGATCTCCGCTTCCGAAGCGCCCCCCTCAAGGGCGGAACGGGAGAGCAGCACCACCAGTTCCAGCACCCGGTACTTGATGTGATCAAGCCGGCTGCCGCTGGAAAAAAAGATGATCCCCAGCAGCTCGTTCATCAGCTCCTGGGCCCGTTCCCGGTCGCCGAACCGGATCGCCTGCTGCAGCTGCTGCTCCTTGTCCAGCGGGTAGGCAGGAACGGGAGCAGGCTGGTCATCCTGCTGCCGGACTTTGAGTTCATGAATATATTCCGACAGCCGTGCCTGCTGGTTGAGCACCGACCTGCCCGCCGTCATCTGCTGCTCCTGATAGCCGGAAGCCCAGGCGGCGCACATCCGAAGCACCTCAGAGAGACTGTTTACCCGCCTGATATCAACCTCGGCGACGGTTTCAATCAGTTCATCGAAGCGCTCCCCCAGGAAGGAGAGCTCCTCCCGGATATCATCAATATCCAGGGAGAGCACCGGGCCGGCGGTCAGTGCATGGGTCATTACGCCGTCGGATATTACCGGACTGGTCCAGAAGAGGAGGGAGGAGCGGCAGAAATAGACGCAGCTTCCGCCGAAGCGTTCTGACTGCCTGGCACTGTACAGATGGAGTTTTCTGCACTCTTCCTGCTGCTCCCGGGACAGACGGCTGCAGAAGGTGCAGGGTGACTCAGGCGAGGAATCTCCGGATACCGAAAGAACTGAGCAGGGAATTTGGGTTGACTGGGCATAGTGGGAGGCCGCATCTCTGATGTTCCGGAAAAACTCAGCATCACTTCTCACCGACCGCCGCTCCTTGTTCCTCCGCTGCGGGGAAGAGCATCTCTTCAATGTAGCGCTGCTGAAAGGTTTTGGAGCCGGACAGCTCGATGTACACGGCGCCGCTTCGGATCCGTTCCAACTCCTGTGCTGCGCTGCGGTCAAGAAGGGATTCGGCGGCTCCCTTTCCGGAGGTGTTCCCCCCGGTTTCGATCCGGCCGGAAAACTCTCCGGGGAGCAGGCCGATGCGCAGGGCGCTGGGAATATGGATGTAGTTTCCGAACCCCCCAGCGAGGACAATCCGAGAGATCTTCCGGGGCTGCAGACCGCTCTCGGCAAGGAGAGTAGCGATTCCGGCGGCTATGGCCGCCTTGGCAAGCTGGATTTCCCGGACGTCCCGATCGGTAACAGAGACTGGATGCTCCGGATCATCCACAACAGCCAATGCCGGACCGTGGTCGGTTGCAATGATCAGTCCGGATGAATCCTCTTCGGGGGAGATCATAGCCCCGGTCTCATCAACGAGAGCGAAATCCAGCAGCAGGGCCATGGCGTCAATTATCCCTGAACCGCAGATGCCCCTGGGAGGTCTGCTGCCGATGGTCTTCCAGCTGAGGCGTCCCTCCTGCTTGTTCCCGGTGACTGAACAGACGGCCCCTGCGATCCCCCCGGTTCCGTGGAGAATAGTCGCTCCCTCCAGTGCCGGCCCGGCGGCGGAGGAGCAGCAGTACAGTGTTGAACCGTCCCAGAGCACGATTTCTCCGTTGGTGCCGATGTCGATGAGCATGGCAGGCTCCTGCGAGGAGGTGATCTCTGAGGCATACACCCCTGCGGTAATATCTGATCCGATATAGGAGCTCACTGCGCCGAGCAGCTTCCCCGAGACATGGGCGCATCGGGTGAATCCGAGCTGTGAAAGCTCAACGCTCAGGGGACGGGTGAACACCGGAATATACGGGGCTGCGGCAATTCCTGAGGGATCGCACCCGAGCAGCAGGTGCATCATTGCGGTATTCCCGGCAAAGCAGATTTCATGGAGTGTCTCCAGGGGCACCTGCAGATCTGTACAGAGATCGGCTGCCATCCGGTCGATCTGCTGCACCACGGGCTTTTGAAGCGCGCTGACTCCCGATTCACTGGCCCGGCGGATCCTGCTGATCACATCGGCCCCGTATCGGCCCTGCGCATTCAGTTCCGCCCGGTGTGCCGCAACTTCGCCGGTGAGCAGATTTACCAGGTATGCCGCCACGGTGGTAGTGCCGATATCTACGGCGCATCCGAAGGGCTCCTCGTCTTTTCCCAGAGGTCTGACTGCCTGCCCGTTGTCGAAGAGACAGCGGAGATTTCCGCCGTCCGATGCCTTCGGCAGTGCCCTGATCGAGGAAGGTCTGAAAAATTCCCGGGACATCTCGGCGCATGCTGATACCCGCTGGAGCAGAGAGCGCTGATCGGTGAGGCTCGGTTCGTCAAGTTCCAGCACCTCTGCATGAAACCGGGGGGATGCATAGCTTCTCGGCTCTATCCTGGAGTAGATCTGGCTTTCGGCGGCTTTGCGGATAGTCTCAACCCGCAGCGGTCCCGCTTTCGGCACGCATCTGCAGGCAAGCCGGATCCCTGCTTCCAGCTCACGGGAGCTGATAATCCGGCGCTCATCATGGTCCGGTGCATGGAGATCACCGCTGATTATGCGGACCCTGCATTTTCCGCAGATCCCGCTGCCGCCGCAGGGCGAGTCGATGGGTATCTCCGGATGCTCAATTATGCCTTCGAGCAGAGATGCTCCGGGAACAAGCTCAAGGGTGAACTCCCGGTCGGTATCCGCTACAATACAACGTATGGGCTGATCCATAGTCAGAAGAGTATCGGGAAAACAGGAAAATAGCAATAATAACTTGCACCAGGTGAGGAGAGCCTGTATGCTGTAATTATGATATACCTGATTCGCAACGGTCTTACCGTCCAGCCCCACGGAGTTGAGCAGGCTGACATACTGATTGCAGGGGGAAAGATTCAGCAGATTGCCCCGGAACTGAAACCCGAAGGTCTCCCCTATCATTCCCGGGTGATTGACGCCGGGGGCTGTTATGTGCTTCCCGGGATCATTGATGCCCATACGCACTACCATCTCGAAAGCCGCGGTGCTGTCACCGCCGACGGATTTATCGAGGGAAGCCGTGCAGGGGCCTTCGGCGGAGTCACCACAATCATCGATTTTGCCGACCATGCCGAGGGAATGACCCTGGCTGAAAGCAGCGCCCGGAGGACTGAGGCAATGGCCGATCAGATGGTCCTCGACTTTGCCCTCCATCAGGGGGTGTACCGCATGCATGACGGTATCCCTGCGGAACTGGAGGAGCTGATCAGTCAGGGGGTGTCGGCGGTCAAGATTTTCACCACCTATAAGGATGCGGGGTATCTGCTGGAGGATCAGCGCCTTGAACAGCTGTTTGCCGCCTGCGCTCAGCAGCAGGTGCTGGTGACCGTTCATGCGGAGGATGATTCCCTGATCGAGGAGACCGGCCTTCCCTTTGCCGGGAAGGAGTGCCCCCCGGCAATGCATCCGGTGCTCCGTCCGGCTGAAGCTGAGGCGCGGGCGGTGGAAAAGATAACGAGGCTCGCCCGCCAGGCCGGTATGCCGATCTATATCGTGCATCTGTCATCCAAAGCAGGACTTGAGGCGATCCTGCAGGCGAGGATCAGAGGAACCCGGGTGATTGCCGAGACTGCGCCCCACTATCTGATTCTTGATGAGGGCTATCTGAAACTCAATGATGCTGAGCTGTATCTCATGACCCCTCCCCTGCGGTCCATCGAAGATTCCAATGCCCTCTGGGACGGGGTGCTCCGGGGGGAGATTACCGTTGCCGCCACCGACCACTGCGCCTTCACTCCCGAACAGAAACACGCCTCCCGGGACTGCAGGACCATCCTTCCGGGCATTCCCGGGAGCGAGGAGCTGCTGGTACTGATGCATACCTTCGGGGTGAAGCAGCGGAAGATGGGCATCGCACAGCTGGTGCAGCTGCTCTCCCGCAACCCTGCCCAGCAGTTCGGGCTCTATCCGAAGAAGGGATGCCTGGCGCCGGGATCGGATGCTGATCTGGTGATCTTTGATCCGGAAACGCATTGGACGATCACCAATGACAACCGCCATTCTGCGGCAGGCTATTCTCCCTATGCAGGGATGGATGTGCAGGGACAGGTGCGCCTTACCATGCGCCGGGGGGAGGTGCTGATTGAAGAGAATGAGTATTTCGGCGAACCCGGATCAGGGGTGTTCCAGTCGACGGGCATCCCGGCTGCGTACCGGTGAGCTTACTTACCGGAAGCATATATTCTGCCCTGCTCAACATACCGGCGGGCGGTATCAAGCAGCTTTTCCTGCTCCTCCTTGGTGAGGAGGCGGACCGATCTGGCCGGCGAGCCGAGGATGAGGCTTCCCGGGGGATAGGTCTTCCCCGGCGGCACCAGGGAACCTGCGGCGACCATGCTTGCCGGGGGGATGACCGCGTCATCCAGCACCACCGCACCCATGCCCACCAGAGAGCCCTCTTCAATAATGCAGCCGTGGATGACTGCCCCGTGGGCAATGGATACCGACGGTCCGATGGTAACGGGGGTGCGGTAGTTCATGTGGATAACTGCACCGTCCTGGATATTCGAACCCTCGCCGACGGTGATGGGCGCTCCCAAATCTCCCCGCAGGGCCGCCTGAAACCAGACAGTCACATCCTTTGCGAGACGGACGTCCCCGATAATGTCAGCGCTATCGGCGATAAAGGCTGCCTGACTGATCTGCGGTGTATATCCCTGAAATGACCGAATCATATGCGTCTCCTTACCGAAAAGATACTGAAAGTACCGGCTTTGCTCAATGAGGCTAGCATCGATTTGCAGATTTCTGTAAGATTACGGGATGAGAAAAGGAATCCTCTTTGATATGGACGGAGTGCTCGTTGACACAGAGCAGTTTATTCTGCAGGCCGCTATGACCTACTTCCGGGAGCAGGGGATTGAGACAGCCCCTGAGGATTTTACCCCCCATGTAGGTGCCGGGGAGGACCGCTATATCGGTGAAGTGGCGCGGAAGCACGGATTAGCTGTTGACATTGCCGCTGCCAAGCGGCGGGTCTACGAATGCTATGACCGGCTGTGCAGGGGGAATCTTCCTCCCATGGAAGGTGTGGTGGAATTTATCACCTGGTGCAGAACAAAGAATCTGCGACTGGCGATCGCTTCCAGCGCGGATGAGGCGAAGCTGCTGATCAATCTGCGGGAAATTGATCTTCCCCCTGAGCTCTTTGACTGCATTGTCAGCGGCTCTGATGTGCGGCACCAGAAACCGCATCCGGAAATCTATCTGAAGGCGGCTTCGAGCATGCAGCTGCATCCATCTGAGTGCGTAGTCATCGAAGACGCCCTCAACGGAATTCAGGCAGGGAAAGCCTCAGGGGCCTGCTGCGTCGGAGTAAGTTCCGCCTTTTCAGCAGTTAAGCTGCTTCAGGCCGGCGCAGACCGGGTAGTGGAATCGCTTCTTGAACTGATCGATGACTCCCTGCTGACTGAGGAGGCAAGGAATGAAACCCAGCAAGCATTATGAGGCGCTTCAGGCGGCGAAGTCGGCCAGGGAGCATGCCTATGTGCCCTACTCACACTTCAAGGTGGGGGCTGCGGTGGTAACGGAGGCTGCCGGGGAGGTATATGCCGGGTGCAACGTGGAGAACGCCAGCTTCGGCGCCACGATCTGTGCTGAACGAAACGCCGTGCTCCAGGCGGTTGCCAAGGAGGGGGCAGGGCGGTTCTCCCAGCTGGTGGTCTATACGGAAAGCAGCAGCACGGTCGCCCCCTGTGCCATGTGCCTCCAGGTGCTCTCCGAATTCTGCCCGCCGGAGATGCCGGTGTATCTGTACAGCGGCGATACCCTGGCGGCGCAGTACCGCTTTGACCAGCTGCTTCCCCATCCCTTCAGCGAAGTTCCCGGGATGTGATTCCTAGCAGGAGGAGATTTTCATCATTTTGTCGACCCGAACGCCGTGCCTGCCCCCGAGGAACTCGGAATCGATGAACGCATCAAGCATATCCGTCACCGGCTCCTGATACTCGATTCTTCCGCCGAAGGCGAGAAAGTTGGCGTTGTTGTGCTCCTTGGTCATCTGTGCGGCAAAGACGTTCTGGGGAAGGGCGCATCGGATTCCCGGCACTTTGTTCGCCGATATGGAAATACCGATTCCCGTTCCGCAGCAGAGGATGCCGAATTCGTATCCCCCTTGTAAAAATTCTGCGCAGGCCCTTTGGGCAATATCGGGGTAGTCAACGGAAGCCTCGTCATCCACACCCAGATTGGTTACAGTAAATCCCCGATCAGCAAGATGATCAGCCAGTATCCGCTTAACAGCCACTGCTCCGTGGTCATTTGCTATTACTACCTTTCTGTTCACGTTTTACCTCCGTTGTCCAGAATGCTCTGATGCGCTACAATGCTGTCACTTCCATTATATATAGGAAAATTCCGGGGAGTACAAGGGAGGAGTCAATTGTGTCAGCTGTCTATATAACCGGCCACCGAAACCCCGATCTGGATTCACTCTGTTCAGTCCTTGCATATGCTGAGTTCAAGGGCCATGTCGACCCGGACACCCGGTATATCCCGATCCGCTGCGGAGCAATGGGAAAGGCGGCTAAGGAGCTCTTTCAGCGGGAGGGTATTACCCCTCCGCAGTTCATCGGCGACCTCTTTCCCAGGATCCTTGATATTGTGAAAAGCGGCCTGGAGCACTGCCGGGCGGACGATCCTCTGTACGACGTCATGAGCATGCTCAGCAGCAGGACTTTGAGTGTTGTGCCGGTGTTTCTTGAGGAGGGACAGTACGCCGGACTGATCAGCGTGGATGATGTCTCCGAGTTTTTTCTCAAGGAGCATACCCGGCAGCGTCCGGTCTATGAATTCTATACGGAAAACTTCTCCCGGGTGCTCCCCGGCTGCTGGGTGAAGACCGGGGATCAGACCCGGTTTGCCGCGCCGCTGATGACCGGCGCCATGCCTGCGGATGTCAGCAGGAAGCGGATCCGCCGGCTTGCTCCCCAGAAGCCTCTGATGGTGGTGGGGATGCGGGAGGAAATCGTAGATATCGCCGTGGAGGGTCAGTTTCCCGCCCTGGTGCTGACCGGCTACGAAGAGGGAGAGACCCCCTCCTATGACTTCTCCGGATACCGCGGCTCGGTCTTTGTCTCCTATCTTGATACTGCCGAAACTATCCGACGGCTTCGTCTCAGCCTTCCGATCAGGAATCTGCTGAAAACCGATGTGCCCCGGGTGCAGAGCGGAGAGCTGTTTGACGAGGGAAAGTCGCTGCTGGTCTCCTCGGAGCACCGGGGTCTTCCGGTGTTCGAGGGGAAGCAGTTCATTGGGGTGGTCACCCGGCGGTGCTTTATCGACCGGCCGAAGAAACGGGTGATCATGGCCGATCACAATGAACCGATGCAGAGCATCAGGGGGATAGAGGATGCCGAGGTGACCGAGATTATCGACCATCACCGGTTCGCGGCGGAGAAAACCCGCTATCCCATCTACATTTCCGCAGCGCCGGTGGGAAGCACCTGCACCCTGGTATGGGACCATTTCCGCAGAAGCGGGATTGCGCCCTCCCGGCAGACCGCACGGCTGCTGCTTGCGGGGATCCTTTCGGATACGGTGCTGCTCAAATCCCCGACGGCCTGCTCAATGGACCGGGATGCCGTCTTCTCTCTGGCAGAGCCGGCGCAGCTGAGTGATCCGATCGTCTACGGGGAGCAGATATTTTCAGCGGGCATGATGATTACTGAAGCACATCCCCGTGATGTGGTGCAGGCGGACTTCAAAGTTTATGATGAGTTCGGCTGCCGATTCGGGATCGGACAGGCAGAGGTCATCTCACTGGAGCCGGTCCGGGAGGTTCAGGATCGTCTGCTTGAAGCGCTGGATCAAACCGGGACGGAACGGAGGCTTGACTGGGTCATGCTGCTGGTTACCGATGTCATCAGGGAGCACAGTATCCTGCTGACCACCGATCACTGTGCCGGAAGACTCCTTGCATACGAAAAGATCCAGGAGGGAGTTCATGACCTTCCGGGTATCCTGTCACGGAAGAAGCAGCTGCTTCCGGAGGTTCTCCGGGTTCTGGAGGAGTGCTCGGTCAGCTGCCGCTAGCTTCCAGCATCTTATCCAGCAGTCTGCCGGGGTCCCGGGATACGATGAGGGAACTGCGCTGGCGCGGGGAGAGAAATCCCTGAACTGTGAGATGGTCAAGCAGCTTCAGCAGCGGATCGAAGAATCCCCCTGCATTCAGCAGCGCCACCGGTTTGCTGTGGATGCCCAGCTGGCTCCAGGTGAAGCTCTCTAAGAGCTCCTCCAGGGTGCCGATGCCTCCGGGGAGGGCGGCAAAACCGTCGCTGCACTCATGCATGGTGTGCTTGCGCTGATGCATGGTATCACGGATTACCAGCTCGGAAACATCCAGGTGCTCTGTTGCCGCATAGAGCTCCCGGGTGATGATCCCGGTGACCGATCCCCCGGATTCCAGCACCGAGCGGGCGGTTATGCCCATCAGTCCGGCATCGCTTCCGCCGTACACCATCCTGATGTCCCGCCGGGCGATTTCCCGGCCGAAGGCGGCGGAGGATGCGGCATACTGCGGATCCTGCCCCAGGCTGGACCCGCAGAACACGCACAGCGTATGCATAAAACTACTCGTCGAAGAGGATGAGGGCAACAAACACCAGGGGGGTGCTGCCGGTATTCTCAATGCTGTGGGAGGCGCCGCCGCCGGTAATCACAACATCGCCGGGACCTACCGGTTTCTTCCCGTCAGCTTCCTCAACAATCCCTTCGCCCTGAATAATGTAATAGTATTCGGTCTCTCCTTCATGGGGATGGGAGCCAATACCTGCGCCGGGTGGCATGGTGAGCTGGGAGAACAGTCTTCCGTGGGAGAGTTTGTCCGGCTCCTCCAACTGGAGCATTTCAACTTCTCCGCTTCCGCCGCGCATGCCGGACTTTACCTCAAGCTTCAGTTCCTGTTTTCGTACAATCAAATTCTTCCTCCTTGCACCGCATTTATTTCTCTTCGGTTTCAGCAGTGGGAAAATCAAAATGTGTTTCTAGCAGTTTCACGATCTGGTCAAAGACCTGCTGCTCCTGCGCTCCGGACACGGTGATCTCAACGGTATCTCCCGTTTTCAGTCCGAGGGAAAGCAGGTTTATCATATTGATTGAAGAAATTTTCATTCCGTTCGATGCAAGCGTTACCGTTTCTGAATATGGTGCCAGTTCTGTCTCGATCACCCGAGATGGTCTGACATGAATGCCGTTTGTGTTTGCCACTGCAGCTGTACCTTTGACCATACTGCAATATAACAGATTGACCCGTTGACTTCCACCCTCCATTTACGCAACAATAGGGAAATCTGCTAAACTATTTGCTGCGGAGGTTTTTTTGTGAATACGATTCTAGAGAAGAAGCTGCTGTCCGACGAGGTGTATCAGATGAAGATATCCGCCCCGTTGATTGCCCAGGAGCGCAGCCCCGGACAGTTTATTATACTCCAGCTGGATACGGATTACGGTGAACGTTTTCCGCTGACCATAGCGGATGCAGACGCCCGGGAGGGGTCAATTACTGTGATATTCCAGTCGGTAGGAAACTCGACCCACCGACTTGCAGCGATGGAGCCCGGCGAGGCCATTGAAAATGTACTCGGTCCGCTCGGCCAGCCGACCCATATCGAACGGTTCGGAAAAGTGGTCTGCGTCGGCGGAGGCATCGGCGTCGCCCCCCTCCACCCGATTGCCAAGGGCATGAAGGAAGCGGGTAATGAGCTGAAGACGATTATCGGAGCTCGAAACAGGGAGCTGATCATTCTTGAACAGGAAATGGAGGCAATTGCCGATGAGCTGATCCTCTGTACCGATGACGGTTCCTACGGGAGAAAAGCCCTGGTAACCGAGCCGCTGAAGGAGCTGTGCGAGAGCTGGAAGCCTGATCTTGTGGTTGCCATCGGCCCCCCGATCATGATGAAGTTCTGCGCCGAGACGACCCGGCCCTACGGCATAAAAACCATGGTGTCTCTCAATACCATCATGGTTGACGGAACCGGTATGTGCGGCGGCTGCAGGGTGACTGTCGGCGGAGAGATGAAATTTGTCTGTGTTGACGGACCTGAGTTCGACGGTCATCAGGTGGACTTTGACAATATGATGCGCCGGATGAATACCTATAAGCAGAAAGAGCAGGAAGACCATCATCAGTGCCACATTGATCTGAAACTTGAGGAGAAACACCATGCATGACCGGAACATACTTGATGCTCAGGCCAGGGAACTGCTCAAGGAGCTGGAAGGAAAAGAACTGAAGAACAAGGAGCGTTCGGCGATTCCTCCCCAGGAGATGCCTGCACAGGATCCGGATGCGCGGGTCGGGAATATGAATGAAGTAGCCACCGGCTACACCGAAGCTCAGGTAAGGGTGGAGGCCATGCGCTGTCTGCAGTGCAGAACCGCCCCCTGCGTCAAGGGGTGTCCCGTTGCCATTGATATTCCCCGGTTTGTCAAGCAAGCTGAACTTGGTGATTTCGAGAGCTCCCTCGGGGTGATCAAGGAAAGCAGTCTGCTCCCGGCAATATGCGGACGGGTCTGTCCTCAGGAGTCTCAGTGTCAGGAGACCTGCACGCTGGGCAAAATGCTCAAGGATGTGAACAAATCCGTATCCATCGGACGGATCGAGCGGTATGTCGCTGATCAGGAGCTTGCCTCCGGAGAGGTGAAGATGCCGGCGGTCGCACCGGCGACCGGGAAAAAGGTTGCGGTGATCGGATCAGGCCCTGCGGGAATCACCGCTGCGGCGGATTTGCGGAAAGCCGGACATGAAGTCACCGTATATGAGGCCTTCCACAAGCCCGGCGGGGTCATGGTGTACGGCATCCCGGAATTCAGACTGCCCAAGGCGATCGTTGAAACGGAAATCAACAA
>PWKH01000022.1 GCA_003559765.1 Spirochaetaceae bacterium
TCGGGAAATTCTTTACTGAATGCATCGAAACGGAGCGTATCAGTCAGATCCGCCCCCAATGCAACTACATTACTGTTCGTTCTGCCGAGCTCAAGAAGCGCAGCCCCGAACCCGTCGCGTACATCGGTAATTCCGGTAAACGTCATGCGGTAACCTCCAGCTCAAGAAAATCTGTATACTGCTTCGCCGGGCCGAGGGCATCCAGGGCTTCTCTGGCCTGCTCCTGTGAAAGTTTTCCGCCGTGCCAGGCCGCCTGATGCTCCATATAGGGAACACCCTTTCCCATGGCGGTCCGCAGGATCACCGCCTTAGGGCGCGCATCCTGTGATTTTTTGGTGCCCTGAAGGGTGTGTACAACCGCTGCGGCATCATGACCGTCAATATCCGCGACGGACCAGCCGAAGGACTGAAGCTTCTCAGCGAGGGGGTCAATATTCATCACATCATCAATTTTTCCGTCTATCTGCAGCCCGTTATAGGAAATCAGCAGGGTTACATTTGACAGTTTGTAATGGGCCGCCGTCATTAAGGCCTCCCAGATCTGTCCCTCCTGCATTTCCCCGTCTCCTACCAGACAGAAGATCTGGCTCGGAGCGTTATTCAGCCGGGCCGCCAGGGCGAGGCCGTTTGCTACAGAAACTCCCTGTCCAAGAGGACCCGAGGAGGTCTCCACGCACTGGGGCAGATGCACCCGGGCCGGGTGCCCCTGCAGGTGGCTGTTGATCTTCCTGAATGTCTTAAGCTGTTCGACCGGGAAATATCCGGTCCTTGCTAATGCTGAATAGAGTCCGGCACAGATGTGTCCGTTACTCAATATAAATCTGTCCCGGTTCGGATCATCCGGCCTGTCGGGATGATGATTCATCACCGATCCGTACAAAGCGGCGAATATTTCCGCTGCCCCCAATGCCCCTCCGGGGTGCCCGGTTCCGGCATTTGCAATTGCACAGATGATATCACGGCGTATCTGGTGGGCGAAATCTGCTGTCTGTTCATTGACGGCAGCCTGCAGTTGAGTGCTCATAATTCCTCCTCACAAATTCTACAATAATGCTACCATGAGTTTGAGTTTTTTACAAACATTTTTGTTCAAAAACTACCAAAATTTGTGAATATATGATATGATGTGCTTATCTAGGATTCACGGGGTGCATACACATAAAAAAATCGTGTACAGTGGCGGGAAATGAAAGCAACAGATCAGAACATAGCTGAATACATCCATATTAACGGCTTCTGCACCAATGAGACCCTCGCAAAGCAATTCAATGTGTCGGAAATGACGATCCGCAGAAGTCTTGCCAGACTTGAGGAGCAGGGGATGATCACCCGGGTCCGTTCAGGCGCTTTGTCCTCTTCAAAATTCTACGGAGGACTGAGCCGAGAACTGATCACGAACATCCAGAAGGAGAAGACTGAAAAATATGCGATTGCCGATCATGCGGTTCAGCTGATCCAGGGAGCCTCTACGATCTTTCTTGACGCCGGCTCCTCCACCTATTACCTTGCCCGGAAAATCCCCGACAATCTGCGCATCACCGTAATCACCCATTCACTGGACATCATAGAAGCCCTCCAGCAGAAGCCGAGGCTGCGGATCATCTGCCCCGGCGGGGAACTCGACACTACCCTGAACATCTTCACCGGCCACCTTACCGAAAATGCGCTTCGAAGCATGGGGGCCGACATCAGCTTCATGGGAGCCGGGTCACTGGACATCAGCCGGGGAACAGAGGAAGCAACTATCAACCAAATTCCCCTGAAATCAATCATGACGAAAAACGCTTCCCGAAGCTTCCTGCTTCTTGATTCCACCAAATTCGGGCACCGGTCCTACTTCACCGGCATTCCGATTGAAGAGATCTCCCACATCATCACCACCGATGCAGCTGACAAATCAGTCATTAGCCAGTTCCGGGCCAGGGGAATTACCATGGATATTGCCGAAACCGGTCAGTATCAATGACGCAGCGGATTCTGCTGTTTGTTGTTGGGATTTTCTGCGAACCATGACACCCCCAGCAGCAGCACTGCTGCTGCTGCAAACACCGCGGCTGCGGGAGTATAGCTGCCCGCCAGCGATTCAGAAAGACTGTATGCATAGGGTCCCGCCGCACTGCCGGCGACCATCCAGAAGAAACCGACCCCGGATATTTCTCCCAGATGCTGAAGACCGAAGAATCTCGGCCAGATAATCACCCCGTTAATTCCGTACATCGCTGTGTTCAGTCCCAATCCGGCAATCAGCAGATAATAGGGAGCTCCCTCCGCCAGCATCAGCACCGCCGCCATCATCAGCAGGATCCCCACCATCTGCAGGGCGGCAAACACGCGCAGCTTCAGATAATCGCTGACTGCACTGCTGATGAACTGAAGCATCACAGAGATAATGGTTGCAGGGAAAAACACCGCCAGCGCCGCAGTCCGGTCCACCCCGGCATAGGAGAAGATTCCTACCACATGAAAGGTAAACCCGGTACCGACCATAGAGGAAAAGAAAATGATGCTGTTGAATATCCAGAAAGCGGGGGTCCGCTTGGCCTGCTTTAGGGTATAATCCACTGCAGGACGGGGCAGTTCAGGTTTTCCCAGCAGCCGCTCCAGCAGCCGATTAATCCCGCCGGGAACCTGAAATCTGCCGTTTGCTGCACGCTTGCGGCTGCGATGTTCCGCAGGGGGGTCAGCATACATGAAAAGCGCAAATACCACGAATCCGAACACCAGCACCAATCCCATGATCCGCCAAGCACCGTCCCACCCGAACGCACTGATCATCCGGTCAAACACCCGGGGAGCATAGGAGAACCCGACGGCAACGGATGGGGCCAGGACTGCGTTGGCAAACCCCCGTCTGTCATCATACCACTTCAGCACCATGTTCCGGCTTGTTAAATTCAGTATGCCCTGCCCGAAGAACCGGACAAGGAAAAACCCCAGGGACATCACCGTCACTGCTGCAGCCGCCTGAGAGACGGCAGGCAGCACGCCGGCGGCATTCCTGACGACAGCATCGGCGAAGCTCAGCCCGAAGACGCTGAGTCCCAGAAAAAAGCCGGCAGTTACGGCCATTCGCTTAGAACCGTGCTTATCATAGAGCCTGCCTACTAAAGGCATGGAGAAAGCGCTGGCTACCGTACCGATGAGATATGCCAGAGAAAGCTGTGCTCGGGAGATGGGAACCGCTCCTATCAGCAGATCCGTAAAAGGCGATATCCCGTTGGTCTGCCCCGGGAGAGTAGCCAGGGAACCGATAACTCCCGCAAAGAGAAACAGTGCTGGTGTACGCATATCATGATTTTATCAGGGCGGCTGCATAACTGCAATGCTGCAGAAATCATCTTGTTAATTATCGAACATATTTTGTTTCTTGACAAACACTGTATCCTCATTCATAATCCCTTCGTATCCGGCAGGTCAGATTTCATGCTGCATTCCGGGAGGATTCTAAACGATCAAGGAGTACGATGATGGGCGCGCCTTCAGAAAAAATATACGGCATCGGGATGGATTTCGGTACGGATTCAGTCCGGGCAGTTCTCGTATCCTACGAGACAGGAGCAATACTCGGAACAGCAGACGCATATTACCGGCGCTGGAAGAAGCTGCGCTACTGCAATCCTTCAGAGGCGAAGTTCAGACATCACCCGAAGGACTACCTTGAGGCCCTGGAAGAGTCGCTGACCGCATTGGTGTCGCAGTTCAGCAGTGATGTCAGGGCTGCAGTCGGCTCCATCGCTGTTGCCGCCACCGGATCAACGGTGTGCCCCGTCGATAA
>PWKH01000048.1 GCA_003559765.1 Spirochaetaceae bacterium
ATAATCTTGTGGTTAAATCCATAATGTAATTTTCGTATGTGTATGGGTGCAGCTCCGAAGGGAGCTGTATTAGCATGTGTTCAAGGAGGAATTATGAGAAGCCAAAAACTGCTGGCGCTGTGCTTGGCGGCCTTTCTTGTCCTTTCTGCGGTATCGCTAACCGCGGCAGGCAGGGGAGAAGCCGTTGATGAAGAAGACATGGGAGAGCTGGTCCCTGAACTGACCATTTTAAGCTCCCTGCCTGAGTCTAACCGGCCGAACTATGAAATGGCCCAGGAACTTGCGGATGAGCTGGCCCTGCTCGGGGTGACGATGAATGCTCAGCCCACTGACTTTGCGGTGCTGCTTGATGTGATCTATGGTGAAGAAATGGATTATGACGCCTACACCATCGGCTGGTCCGGCCGGGTGGAGCGGCTTGATCCGGATATGTTCGTCTACTCCATCAACCACTCCGCAAACGCAAATCCCGGGGGAAACAATACATCCCGGTATGTGAATCCGGAGTTCGACGCGTTAGCTGACGCTCAGCGCAGAGAGATGGACATCGAGAAGCGGCGGGAACTGGTATGGGAAGCTCAGCGGATCCTTGCTGAGGATGTGCCGAGAATCACCATGTATTCCCGGGCAAACGTGCAGACCTACAACCATGAACGGTATGCCGGACTGGAGAACATGCCCGGTGAAGGTCTGTTCAACGAGTGGACTCCCATGGTTATGGAGCCGCTGTCTGATGACTACACCGTGCCGGTAGTGGCAAGCAACGTGGACATCACCAACCTGAACCCCTTTGACGCGCGAAGCGTCTATGACTGGCGGAACCTGCGGCTGATCTACGACAAGCTGGTCAGACTTTCCCCGGAAGTGGAGCCGACCCCCTGGGCGGCGGTTGAATGGGACATCATTGATGACGTCACTATTGATGTGGCCCTGCGGGAAGGTATGGAGTTCCATGACGGCATGCCCGTAACCCCGGAGGATGTGAAGTGGAGCTATGAAGCGTTCATGTCCATGCCCGACAGCTACTTTGCCGCATTCGTACAGCCGATCGACACCGTAGAACTGCGGGGAAATAACGTGATCCGGTTCAATATGGAAGAGCCCTACGCTCCGTTCATCACCACTACCCTGACCCAGATTCCTATCCTTCCGAAGCATATCTGGGAAGATGTGGATGATCTGATCCAGTACCACAACGAGCATCCCGTCGGAAGCGGACCCTTTGAGTTCGTACGGTTCCGCCAGGGAGAAGAGCTGGTGGCCACCCGGTATGATGACTACTTCCACCCGGTGAACATCGACGGATACATCTTCAAGATCTACGCATCTCCCGAGGGAGTGCTTACCGATCTGGAGCTTAAGCAGGTGGACATGGTCTCCTACGACCTGGTCGCCGCCCACATTAATCAGATCAAGGCCGACGACGGCGGCCGCTACAGCCATCTGACCATTACTGAAGTGCCTGACATCGGATTCTTCTACATTGGAATGAACAACAACCGGGCACCCTTCAGCAACAAGGATTTCCGCGTTGCCCTCTCCTACCTGGTGGACTACGACTACGTCGTAGATGTGCTCCATGACGGATACGGCGCCAAGGGAGGCGGCGGTCTGGTGATCAATGCAGCCAATGAATTCTGGCACAATCCCGACGTTCCCATCCATGATACCTATAATCCGGAACGTGCTCGGGAGATCCTGACTGACGCAGGATTCACCTGGGACAGCCGAGGACGGCTGAGGATGCCCGCCGAATAGGATGTACCTCAGTACCCATCACTTTCAGGAGAAAACCGGGAG
The DNA here is from genome assembly GCA_003559765.1 of Spirochaetaceae bacterium. Taxonomy (GTDB): domain Bacteria; phylum Spirochaetota; class Spirochaetia; order PWKH01; family PWKH01; genus PWKH01. The sequence goes on from PWKH01000048.1 coordinate 1,801, forward strand.
ATTCCCGGTTTTCTCCGTAGTTACAGATACTCTTCGAAGAAAGGATAATTGCCTGTGTTAGGATATATTATTCGCAGACTGCTGATCATGGTGCTGATGCTCTTTCTGGTAGCTACCATGATCTTTCTGATGTTCAGGACCATGCCTGGAGATCCCACCGCTTCGATGGTGGATCCGTCAATCCCCAGTGAGGCGCGTCAGGCGCTGCTGGAGCGGTACGGTCTTCATGAAAACCTGTGGACGCAGTACAAAATTTATGTCAGTGATCTGGCACGTTTGGATTTTGGGTCCTCCTACTACTACAACCGACCGGTTGTGCAAGTCATCCAGTCCCGTTTACCTGCAACTTTGATTCTTATGCTGACGGCAATGCTTTTTGCCTATCTCATCGGCGTATTCGGCGGAGCATGGATGGCCTGGAAACGGGGAACAAAATTGGAATCTGCCGGGATTACCTTCAGTTTAGTATTCAGGTCCGCCCCGACCTTCTGGGTGGGAATGATGGTGATTATGTTGTTCGCGGTGCGCCTGGGCTGGTTTCCGGCCCAGGGAATGCGCTCAATCGGATACGAAGGGGATACTTTCCGGGAGATTTTTATTTCTGCGGACTTTCTCCGCCATCTGGTGCTGCCCGCGTTTACTGCGGGACTCTATTTTCTGGCCACCCCGGCGCTGATCATGCGCAACAGCATGCTGGAAGTCATGTCGGAGGACTACATTGAGATGGCCCATGCCAAGGGACTGCCGGAACGGCGGGTGCTCTACCGCCATGCGGCGAGGAACGCCCTGCTGCCGGTGGTGACCGCCGGAGCTCTGTTCATCGGTATGGCCCTGGGAGGACAGGTGCTCATCGAGGTGGTCTTCATCTGGCCGGGGCTGGGCAGAGAAATTGTCCAGGCGGTAACCCGTTCAGACTACCCCCTCGCCCAGGGAAGCTTCATCATGCTCTCGGCAGTGGTGATGGTGATGAATCTGATAGCGGATGTGCTCTACGCCCTGCTGGATCCGCGGATTGCCTACTGACGGAGGGCTGAAGAACCATGAAAAAGATCTTACAAGCAATAAAAAACAAGTTCAGCAAGGCTCCGTATCGGGCCTATGCGCATCATGGGGCCAGGAGGAACAACCAGAGTTTCTTTGCGGTGTTTCTCACCAGCCTCAGAAGCGACCGGCTGGCGCTCATCGGGGTGATTCTCTTAGTCTGCTTCATCTTTGTCGGCGTCTTTGCGGAATCACTCGCGCCCCACGGGCCCAGGGACCGGCATTATACCGACGAGGGAATTCGCCGGCTTGAACCGCCTTCGGCGGCCCATCCCTTCGGGACCACCGATGTCGGACGGGACATCTTCTCCCAGGTGATTCTGGGGACACGAACCGCCTTGATTGTCGGGTTTCTTGCGGCGGTGCTGGTGACCTTTGTCGGATCGGTCGTGGGGATTATTTCGGGGTATTTCGGAGGGATAGTCGACACCATCCTTATGCGGATCGTTGACTTCTTCTATGCCATCCCCTTTATTCCCTTCGTCATCGTCCTCTCGGCGATCCTGAGCCCGAGCCTGTGGAACGTGATCCTGGCGGTGTCCCTGCTGTCGTGGCGGACCGTCGCCCGAATCGTCCGCTCCCAGGTGCTCTCGATCTCCAAGCGGCCGTACATCAAGGCGGCAAAGGTGGCCGGGGCCGGGCACATCCGGATCATGTTCCGGTACATCCTGCCCAACGTAGTTCCCCTGGTGCTGCTGGAGATGGCCTTTATGGTGAACTGGGCGATTATGGCTGAAGCAAGTATCGCATTCCTCGGTTTTGGTGACCCCCGGGTGACCAGCTGGGGTCAGATTCTGCACATGACCTTTATCTCCGGATACTCCCGGGTCGCCTGGTGGTGGACCGGACCTCCGGGACTGGCCATTGTGCTGCTGCTGGTGTCGATATTCTTTTTTGCACGGTCCCTCGAAGCGGTTGTGGACCCACGATTAC
>PWKH01000036.1 GCA_003559765.1 Spirochaetaceae bacterium
GAGGCGTGCAAGAGGATATAGGAATGTGAACAACTTCATCACTATGATATTTTTACTGAGTGGCAAACTAAACCTTGGAGTTGGTTTGCGTGGTTTTACCCACACGATTTAGCGAAGAGCCCCAATTTCTCCATCTCACACATAATAGCGCAATAAATTATGGTCCCTCGACTGCCATGTTATAAATTGGGGAGGAATTTGGGTTATAAAATTACGCCCAAGAGGATTTGAACCTCTGACCTACGGCTTAGAAGGCCGTTGCTCTATCCAGCTGAGCTATGGGCGCATTTGCTCTATCGGGGTGAGAGGACTTGAACCTCCGATCTCCTGCTCCCAAAGCAGGCGCCTTAGCCACTAGGCTACACCCCGTATTTCGAAATTGAGTATATAGATTTCACCGTGACAGGTCAAGGCTTGTGATTTTTTATGGTTTTCCCTATATTCTCACCATGATTGAAGGAATCCATCAGATCCTGGATGCTGAATATGCTCATGAAATTGGTTTTATCCAGGCAAAAAGCCCCTATGAACACCTGATCGCCGTGATATTGTCCGCACAGACTACCGACCGGCAAGTCAATCTGGTAACTCCTGAACTCTTCGAAGGATATCCGACACCGGCGGCTTTGTCCCGTGCTGATTCCGCCTCGGTTGAACAGTTAATTCATTCCGTCGGGTTCTACCGGATGAAGGCAAAGCACATCATTGTCGCAGCTCAGGTGATTCATCACGCATTCCAGGATCAGGTGCCAGAAGCTATGGAGGATCTGCTCAGCATCCCGGGGGTAGGGCGAAAAAGTGCGAACGTAATCCGGGGAGCCTGTTTCGGCAGACCTGCGGTTATTGTAGACACCCATTTTGCCCGGGTGGCAAACCGGATCGGATTAGTCCGCACGAAGAATCCTGACATCATTGAGCGGGAGATTCAGCAGAAGCTGGATGAACGTCATCATTACCGGTTCTCCATGACGGTAAACCTTCACGGCAGGGAAATCTGCCATGCAAAACGGCCGCAGTGCAGCAGGTGTGCGGTGCAATCCTTGTGCCGGCGGGTCGGATTACCTTAGGGTTTTGAGTTTTTGGGACGTATAGGAGAAGTCATTCCACCACTGCTGTTCATCTTCAAAGGTGATGCTGACAAGCAGCATCTTTGCAGGAGTGAAGGTAAGTGATTCCTGAATATTCTCCTGCAGAAGCTCACGGCAGTTTTCGGAGAACGCAATGAAATCCTTTGCCCCGATGAAAATCCCCGGGAACACCGGTACGGGGGCGGGCCCGGATACTGAGACATGGAGATGGCTGTCGGAAAGAGAAGCGGGAGCGGGGCTGGACAGAAAGAAGCAGTCTTCATGGGTGATGAAAGTATTCCAGGCTGCAGAATCGGGTTTCGGAATATCGTCGGGAAGATCCTGCTTGGTGACGGGTTCAGGCACATATCCGATGGGGATAATCGGTTCTAGAGCACGGAGGCTGATGCATCCGGTTGCTGCAAACAGCTTCATTCTGAATTCTTCAATTTTCACCGCAGCATGTTCTGCAACATCCCACGCAAGCAGATACCGTGTTTTCATACCCTTCACCTTATTCATTTATCCGATATTTTCAACCCGGCTCTTTACATAATCGCGATAATTTGATAGCTTTTACAAGCTAATCAAAGAATATCAGTAGTGTAATTATTTATAAGGCGGGATTATCATGTCACGAAAATGCGAAATATGCGGAAAAGGAACAGTAGCCGGAAACAACGTACCCCGCAAAGGACAGGCCAAGAAGGCTGGCGGTGTAGGCCAGCATATCGGAGTAAAGTCTAAACGGGTTTTTCGGCCGAATATTATTAAGATGCGCGCAAAACTCGATGGAAGCACACGGAACATCTCTATCTGCACGCGGTGCCTCAGAAGCGCTAAGGTGGAGAAGGTCTAAGCTGAACTTAGATAAAAGTGATGCTGTTAGAAGGGCCCTCTGCACGGGGCTCTTTTTTTTCGTCATAGTCATTGAACAGGGAGAATAACGATATGAGTAAATGGAAGGTACATGCGATTCATTCACTGCAGTGTCTGGAACCGGAGGGTATGAATAAACTTCACCGCATCATCCAGTCTCAGAAAGACGGCAGACAGCTGTATGTCATAGCCTCTGACCGGAACACCGGCGGACTGAAGGACCTGGTGACCCAGGCTGCAGCCCATGATGCCAGAGTCTGGGGCAGGATGGAGGAAATGGTTCAGAACTATCAGAAGGCTGTTGACCAGCTGCTTCCGGGCACGAAGGGCAGGGACCTGATCCGTTCGCTGAAGGACCATTTTTCCCATCTTGAGGACGTGCTGCGGGCGCTGTGGCTGGTCAAGGACGCCGGACCTTCAACCTGGGCATTTGTTGACGAACTGCAGAACCGCTGGATTGCAGAACTGGCCGCCGCCTGGCTGGCAGAACAGGGAATGTCAGTTGTCCTGAAGTCCACCGCCGATATTGTGAAGCTTCAACACTGCTCATCCGGGTGTGCAATTGCCGAGGAGAAGACTGCAGAACAGACCTCCGAGGTGCTGGGCCCCGTTGAAAAGCATGCCGTTGTGATCCTCTCCGGCGGCTACGGAAGTGATCAGAACCGGCAGCTGAAAAGTCCCGGACGCTACGGCGGAGAGCTGATTGCCGCCGCCTTAGCATCCATCCTGGAAGCCTCTTCTCTGACGATCTGGCATCCTGACTCCTTTGTCATGACCGCAGATCCGAGGGAAGTTCCCAGCGCGCAGGTGATCAGTTCCCTTACCTATGCCGAAGCTACGGAACTGGCTTTTTTCGGAGCAAGGGTCCTCCATCCTCAGGTCATGGTGCCGGTGATCCGCAAGGCGATACCGCTGTATTACCGTAATTTTTCCCTGCCTGATCATCCCGGAACCTATGTAAGCAGGGAGGACTCGGGGGATCAGTATGCGGTGAAAGGGTTCTCTGGAATCCACGAGACTGCATTAATCAATATCGAAGGCGCCGGAATGATCGGCGTGCCCGGAGTCTCCTCCAGACTGTTCAGCGCCCTGAGGGAGCGGGGAATATCGGTAATCCTCATTTCACAGGCGTCAAGCGAGCACTCCATCTGCTTTGCCGTTCCCGCAACGGAGGCTGAGGCAGCAGTTTCGACAGCGAAGGCCGCCTTTGCCGAGGAGATTTCCCGGAACATGATCAATTCAATCGAGGCTGAATACGACTGTTCGATCCTTGCCGCCGTTGGAGAGAATATGCCGGGAACTCCTGGAATTGCCGCATCTTTCTTCGGAGCTCTGGGCAAGGCAAAGATCAATGTCAGAGCCATAGCCCAGGGATCAAGCGAGCGGAATATCAGCGCGGTCATACGGACCAAAGACTCCAAGCGGGCTCTGCGGACCCTCCATGCGGGTTTCTTCCTGTCCAATCAGACCATCAGCATCGGGCTGATCGGACCGGGACTGATCGGAGGCACCCTGCTCAGGCAGATATGGCAGGCGACTGAGCGGCTGAAACAGGAATTCGGCGTTGACCTGCGAGTGCGGGCGATTGCCAACTCAAAGCAGATGCTGCTCAACGACTCAGGTATAGATCTTGAGCATTGGGAGGAAGAACTTGCATCAGCTTCAGTGCCTGCTGATCTTGATGCATTCACGAAAGCGGTAGCTGCGGACTACTTCCCCCACTGGGTGGTGATCGACTGCTCCACCTCCGACGAAATTCCCAAGCGGTACGTTGAATGGATCGAGCGGGGAATCCATATTATCACCCCGAATAAAAAGGCCGGGACCGCCAACCGCAGCTACTACGACGCGCTTATGAAGGCGGGCAGGGCGTACGGGAAGCATTTTCTCTACGAGACCACCGTCGGTGCAGGACTGCCGATTATCGGCACCTTGAAGGATTTGATCCAGACCGGAGATACCATCAGGAAAATAGAAGGAGTATTCTCCGGCACCCTGGCATATCTCTTCTGGAAGTATGACGGCACCGTGCCCTTCAGCGAGCTGGTGAAAGGAGCCAAGGACCTGGGATACACCGAACCCGATCCCCGGGACGATTTATCCGGCATGGATATTGTGAGAAAGACCGTCATCCTCGCACGGGAGATCGGTCTGCAGGTTGATGTGGATGATGTACCGGTTAAGAGCCTGGTGCCCGAAGCTCTGCAGGATGTCACCATCGATGAGTTCCTGGACCGTCTGTCCATGATCGACGAATCCATGCTGGAGCTCTACCGCGAAGCAAAGAAGAGGGGGGAGATGCTCAAGTATGTCGGTGTCATTGATCCCGACGCTTCCTGCAGGGTGGAACTGCGGGGATACCCCAAGGATCATGCCTTTGCCCGGATCACCGGAACCGACAACATCGTGGCCTTTACTACCAGGCGCTATCACGATCAGCCTCTGGTAATCCAGGGACCCGGGGCCGGTCCCGATGTGACCGCCGGAGGAGTCTTCGCAGACCTGCTGCGGCTTGCTTCGTTCCTGGGGGCCCGCTTCTAGCTGATGAGCCCTGAGGCAATCTTCCCCGCAGGCCGGAACCGGACCGTCAGCGGAGTGACCGATCCTTTTCCGAAGAATCCCTCCATCTCCCGGCGGTAGGCAGGAAATTCCTTCTCCGGGATGTAAGCCTGGATTGTTCCCCCGAAGCCTCCGCCGTGGACTCGGTATGCTCCGGGGAGCGATTCGGATTCCAGAAACAGCTTCGTCAAGGCTAAAGCCAGGGTGATACCCTGTTCCCGGGGATTGGAGCAGGGATAGATGTTCTGCAGCCAGTCCTGGGATGACCTTCCCGAGTCATTGACCTGCTGAAGGTATGCTTCAATATCCTGATGTTTTAGGGCGAATATCATCTCTTCAACCCGTTCATCATCCAGGACAAAGTGCAGCGCCCGAAGCCACCCACGGTCTCCGGCGGCTGCCCGGATTTCTCCGGCCTTGGCGATAAGGGCTTCAACGGTGATTCCCCGCAGACAGGATTTTTTGAAGCAGGCTGCAACGGCACGCATCTCATCAGGAATTGCCGCATATTCATCGGTTAGATCGGCATGATTTCCCCCGGTATCTACTACGCAGAGCACATATCCCAGTTCCCTGAAATCCGTACTGAGCAGAGAGATCTCAGGATATTCCGGATTTTTGAAGTCGATTCCGACAATGCCGCCGGAGGCGCAGGCTATCTGGTCCATCAGACCAGAAGGTTTTCCAAAATAGGTGTTTTCGGCATACTGCCCGGCCTGCGCCAGATCGATGTCATACAGAGACCCGTTGAAGAGGCTATTGAAGATCGAGGCAATGGTAATTTCCACGGCAGCGGAAGAACTCAGTCCTGAGCCTTTCAGCACATTTGAGGTAGTATTTGCCTGGAATCCGCCTATGCTGATGCCCCGCTTTTTGAAGTAATCGGCAATTCCCCGGACTAAAGCTTCGGTAGTGCCGGTTTCCTCAGCCTTTTTCCGGGTTGAGCTGATGTCCAGGGAGACCTCGGGATACCCCTGTGACAGCAGCAGCACCGTGCTGTCCTGCCGCCTGGATACCGCGGCTATGGTATCCAGATGAACAGATGCCGCCAGCACCCGTCCGTGGTTGTGGTCAGTATGGTTCCCCCCGAGCTCGGTTCTTCCGGGAGTGGAGAACAGCATTACCTCGGTTCTCTCCGGCGGAGCGAACAGTTCCCTGTGCCGGTGAATCAGTTGCGCAAACCTGCTTCGTTTCTCTTCGATGCCGCAGTCGGTGCCGTAGAGATCATGGAACATCTTTGCGGGTATTTGATCAGTGATCTGCATGCGTTCCCCCCTGAGTATAATGGATATCCGAAAGATCCCTGAGCCGCTGTGCGCTCTGTTCAGGGGTGATGTCCCGCTGCGCCATGGCAAGCATTTCGTACCCGACCATGAATTTTTTCACCGATGCGGACCGAAGCAGCGGCGGATAGAAATGCAGATGCATCTGCACTCCCTGGAACTGCTGGGTTCCCGTCGGCGCCTGATGAATGCCCATGGAGTAGGGGAAGGAAGTAAGAAATAGATTATCATATCGTGTGCAGGTAATGCCTGTCGCTTCAGCCAGATCCTGCTGCTGGAGGGCAGTAAGCTCCGAGAGACATGCTGCCCGCTGTTTCGGCAGGATCATTACTTCAAAAGGCCATACAGCCCAGAAGGGAACAATCACTGCCCAGCTTGCGTTTTCCCAGACTACCCGCTGGTCTGCCTGCCGTTCATATTCAAGATAATCAAGGAGCATGAGAGAGCCGTGCTGAAGGGTGTATTTTTCCTGCTGAATGTATTCCGTCAGGGGAATGTCCGGAATTATTTCATCCGCCCAGATCTGCCCGTGGGGATGGGGGTTCGATGCGCCCATTGCTTCCCCCCGGTTTTCGAATATCTGTACATGGGAGATATAATCCAGATCCCCCAGGGATTCGTACTCATTATTCCACATCCGGACAACCCGCAGAATTTCCTCGCGGCTCATGACTGCCAGGGTGCGGTTATGCTTTGGAGAAAAGCAAATCACCCGGCACTTTCCCCGCTCCCCTGCGGCCCTGATCAGGCCGTTGGGTCCGTCCTTCAGCTGGGTGCCTCCGGGTGCATCGGGCAGAAGTGAAGCAAAATCATTGTCAAAGGCGAAGGTTTCGGTGTAATCTGGGTTCTTCACCCCCCCGGCTCTGCTGTTGCCGGGGCACAGATAACAGGAGGGATCAAAGGCAGGAATTTCCGGCCGTGCACCCGCTTCGGTCTGCCCCTGCCATGGCCGTTTGGTACGATGGGGAGAGACTTTGACCCACTGGTCCGTCAGGGGATTGTACCTTCGATGGGGATGATTTGCTAACTGCATACTGACTCCTTTTCGTGTGACTCTTGATTTATTATATGTACACGTGTACAATAACCTGCGGCCATATCATTGTCAAGGAGCATTCCGTGAATAAGGGAAAAGTGACCAGAAATGCGGTAGCACAAATGGCCGGGGTGAGTACGGCCACGGTATCCCGGGTGTATAATGATCCGGCATCGGTTTCACCGGTCAAGCGGGAGCTGGTGCTTGAGGCGGCTGGAGATCTGGGCTATCGTCCCAACAAGCAGGCATCATCACTGCGCAGAGGCACTACGGGAACGGTCATGCTGCTGGAATGCGGGAAGCCGAGGCGGAGCTACTACTGGAAGCAGCTTCGGCTGTTCAACTGGTTTTATGCTGACATTATTCACGGACTGCAGGAGGTATTTGAACGCTCCATGTACACCCTGCAGCTGAAGCGGGTGGAGAAACCGGGGGATATTGACCGCAGGGAAATCCAGACTGACGGCATCATCGGGTTTGATATCGATCTGCAGGAAGAAGCCGATGCTGCTGCCGGCCTCGGGATTCCATATATCCTGTGCCATCATACCGCATCCTTCCAGGGGAATTTCCGCTGCGCCACCGATAATGTCCGGGGAGGAGCCCTCCAGGCTGAATACCTGTTTGAACAGGGATGCGGCAGGGTATGCTGCCTTACAGGATATCTTGCAGAGGTCTATCCCCATCGGGAGCGGCTGGAGGGATTTCTCGGACGTTCAAAGGAGCTGGGCCTGCAGGCTGAAGTGATTGATTACGCCATGGAGGACCCGAAGGGCGCTGCGGCAGTGCTGAGGCGCGGCATGCAGTTCGACGGGATAGCAGCAGTAAATGATCTGACTTTGATGAATATCCTTCAGGAGATCTCCCTGGATGGAGTGCCCATGATCGGATATGACGCCGTGCCGATCCGGCATCTGCTTTCCAGAACGTTTCCCTCGGTTGATCCCCGTCCCAGGGAGATCTATCACCGATCAGCACAGCTGCTGATAACCCGCCTCAGCGGCGGCGAGATCCCGGAGCTGCAGGTTATCCCGCCGGTGATCTCCCTCGGTTAGTGCCCTTGAGGATCTTCTGGTGCATGCAGATACCGGCGGGCTCCCCGCTGGTACAGCTTCCCGGCTTGAATCAGGCGCTTCATCGCGCCGATCAGATCCTCCCGGTACCAGCAGGAAAGCAGACCAGCCGTACGGTACCTCCACATTGCTGCGGAGAACCGGGGCAGCCGGTCGTCAAACCGCAGGATGGAAGCCCAGGTTTCAATTCCATGAATCCCGGGTCGGGCAGCCACAGCATCAATGATCTCCTGCTCCCCTTCAGGGCGCTGCTGAGCTGAATCACTGCAGACATCACAGCCGGAGCATCCCTCCATCTGCGCCCCCATAGCCTGCAGCAGCACCTCCCTCCTGCAGCGTCCTGTGTCTGCAAGCTGCCTCTGCAGCGGCGAAGAGTCTTCCTGATAGGGATCAAAAATCGCCGCCGCCCGGGCAACCTTACCGTCCCTCCCGGCTCTTCCGGTCTCCTGGAGGTACGCCTCGACCGAGGAGGGCAGCTGCAGATGGATTACACTTCGGATATTCTGCTTATCTACCCCCATTCCATACGCCGTTGTACAGCAGAGAATCCCGCATCGTGAAGAGTAAAACCATGCTTCCAGCTCGTTCTTTGTTTCTGCCGTCAGACCCGCATGATAATACCTGATTTCCCTGTCCTGGTGGCGTTTTGACAGAAGTTCTGCTTTCTTTTCAGTGCTGTTTCTTGTTGGACAGAACACCAGTGCCGGACGGGGAACGCCGGAGTTCGGGCAGGTATATCTGGTCAGGTCATGGTTTAAGGAAATGATGGGTACCACCTGGTAGGTGATGTTAGCCCTGTCGGGATTCCCCCTGATTACATGGACATCCTCAGTCTTGAACAGCAGTTTTTTGAGCTTTGGAATTGACCCCGGAGAGGCTGTTGCCGTGAAGGCGGTGACTATCCGGGGATTGAGGGCATGGATCAGGTTGCCCAGGGGAAGGTATGCCGGGCGGAAGGACTCTCCCCATTGGGTCACCGTATGGACCTCATCTATTACTATATGGGATATTTTCAGGCTGGAAAGCATGGTAGGGACATGGGGGGAGGCGAGGGTTTCCGGGTTTGTGAGGATGAATCCATGGGGCTCCCGGGAAATCCTGGAGATCTCTTCCCTGCGAAATGAATCATCCTGTCCTCCCCGAAGCACCGCTGCAGGAATTGAGACCTCCTGCATGCGGCGGTGCTGGTCCTGCATCAGGGAGAGCAGGGGAAATACGATGATCGTTATTCCCTTGATAATCATCCCCGGCAGGGTGAAGCAGAGGCTTTTCCCGGATCCTGTCGGGAGGATGACAATCTGGAACTTCCGTGCACCGCTCTCAGACGCCTCCAGGATGTTTGCGACCACCAGTTCCTGGTAGGGAAAGAGGTATGAGATACCGAAGCGTTCCCGGGCAATCTGTAAAGTATATGAGTCCATATACCCTGTAAATCTCCGGGATATGCTGATTTGATTCAATCTGTGCAGGGAACCTCACTCGTTTCAGCTCTTTGTCCATGTGTTCTGCCATGCCATGAAAGCTGTTTCCACCCGCCATGATCTCTTCGGGTATGTGAGCCATCTTGCACAAACAGCCTGAAAAGGTCCCAACAATCCCAAACTCCAGCAGCAGTTTGCCCAGGATCTAATCATTAGAAAGTCAGATAAACACGAGAGCTGATATACCATCAACTATCATGAAGAGGTGATCCAGGGAGAGATCAAACATGCAGGATAGCTGGTAGTCGTCAGCAACCATATTTCAGATGCAGTGTTGACCTTCCTGGAGAAGCCATAGCGATCTATCGGGAGAAGGATGTGTCGAGAAAGGCCTCATGCGCATCAAGCATAGTCTCAGCTTGGACCGCCTGCGGGTTCATTCCCAGCAGGCCATGGAAAATAAAGTGTTTGTTGGATTTATTGCACACATCCTTGGTTCACACATCCATCGGGTAATGGCGAAGGTAGGATTATACAAGTCTTTGACCATGAAGGAACTCATCAGGATGCTTGAAAAACTGCGGACTCAAGTGATTCATGGCAGGCGCACTCTCTTTCCCCTAATAAAACAGAAAAAGTTCATTTACAAGGCTTTCGGAATCTCACCACCCGTATGGGTATAACTTTTGCGGGAATTTAGGATGAAAGTATTGAAACAACATATAAGTATATAGTTGCTGGTATGGAGATGGAACGTAAGGCAATGGGAAAAGTCTCGGAACTGGTAAATACTGCATGTCACTACAAGGCATCTCCGGACATACTGAACTTCCTGAATTCGCTTTAGTTTTATGTGTTGTAACACATAAAAACTGGTTATTTAGTGTCACTTCCGCTGGAGCAAAAAGTTCTTGTTCCAACTTCGCCATTATGCAGGGGTGAATCCGGTGGGGTGCTTATGCGATTCGGTGGATCTCCCGGCGCTGCGCTGACGTTCTGCTTGCATTGAAATATCCTGAAGCCTCCAGCAGGTTCCGGACAACCAGCCGCTGATGAGGGTACAGGTAGGAAATACCGAAACAGGAACGGGCAGATGAGGTGATAATATCTTCCATATGCACAGAGTATCGGGAGAAGCTCTGAATTTGATTCAGACAGCTGTCCCGGAAAATAGGAATATTCCCCTTCCTGGTGAACAGTCAGTTTGCCGGTATGATGCGTTTGTTTCAGGAGGCCGGAAATGTACTGCTTATGGGCATTTATTCCGGGAAAAGAAATACAGATAATCATTTTTTCAGCTGACCCTGAGAATTGCATCTCGTTGACACAAGAATTGTTGTCGGGTATGCTAGGTGCATCCCACTGGAGGAATTGTAATACATGGAAGATATATCTTACGTACTTGTGACTCCCTACACGATAGCCAAAAGTAGGACCGGAGGAGTTTTATCCCGGCTGCTTTCAAGGCTGAATCTGGAACTGGTGGGGGCGCAGATGTTTGCTCCCACTGAAGCATTTGCCCATACCTATGCTGAATCGGTGTATCAGACCTATGAAGGGGACAACCCCATGGGAAGGACCCTGCTTCGCGACTACATTAAGACCTCCTTTGCTCCGAGCGGAGGGCGGCGTCACCGGGTGCTGCTGCTGCTGTTCCGGGGACAGGATGCCTACAACAAAATCACTGATATTGCAGGGCCTCTGCACGATGAACAGCTGACCCTTGAATCAATCACCGGAGAAACCATCAGAGACACCTATGCGGACTTTGTCACCTCCCACGACGAACCTGAAAAGGTGCTCTATTATGAACCGGCGGTGCTTGCCCCCCGTTCGAAAAAGACTGCGCTGAAGCATCTGAAGCTGATCGGTGATTTTATCAAGGATGAACCGACGATCATCACCAATATGAAGTACAATAATCCCGAGAAGATTGAGAAGACCCTGGTGATCATCAAACCCGACAACTGGAGATATGCCAGTTCCCGTCCCGGAACGATCATCGATATGTTCTCCCGGACCGGACTGCGGATCATCAGCTGCAAGATTCAGCGGATGTCCCTGAATCAGGCGCTGGAGTTCTACAGCCCTGTGAAGGATGTGCTGCAGAGAAAACTCTCCCCCATCTACGGTCAGCAGGCCCGCAAGACCCTGGAAAAGGATTTCAATGTGAAGCTTCAGGATGAGGTGCAGGAGGAACTTACCAGGACTTTGGGCAAGCAGCTGGCGATTGATCAGTTTTATCAGATCCTGGAATTCATGTCCGGCAAACGCCCTGACTCCTGCCCGGTGGAGGAGCGGGACTATCCCGGTAAGGTGAAAAGCATGGTGCTGCTCTATGAAGGAGAGGATGCCATCCGAAAGATCAGGGAAGTGCTGGGCCCCACAGACCCGACGAAGGCCCCCGGCGGTACGGTCCGGCGGGAATTCGGCCAGAATATCATGGTGAACACCGCTCATGCATCCGATTCTGTTGACAACGCCTCACGGGAAATGCGGATCGTGCAGGTGGATAAGAACAACTGCTGTGAAATCATCAGCACCTATCTGGAGTCGCTGGACAACAGCTGACTTGGATAGATCTCCCTCCCGGATGCGAACTTCTGCCGACTATGAACTGGCAGATTTTTTTTGTCCCAGGGAAAACTCGCATCCGCAGTACTGCTGCCGGTAGAAGCCGAGCTCCCTGCTGAGGGCGATGCTCTTGGCATATCCCTCCTGCTTCTTAAAATCAATGCTGCTGAACCCGTCAAACTCCGACCCGACTGCAAAGATCTGCTTCGAGGATTTGTAGGGACTGATGGTCAGGGTGGTGGTGAAGTTCGGTATCTCAAGCTCCCGGGCCTTTCGGGAGGTCATGGCGAGATTAAAGGTAAAGCAGGCTGTGCACCGTCTTCCTCCTTCAGGCTCATCTGCAAGATGGGCAGTCACCTCCAGCCAGCTGTCATGGTCCCAGGGTTCCTCTATCAGGGGGAGCTGGAAGTACTCCGCAAGCTTGCGCACATAGGCCTGCCGCTTGTTAAACTCTTTCCGGGGATAGATGTTGGAGTTTGCATAATAGAGATAAGGAGCATACCCGGCTTTCAGCAGCCGCAGTACTGATGCGCTTCCGCAGGGGGCGCAGCAGATATGCACCAGCATCGGCATCGTAGATTCCAAGTTCAGCATGATTCATTATAGCCTGCAGCATAAAGAATGTCACGGGGGAGCAGATTGCATGAAGCGGAATTAACCGGTATCATTGGAAATGATATGGACAGATACGATGTAGTGATTGTCGGCAGCGGTCCCGCAGGAATGGGAGCGGCCTTTGAAATCTCCGATCATGCTCCTGACGCGTCGGTGCTGATGATCGATAAGCAGCGCTACTCCACCGGGGGAATGCGCAATGACTGTAAAATGAATTTCACCTATCCTATCGGTTTTCCTCTGGAATACTGGGATGCTGTCGACGCAGACGAATACCTGGAGAAGGTATCGGCCTTCCTGAGCCCGAACATGCTCACCAAGAGCAACCTCCACATCTACAAGCAGCGGGCGCAGCGGCTCGATGTTTCCATGATAGAGGTCGCCCAGACTCATCTGGGTACCGACGGCGGGCTCAAACTGATACAGCAGCTTCAGGGCGAACTGGAGCGACGGGATGTCGAACTCTCCCTCCAGGAGGAGATGCACTCCATTGATCTGGAAGAGCGCTCCATCACCACGAATACCCGGACGGTGGGATATCGCACCCTGCTGATCGCTCCCGGCAGACAGGGATTCCGGTTTCTGCAGCAGATCATGGACTCCCTGGGCGTACCCTACGTAGACAACATCGTGGATATCGGCATCCGGGTGGAAACCCGTCTGGAGCGCTATCCGATCGTGAAGGATTACTACGATCCGAAATTTATGTTTCCCGAGAAAGTCAGGACCTTCTGCACCAACAGCGGGGATGCCCATGTAGTCCAGGAGCGGGGGGAGACCAGCCACGGAGAGTCCTATTACTCTGTCAACGGTCATGCCTATTCAGCCGATAAAGGAAGGGAAAACGGGATGGTGAACTTCGCGATGCTGAAAACCGTCGGACTCACCGAACCTTTGGCAAGCGGTCAGCTGTTTGCCGAACACCTAGCCCTTCAGGCTATGCTTTTAGGCGGAGGGCGGCCCCTGATGCAGCGGGTCGGCGACTTCAGACTGGGGAAACGGTCGAAGCGGGATGAGTTCAATCATGACCTCTACGATTTTCCCCCGACTCTGCGCACCTGCACACCCGGCGACATCTCCCTGGCCGTCCCGGCCAGGATTCTGCGGTATATCTGGAAGTCCATGAAAAACCTTGATACCATCGTACCCGGGGTGCTTCATCCCAGTACGATTATCTATTATCCGGAGATTAAGCTCTATGCGAACAAGCCCCGGTATGCGGACAGCCATTTCCGGGTAGCTGACTCAGTCTATTTTGCCGGTGACGGAGCCGGCACCAGCCGGGGAATCACCGCCGCATGGGCCAGCGGCATCCGGGCAGCCCGGGGCATGCGACGCTATCTATAGGGATTCCCGATAGGGTCTGCGCCGGTCGGGACAGTGTTCCCGGTCGCAGTATTCGCAGCTGTCGTAGTCAATTTCCGGAGATGAGAACAGCAGCCCGGCAACAGTCTTGTTGGGAATCATCAGAGAGCTTTCGGTGAGCCGAACCCCTGCTGGTTCCGGTATGCCGAAAAGAGAAAAGAGGGTGTGCATCTCCTCTACCGGCCAGATATCGGTATTCCCTGATCCGGGGTTGAGACTCATGGGCTTGGTTATCCGGTAGGTTTCGCAGATGCTGCGGACGCAGGCCTCCCTGGCGCAGGCTAAGGCCTGGAGTTTCAGTTCCTCAAGCCAGTAGGGAGCAAGCATATCCAGAGCCGAAAGATCCTCCGTCTCCATCTCGGTGCCGCAGGTGGCCACATAGGGAAAAACCCGGTGCACCCCTGAAAGGGCTTTCAGCGCCTTTCCTCGGAAGGTTTTTCC
>PWKH01000145.1 GCA_003559765.1 Spirochaetaceae bacterium
ATGCAGCTGAGGTAGAAGCAGGGATCCTTCGGCCATGACGGGGACTTGAAAATTGTGTCGAAATGTTCGCTCCAGTTCTCCTTAAAGTAGAGATTATGGTGCTCAAGTCCCTTGAGCTTTCTGCTGATTCCCAGATAGGCGATAAACATCGAGGGGGCAACTACCCGGGAGTCCCAGTATTTCCGGGAATATCCCGCCTCGCTGCTCTCCAGCAGCTCCCGGTCGGTGTGGTGATAGTCAGCCGAGGACACCACCACATCCGCGGGATATGCCCCGGCTTCGGTGATTACCTCCGACACCCTGCCGTTCTTAACGGCAATCCGGGTCACCTCCGCATTCGGCACCAGTTCGACCCCGAGGTCCCCGCAGAGAGCGGCGAACCCCCCTGCTGCCCCGGCCATGCCCTTTTCCGGGAAGAACACCCCCAGTTCAAGGTCCACATGGGACATAATCGAATAGAGCGCCGGGGCGGCAGAGGGATCGGTGCCGAGAAAGACCATGGCATATTCCAGAATCTGCTTTGCCCGCCGGTCGGTGACATAGGAGCTGACGAAGCGGTCGAGATTCTTGAAGACCCCGAGCTTGAGTCCCTCGGTTATCAGCCGCCAGTTGAAGAAGTCCGTGACGTGCCGGTAGTTCCGGTAGAGGAATTCATCCATGGCGGTGCGGTATTTGTAGGAGGCCTGCTCCAGGTACCGTCCGAGGGCGTCGGCGCCTCCCGGCTCAAAGCTCTCAAAGAGCTGGCGGTTCTTTCTGCTGTCGGCACTCAGCAGGGCTGACTCGCAGTCCGAGAAGAACACCTGGTAGTAGGGGTCCAGCGGCTTGAGCTGGTAGTACTCGCTGCGGGCTTTTCCGAAGAGGGAGAAAAACCGCTCGAAGACTTCGGGCATCAGGTACCATGAAGGCCCCATATCGAAGGTGTAGCCGTCCTGTATCCAGTTTCTTGCCCGCCCCCCCATCTGGTCATGCTTTTCCAGGAGGGTAACCCTCCAGCCGTCCCGAGCAAGCAGCGCAGCGCTGCTGAGCCCGCCGAATCCCCCGCCGATCACCACTGCGTTTTTATTCATGGATGCATTGTACCAGCGGGAGGGGGGTATTGCAATAAAAAGCGCTGCAGGGTGTCAAATTCCTACAGCCGTTCAGTCAGTAAACTCCAGGTGCCACTCCATTTCAGCCACCTTGCTCAAGGTCTGATACACCGAGCAGTAGCGGGCTGCCGTTGCAAAGGCCTTCTCCAGCTTCTGTTTCTGATCCGCCCCGGAGACGGCGGCGGTGATCCGGCAGTGCTTCAGGGTAGTGGGGGGCGTCTGCCGTTTCTCCCCCTGGATGTCGAAGACAATCGAATTCCAGGACACCCGCATCTTCCCGGCGATATCCTGAAAGGTGGAATGGAGACAGCCTCCCAGGGACATCAGCAGCAGCTCATACGGCCGCAGCGTTCCCGCTTCAGTACCAATGGACACTTTGATATCATCACTGCCGATACCAACCCAGGCATCCGGTGTCACCTGCAGCTGAATGTGTATGGGTGCGGACATAAACCCCTCCTGTTACGGATTAATGGAGAAAACAGCGGATGCCGGTAAACACCATGGCAATTCCGTGTTCATTGCATGCATCAATGACTTCCCCGTCCCGTTTCGATCCGCCGGGCTGAATAACGGCTTTGATGCCCGAGGCGGCTATCTCGTCGATGCTGTCGCGGAAGGGGAAGAAGGCATCTGAAGCCAGAACGGCTCCGGCGGGATCTGCGGTTTTCCGCAGGGCAATCTTCACCGCATCCACCCGGGATACCTGGCCGCCCCCGATGCCGAGGGTGGTGCCGTCCCGTGCCGTGAGGATCCCGTTGGACTTAACGTGCTTCAGCGCCTTCCAGGCAAAGAGCATGTCCGCAGTCTGCCGCTCTGTGGGGGCGGTCTCCGTGACGGTCTGCAGTCCCTCGGGGGTGATCTCTGCGGTGTCCGAATCCTGCAGCAGCAGCCCGCCGCTGATGAATTTTTCCGAGAGGACCTTCTTCGGGGAATTCACCGAACCGGTCTGCAGAATCCGCAGCTGCTTTTTCTCCTGCAGCAGCTCCAGCGCCCGGGGCTCAAAGTCCGGGGCGATCATAATCTCAAAGAAGAGTTTGCGCAGATATTCGGCAAGCTCCAGGGTACAGGTGCGGTTGACTGCTGCAATTCCGCCGAATGCGGAAAGCCGGTCAGCCTCAAATGCCCTGACGGCGGTCTCGCTGATCTCATCTCCCTGGGCGATGCCGCAGGGGCTGGCATGCTTCACCACCACGCAGGCCGGCCGGCTGAATTCCCTGAGGGCTGCCCATGCTCCGGCGGCATCCTGGATATTGTTGAAGGAGAGAGCTTTCCCGTGGAGAATTTCCGCATCAAGGATTGAAGGGACATCCCGGTCAGCCGGCGGCTTGACTTCCTGGTAGGCTGCGGCCTGCTGGTGGGGATTCTCCCCGTAGCGCAGATCGCTGTGCTTCCGGAAGGTAAGGGTGAGCTCCCGGGGAAAGGGATCATCCGTGAGGTACTGCTGAATCAGGGCATCGTACTGTGCGGTATGGCGGAAGGCTTCCGCACTCAAGCTTCTGCGAGTCTCCTCGCTCAGACCATGCTGCTGCCGCAGCTCCTGGAGCACTTCATCGTAGCGGAAGGGACAGGTGATCACTCCGGTCCAGCGGAGATTCTTCGCCGCTGCCCGGATCATCGTCGGTCCTCCGATGTCGATATGCTCCAGGGCGTCATCAAGGGTGACTTCCGGATCTTCAATGGCGGCTTCAAAGGGATAGAGATTGCAGACCACCAGGTCGATCCAGCCGATGCCGTGCGCTGCGGCCTCGGCGGCATGGCGGTCCCTGAGCCCGAGGATGCCGCCGTGGATCTTCGGGTTGAGGGTCTTCACCCGCCCGTCCATAATCTCGGGGAACTGGGTCACATCAGTGACCGGGATCACCGGAACTCCCGCTTCTGCGAGCATCGAAGCGGTTCCCCCGGTGGAGACAATCTCAATGCCGAGATCCCGCAGCCCCTGGGCGAAGGGCAGAATTCCCTTTTTATCGGACACCGAAAGCAGCGCCCGCTTCACCTTTGTAATATGCTGTGTGTTCATAGGTTCACCTTTTTACCATCTTTTTTCCGTTTCTGATAGTCCCTGACCAGTTCAGTCAGGGCCTCCCCCTCCAGAGCCTGGACCCGGTCCTTCAGGGAGAGCACCGAATCATCGGGATGTACGGGACACCGTTTCTGCAGAAGGATCGGTCCTTCATCCACTTCAGGGGTGACGTGGTGGACGGTGCAGCCGGTCTCGCTCACCCCCGAGGCAAGCACCGCCGCATGAACGTCCGTATCCATGCCCCTGCCGAAATCCGGCAGCAGGGAGGGATGAATGTTGAACACCCGTCCTTCCCACCGGCGGCAGAAGGCCGGGGAGATGATGCGCATATATCCGATGCACAGCACCATATCGACCCGGTGAGCCTCAAGGATCCGGGTCATCTCGTCATCGGCGCCGATTCTGCTGCCGGGGACGAAGCAGGAGGGAACATGATGCGCCGCGGCCCGTTCCCGTATGTATGCAGACTTCCGGTTGGTGATGACGCATTCAATCCGGGCATTGACCCTGCCGGTCTCAGCCGCATCCAGCAGGGGCTGCAGACTCGTTCCCCGGGTAGAGCCCAGAACCCCGATGCGCAGCGGGTAGTCCTTGAGCCGTTCCATGTGCTCAATCCGCCGCATGATCAGCTCACTGCTTCCGATGTCCCGGCGGTGGTACAGACCGGGGAACCGGACCGCCGCCTCCTCGCAGGCTGCCTCGGCCTCCTCCAGGGTATCACCAAGAGCGGTGACTGCCAAAGTCCGGGAGCCTGCAGTCA
The DNA here is from genome assembly GCA_003559765.1 of Spirochaetaceae bacterium. Taxonomy (GTDB): domain Bacteria; phylum Spirochaetota; class Spirochaetia; order PWKH01; family PWKH01; genus PWKH01. Next base: position 3,872 of record PWKH01000145.1, read on the forward strand.
CCAGTTCATCTCCGGACTGGTCCACCGACCCGAGACTGAGGCTGATGTTCTCCGGGAGAATCGGCAGCTTCACCGGCAGTCCCTTGACCGACTGCTCGGGGTAACCTGCAGGAACCAGGTATTTGCAGACAGATGCCCGGGGACTGAAGGTGATCTCCAGTTCAGTGAGGGTGCCCCGGGTGACGGCCCTGCAGATTTCCGCCAGGTCGCTTTCCAGCAGGGCCAGCAGATTAAGCACCTCGGGGTCGCCGAACCGGGCGTTGTACTCAATGATTTTGACGCCCGTTGCGGTGGCCATGTAGCCGCCGTAGAGGATTCCCTGATAGGATTCACCGGTGTGTTCCTGGATCCCCCGGAAGACCCGCTGCTGCAGATCCCTCGCCTGATGCACTTCCCGGGAGGAGAGAAAGGGGAGGGTGCCGTAGGGGCCGCTGTAGCTGCCCATACCGCCGGTATTGGGACCGGCGTCCCCCTCCCAGGCCCGTTTATGGTCCTGAACCGGCGGCATATGGGAGCAGGTGACCCCGTCGCAGAAGGACAGCAGGGAGAACTCCTGACCTTCAAGTTTCTCTTCGATGATCAGCCGGGGGGAGTTCCGGAGGATCTCTTCGCACCAGGCCAGAGCCGCTTCATGGCTTTCCAGATGCTCGCCGGCGACCTTGACTCCCTTTCCGCCCCGCAGGCCCTCCTCCTTGATGACGTAGTCCTCCCCCAACTGCCGGAGAGCCTCCCGGGCCTCCTCCAGGGATGTGACCCGGTGGTAGTCCGGAGAAGCCTCGGGGCACACCTGTCTGAGCAGGTCCCGGGCGAAGACTTTGCTGGTCTCGATCCGGGCAGGCACGCTGCCGGGGCCTACCGTAGGGATTCCGGCTGAGCGCAGCCCGTCTGCAGCCCCCGCCTCCAGCGGGGCCTCCGGACCGATGACCGCCAGGTCGGGGGATACCATCCCGGCAAATTCGAGCATCTCCTTCGTTCCGGTCATGGAACCGGTCCGGTAGTGCCCGCACAGCCGGGAGATCCCCGGATTGGCGGTGCCGGCGAAACAGGCCAGTTCGGGGGAGGAGGGTGAAGCAGCAAGGCTGCGGGCGAGGGCATGCTCCCTGGCCCCTGAGCCGATGATCAGAATGCGCATGAACACTGCTCCTTCTGAGTATGGATGTAGGAACCGCCGAGGCAGGCGCAGCAGGGGCTGTCGATCTGATGATTCCCCTTTCTGGTGACCGCCTCGATCAGTCCCTCCATGCTCTGGTAGATCAGCAGATCCGCCTCCAGGTGTATTCGGATCTCCTCTTCGCTCATGTTTGAAGCTATGAGCTCCTCGCTGGTGGGCATATCGACCCCGTAGCAGCAGGGCTTCAGCACCGGGGGGCAGGCTGATGCGAAATAGACCTTCCGGGCGCCGAACTCCCGGAGCATGCGGGTGATCTCCCTGCTGGTGGTGCCCCGGACGATGCTGTCGTCGACGATGAGCACATCCTTGCTGCGGATTTCCAGCTCCTGGGGGGAGAGCTTGTAGCGCACCGACTGGCGGCGCTGCTGCTGGGAAGGCATGATGAAGGTCCTGCCGATGAAGGGATTCTTATACAGTCCCTCGGAGTACTTCACTCCCAGTTCCTTGGCCATGGAGAGGGCCATGGTATTGGATGTGGAAGGGGCGGGGATGATGACATCCGGCCGTATATCGGGATACCGGCGGAGCCACTGCTTTCCCAGGTTCTGGCCCATCCGAAGACGGGAGCGGTAGACATTCACGTTATTGAGCATCGCATCGGGCCGGGCGAAGTAGACGTATTCGAAGATGCAGGGGGTGAAGGTCTTCTGCTGCAGACGGCGCCGGTAGACCTTCCGGTCGGAGGAGATGAACACCGCCTCACCTGGTGCGACATCCCCCACCCGCCGGTAGCCGAGCATGTAGAACATCGTATCCTCGGACGCGAAGATATGGTCGACGGTGCCGTCGGGGAGGACCCGCTCTCCCTGTACCAGCGGCCGGATGCCGTGGGGGTCCCGCAGGGCCACCAGCCCCCGGTCCTTGATCAGCATCACCGCGGACATGGCACCCTGCATTTTGGAATAGAGGACATCGCTGCTTCGGCAGAGCACTTCGAAGAAATCCCCGTCGCTGATATCTTCCGCCGGTCCTGCCCCCATCTGACGGAACAGTTCGTCGGCAAACAGCTGCATGAGCATCTCCGAGTCGCTTTCCGTATTGAGGTACCGTTTCCGCTCTCCCAGCACCTCGGCCCTCAGTTCTCCGTAGTTGACAATGTTGCCGTTATGGGCGAAGGCGATTCCGTTGGGCACGCTGGTCCACATGGGCTGCACCTCTTCGCTGCTGTGCTTGGAGCCGCTGGTGGGGTAGCGTGTGTGGGCAATGCCGATGGATCCCTTGAGCCGGTCCATGTGGCGCTGCTCGAAAATGTCCTGCACCAGCCCCATGCCGCGCTTGACATGGAGCTGCTCGTTGCAGGTGATGATTCCCGCTGCATCCTGTCCCCGGTGCTGCAGCTGAATCAGACTGTCGTAGAGCTCGGGTGCAACCAGATCATGGGAATAGATTCCGGTTATCCCGCACATCTATGACTTCCCTCCCCGGGCGAAGGCTATGATCCGTGCTGCCGCAAGGGCGGCGTTGCCGGGATCAAGGACCGCCATGGCGGGAACGGAACTGGGCATCTGAAGGGTGGAGTGGATGTTCACCAGCATGTCGGTCTTGTCGGAAAAGGGCGGACAGGCGATTACCGGTTTGGTCGAATTAGCGGCGACGAAACCCGACAGAGCATTTGACCGGCCTGCGATGGTGATGAACACCGCCTGCAGGGGTTCAGCCTCTTCGATGATCTCAAGCACCCGCTTCGGCTGCTTGTGGGCGGAAGCGGCGAAGATCCGGTGCCCGATGCCCAGTTCGTCGAGCTTTGCGGTGATCTTTTCAGCGTGGGGACGGTCGCTTTCCGACCCCATGATGAGCATTACCTGATATTCCATATTACTTGTTCTCCTTATATGTCGAAAGAATTGAAGACAGATTGTCGCCCAGCCGCTGTGCAGCGCTGCGGGAGGTGTCGGGGAAGGGAAAATCTTCTCCGGTGATCATCTCATAGAGCAGAATATAGCGCCATGAGAGTTCCGTGATCAGCTCTGCCGGTGCTTCCGGGAGCGTCTCGTCCTGGTAGGGGTCGCAGTGATCGGCGAACCACAGCCGCAGAAACTCCTTGTCGATGTTGTCGGGACTGTTCCCCTCCGCCAGGCGCTGTTCATAGGTCTCTGCAAGCCAGTACCTGCTGGAATCGGGAGTGTGGATTTCGTCAATCAGCACAATATTCCCGGCAGAGTCCTTTCCCATTTCATACTTCGTGTCCACCAGGATCAGTCCGTGCTCCCGGGCTGTGCGCTGGCCGAAGGCAAACAGCTCCAATGCCTTTGCCGAGGCATATTCCCAGTCCTCACGGGTCATCCATCCTTCACTGATGATTTCATCGGGAGCGATGGGCCGGTCGTGCTCGGTCTCCTTGGTGGTGGGAGTAAGCGCCGGCTCATCCAGCTGCTGATGCTTGGTCATCCCGTCGGGAAAGGTGATCCCGCAGTAGGTGCGCTCTCCCCGATTATAGCGCGTCCAGAGGGAGGTCTCGGTGGATCCGGTCAGATATCCCCGGACGACGAATTCGATGGGGAAGGGATCGCATCCCTTGGCGATCAGTGCCTGGGGATCCGGAATGTCGATCATATGGTTGGGAAGGATGTCTGCAGTGCGCTCAAACCACCAGGCGCTCACCAGATTCAGCACCTGCCCCTTGAAGGGCACCGAGGCGATGATCCGGTCAAAGGCGCTCTGCCGGTCAGTGGTGATGAACAGATAGTCATCACTGAGGCGGTAGCTGTCTCTGACCTTTCCGGTCTGTTTTCCCGGCAGTGCCAGGTCGGTCTCTACCAGGGTCTTATCCAGAGCTTCCCGGATGTACCCGCTGTAGCGTGCTTTTTTTTCTTCATGCATAGGTATACCCCTTATATGCGTGTGGATTCATAAGTATATGGGTGCGAAGGACCGCGTCAGTCACTTCATCCGCCGGCTTATCCCCTTCCGGGATGACGGTCCACAGGACCCCCCGGCGGACCGAGGTCAGTCCGGAGCACCCGAACCAGGAGCGAAGCGCCTGGACTGTTTTTGCTCCGGCGATGTCCTCCCGCTCCCGCACCAGCAGGGTCCGGGAGCCCTCAGGGGACTGCAGGGTGACGGGAAGCTCCTTGTTGCTGTTGTACAGCTCCCCGCTGTCATGCGTCCGCTGCAGCTGTTCCCGGCGCTTCTGTAAAGGCAGCTGCGGATCAAACTGAAGCTCCCAGTGGATGTGCCGCAGGATGCGGGCTTTGATGCCGAGATGCTCCAGGGTGGATTCAACCGTTACCGCCTCATTGTCGGTGATAATCTGACGGATGATCAGCTCCACGCTGTCTGCTTCCTGCTGAAACGGTTCCGGAACGGAAAGCTCGGGGGGGTCGAGTTTCGGCTTCCGGCCGCCGCTGGGGACCGAAACAGTCTTGTCCCGGCTGATGTAGTCGGCCATGGACAGAAAAATCTTGTCGCCGGCCCCGGTACGTTCGGGATGGGGCATCATGGCCATGACCGTTCCTTCCAGATTGGTCACCGCCGCCGCCTGGGCCTGAGAGCCGTTAGGGTTCACCGGAAACTCATCCCGAAGCTCCCCGGCCGCATCGGCATAGCGGAAGGGAATCAGTCCGTAGGTCTCCATCACCTCGAGATACTCCTGGGGGAAGATGAACCGTCCCTCCCCGTGGGCGGCGGGAACGGTGATGCAATCCCCGGGGGAGAAGCGGGAGGTGAATGTCCCCCGGTACCAGGGGTTCTGTTTCCTGGAGGGGCTTTCCGTCTTCAGGGTCGACCAGGCGTTGTAGTAGCCGGTGCCGATGATCCTGCCGTCTCTGATCCGCTTATTGGTCGTCAGTGCTATTTCCGGAGTGCTGCCGTGACTGCTGAGATCAGGCACCAGCCCCGCCTCGGTCACTATCTGGGCTCCGTTGCAGATGCCCAGAACCGGCTTGCCCCGGGAAGCCGCTTCTCTGAGCACCGGGATCACCGGATCCAGCGCTGCAATGATCCCTGAGCGGCTTCGGTCCTCATAGGAGAAGCCCCCGGCGATGACGAAGCCGTCGCAGCCCTCCAGAATGCGGCGGTCCTCGTTCCAGAGAAAATTCACCGCTTCCATGCCGCATCGGGTTACGGCCATCCGGGTCTCCCGTTCGCAGTTGGTGCCGGGAAACTGTATGATGCCTATTTTCACAGCAGCACCTCCCCCTGCCGCTGCAGGACGGTTCTTCGAAAGCCGGATACCACTGAGCCGATCTGTCGGCAGGGAAGACTGAAGCAGCCGTCGAAGGTGCTCAGTCCGGCATCGTGAAAAGCTGATTCGCTGAGGATGATCACCAGACCGATGCCCATGTTGAACGTCCGGTACAGCTCCCCGACTGAAATATCTCCGTGGTGCTGGAGATACCGGAATATGAAGGGAGTCTCCCAGGAGGAGACATCAATTACTGCATCATATGCTTCCGGAAGGATCCTGGGAATGTTTTCGATCAGCCCCCCCCCGGTGATATGGGCCATGCCCTTAACGCTGATGCCTTTATTCAGGAGATTCATGATTCCCGGGGTGTAGCTCAGGTGGGCCTTCAGCAGGAGATCAGCCAGCGGCTCGGATCCGCTCTCACCGTCGGGAAGGACCGGGACTTCATGCAGATCTGCATTGATGCTGCCGATTACCGCCCGGGCCAGAGAGTAGCCGTTGGTGTGCAGTCCGCTGGAGGGAACGCCGATGAGCACATCCCCCTCGCAGATGCCGCTGCCGTTGATTATCTGATCCCGTTCAGCTACCCCGGTTACCACTCCGACAAGATCGTATGCCCCCGGAAGGTAGGTGCCGGGCATCTCAGCGGTTTCGCCGCCCACCAGACTCACGCCGATCTCCCGGCAGCCCTCGGCTATGCCGCGGATGATCACCGCGGCCTCTTCGGCATTCAGGGTGTCCTGGGCTATGTAGTCCAGCAGGGTAAGCGGCTTAGCGCCGTGGACGGCGATATCGTTGCAGCAGGCGCTGACGAGATCCCGTCCCAGATTTGAGAAATTCCCCGCCTGTCTGGCGAGGACCGACTTGGTTCCGGTTCCGTCGATGGACTGCACCATCACCGGACTGCGGTAGTCCTCCATAACGCCGGTGAGATCAAAGAAGGAGCCGAAGCTGCCCAGTCCGGTCAGCACCGCCGGGGAGAAGGTCGAGCGGGCCGCCTCTGAGATGAGTTCGACCACCCGGTTTCCTTCACTGATGTTCACTCCTGCATCCTCATAGGTGATGCTCATGCAAACCTCCTGTCCAGCCCGTTCTCCCACATGCGGCGGGCCGATTCCGTGTCGACGGTGAGACTGCCGATGGTGATCACGGCCGCCTCCGTGGTGCTTCCCAGCTCCAGGGGAGTGCAGCCGCGGCGGCTGCACAGATCTAGAAACGCCTGGCGATGCGCTTCTGTCACCTCCGCCAGGAACCCCGGGCCTTCCCCGAAGAGTTCCTCGTCATGTCGCTGTGTCCCCGGCAGCCGGAGACTGCAGCCGACAGCATGCCGGAAGGTCATCCGTGCCGCCGCAGCGGCGATGCCTCCCTCCGAGAGGTCCCGGCAGCTGCTGATCAGCCCCGCCTCAGCCGCCTCGGTGACTGTTCTGATCCACGGTTTCAGCATCTCCAGATCGCAGTCCGGCAGGGCTCCTCCTGATATACCGGCGGTCTCGGCGTAGATGCTCCCCTGGAGTCCCCTTCGGCTGCTGACCGGCAGCAGATAGACCCTGGAGCCGGGAATACGGAAGTCCCCGGGAATCCTCCGGGAGGCGTCCGCCATGGTGCCGAGACAGGCGATCATCGGACTGGGCGGGATGGATGCGCCCTTGGATTCGTTGTAGAGAGAGACGTTCCCGGCAATAACGGGAACTGAAAGACTCCCGGCGGTATCGGCGACTGCCTGGCAGCCTGCGGCGAACTCCGCCATCTGGTCGGGCTTTTCGGGATTGCCGTAGCACAGACAGTCTGATATCGCCGCGGGGACCGCCCCGACGGCGACGGTGTTGGTCACCGCCTCGGTTACCGCCAGCATGGCCCCCAGATAGGGGTCAATGCGGTTGAACCGGGGGTTCTGGTCGGTGGTCAGGGTGATTCCGGTCGATCTGATTTCCTCAGGCCAGCTGCTGCTGTTGAAGGGGGTTAAGATTCCCGCATCAGCTGCTCCGGCTTCGGTGACGGTCCGTCCCTGCACCTGCTTGTCGTAGCAGTCAAATATCCGGTGCTTGGATGCGACGTTCTCATGGGAGAGCACCGCGAGCAGGGCCTCTGCATAATCTCCCGGTTCAGCCCCGTTGATTTCGGCATCGGCGCCGTGATTTCTGCTTCCCACCGGCCGGTGGTAGAGAAACCCCCGGGTTACCTCGGCCGCCGGGGCATCGACGATCACCTCGCCCCGGGATCGGACGACATATCTCGGTTCTTTGGTGATCCGTCCGATCACCCGGGCGCAGGCTCCCCGGGAGACTCCGGGAAGGTCGAACCGTTTGTTGTAGTGATCCAGGACCAGATCGGTCAGCTCCTCAGGGACCGCCCAGAGATAGCGCTCCTGGGTCTCGGCGCAGAGCACCACATGGGCCGGGAGATCCTCCATGCCGACATGGACGGAGTCAAGGTCCACCTCGGCGCCGAATCCGTTGGTGTCGGCAATTTCCACCGAGGCGCAGGCGATGCCTCCGGCCCCGAGGTCCTTGAAGCCGACTCTGCCGGTGAGGCCCCGCTCGGAGAGGATGGAGAACAGCTCCGCTGAAGCCTGAATCATGTGCCGGCCGAGAAAAGCATTGGGCTCCTGGACTGCTCCCTTGTTCTGCTCGTGTTTCTCCTCCTCCAGTTCGAAGCTGGCGAAGCTTGCCCCGCCGAATCCGCTGTTGTCGGTGGGTTTTCCTGCCAGGATGAGCCGGTATCCGTCGGAATCATCGGGGGCGTAGGAGTGGATGACCGCATCTTCGGTGAGGATGCCTAAGGAGACCACCGTCACCAGGCAGTTGTCCTGGTAGCCGGGATCGAACTGGAGCCCTCCTGCGAGGGAGGGAACACCGATTGGATTTCCATAGCCGGCGATCCCTGAGACCACCTGTTCAAAGAGCCATTTGGTTTTCGGGGAATCCAGTGAGCCGAAACGCAGATCGTCCGCCAGAGCGATAACCTGCGCCCCCATGCAGCACACGTCCCGGACGTTCCCGCCGACTCCCGTGGCCGCCCCCTCATAGGGGACCACCTGGCTGGGATGGTTATGGGACTCGTGGCTCATCACCACGCAGAAGCCCCGGCCGCTGCGGTCCCGGGCCACCCGGATAATCCCGGCATCCTCCTTCGCCCCCAGGACCACCTCGGGCCCGTCGGTGACGAACTTGCTCAGATAGGGACGGCTGCTTTTGTATGAGCAGTGCTCCGAGCCCTCGATGCTGAACAGCACCAGTTCCGCCAGCGAAGGCGCCCGTCCCAGGATGCTCTCCTGGAGATGCCGGCCCTCCTCCTCAGTCAGGCCGATCTGGTGCCGGGCAAACAGGGAAGCTGTCTCAGCAGCCGACCTGCCAGACAGATCAAATACTTCCTTAGTGAACTCCATACTACCTCTTGCTTTCGTGGGTGTGAACTAAAAAACCCCGGAGCACTCCGGGGCATTATGCGGCTGCGCGTCTTATTGTGTTCCCTATTTCTGTGTGAATATTCAGTTTTGCAACAAACATGCATGCATCCTTCAGAAATATGCCTTCTTATACCGCAATTCCGGGATAAATGCAACAACACCGGCCGCTGCTGTTGCAAAATAGGGGATTTCTTTTCCCGGTTCCTCCCCCCTTTATTTTTCCCCGAGGAATCAGTACAATTGTTCAAAATCTGAGCTGATGAGCAGTGCTCACGATCAAGCCTTCTTCAGGAGACATGTTTCATGGAAATTGACCGAAAGAATCTGCACCCGCTGGAAGTGAAGGTGCTTCGCCAGGTGAAACCGGGAGATGAAATAACCGCCCAGGGAATTGTTGCGGATCTCGGGTTCAATATCGGACAGTGCAACCAGGCCTTCAGCTGGCTGGAAGGGAAGGGCTGCATCAGGGAGAAGCGGCGGACGAATCGGATGTGCTATGAACTCACCGAACTCGGCGCCTCCTTTGCTGAAACCGGGCTTCCTGCTGAACGGATATTTCAGCTGGCCGGAGAGTCGCAGGCTTCGGGCAGCCCCATGACCCTGCCGGAAATCGCTTCCGAGCTGGGACTCGACAACAAGGACGCCGGCTCCGCCTACGGGTCCCTGGCCAAGCAGCGGGTGCTGACCATGAACGATGCCAAGCAGGTGATCCCTGCTGTGCAGCAGCTGCCCCGGGATGTGGAAGTTGCCCGTGAGCTGCTGGAGCTGGGGAAGGACCGGATTCTCGAGGACAGCATGCTTACTGAAGAGCAGCAGCAGGTGATGAGCTCCCACAGCAGGAAGCGGGGGGCATCTTCTGCGGCGTTCAAGGCGGTAGAACGGGAGGAGGTGGTCTATGAGCTCACCGAACTCGGGGTCCTCTACCGGCAGTATCTGCTGGAGCATGCGATTACCGGGGAGGAGCTCGGGGAGCTGACCCCTGGGATGCTCAGGTCAGGCAGCTGGAAGCGCGGCAGCTTCCGCCCCTACCAGGTGCAGTCGCCGCCTTCCCGAGTGCTGCTCGGCAGGAAAAACCCCTACAATTCCTATCTGACCTGGGTGAAGGACAAGCTCATGTCCCTGGGATTTGAGGAGTTCGACGGGCCCCTGGTGGAGACGGAATTCTGGAACGGTGACGCCCTCTTTATGCCCCAGTTTCACAGCGCCAGGGACATCCATGACGTCTATTATGTGAAGGATCCCTCCCATGCCAAGGAAATTGAGCAGCCCTACCTCGACCAGGTGGCCGCAGCCCATGAAAACGGATGGAATACCGGCAGCCGCGGCTGGGGCTACGGGTTCGACCGGGACTTTACCCGCCGTCAGATTCTGCGCAGCCAGGGAACGGTGATGTCGGCGAAGACGCTGCCGAAGGCGAAGGTGCCGGGGAAATATTTCGGTATTCTGCGCTGCTTCCGCTACGCCCAGGTGGATGCCACCCACGGAGCAGACTTCTACC
>PWKH01000150.1 GCA_003559765.1 Spirochaetaceae bacterium
GGAGTATCAGGTGCTGCTGATGACCCTGAAGACCGGGGGAGTAGGGCTGAACCTGACAGCGGCTGACTATGTGTTTCTCTTTGATCCCTGGTGGAACAGCTCTGCTGAACGGCAGGCGGTGGACCGGGTCCACCGCATCGGCCAGACCCGGAAAGTCTTCAGTTATAAGCTGATCACCAAGGGAACAATTGAGGAGAAGATCATGCAGCTGCAGCAGCACAAGGCTGAGATGGTGGAGCAGCTGATAGAAAGCGACGGAGCCGGAGTCAAGTCCCTTGAACAGGAAGATATCGACTTTATTTTTTCAGGAAGCAGCCTATGAGCAGCATGCTTGAACATTTCAACCGGGAATCAGCCTGGAGCTACTATCCGGAAGGGGATATGCGCTGCAGCAGATGCTGGCAGGGACGCGGCGGATTGGTCGTCTCTTCCGGAAGCAATACCGTGCAGTGTGTTGACTGCAGCCTCCATGCCATGGCCGTTATGATGCGGAAGCAGATTTTCGGCCAGCGCACATTTCAGAAGCTGCTTGATCTGGTCAGTGATGAAACTCCCTTGACCAGCAGGATCGGAGCGGTGATTCAGGATGATTTGCTCCTGGAACAGGTCAAAGCGTTTCCGAAGGCACAGCAGTATCAGTTCTGCCGGAAGGCCGCCCTGCAGCTGGGGTATGACTCTGCCCATCCCCTGGGAAAATTTCTGCGGCTGTATACCATGGTGATGGTCCTGGGAGGAGCATCCTGTTTCCCGGAGGCAGTGCTCCAGCTTGCCGGTGAGCCGTGTTCCTCGGCGCTGATGCGGTGCAATCTGGCAGTCGCCCTCGGGTACCTTTCCCCGGAAGCCCCCGAGACTCAGGAGTATATTGCATCAGCCCTCGCTGAGCATCCCCAGGAGCTGCAGCAGAGGTTCGTTCCTATCGACGGCAGGATGTATCCGTCAGTTCATAAACAGTACTATCTGAACACCCTGTTCCAGCAGCTCAATCACTGGGCTGCAACCGACCAGCCTCTGGGGACGGCGATACGGGGGATTGTCGAATATCTGCTCAATGCCCTCTACGGCGCAAAGCCTCTGGGAGACATCTACTCTGCCACCCTCCGAACTATGCATAAAGCAGGAGAAATCCCCGGAGGAAGCAGCATAGCGGCGGCCTCTTCGAAACTGAAGAAGCAGCAGTGTGTGGAACTGTTTGCGTCGGTGCTCTGTGACCCGGATGCCGTCTGCCGGTGGTATCTCGGACTGCCGGTATGGGTCAGAGTGCCCCTTAATCAGATGCTCTGGGAGCACCGCACCATTTCCTTGCAGGAACTGCTGAAGCATCAGGAAGTTCCCCAGAGATACCGGAATGTACGATCCCGGGGATATGTATCCGAAAACAGCATACCCCCTGCAGCGCAGATGTTTTTATCCAGAAATGACCGGTACTCCCTGGTGTTCGGCAGTGACCTCGAACTCTATCTTCATCCTGAGATTGCAAAACTGATTCGTCGGGGCATCTCCACCCCGGATCGATGCGGCTTTGATGCGGGGCGGGAGTCTTTTTCCCCGGAGTATTATGAGGCAGAAAACCAGGGAGTGCTCACCCAGCTTCCCTATGCCGCCGCATACATCCGTCATACCGGGGTGAAGCGGGCAAAAAACGGGGAGCGGATCCTCAAGAGCACCCTGAAGCAGGTCCAGGAATATGCTTCAGTCCCGGAACCCTATCGGGATGACCCGGATGTAGGATATCTGCGGACCGGTGTTCTCATAGAACTGCTGGATCAGTTTATCAGCGATACCGAGGAGTATACCGGTCCTCCGGAAACGGTACTGCAGCATCTCTACGATTACTGCTTCAGCATCAGGCGCTTTGAGAAAACCCATCTTGCTGATGCCCTGGAGCATTTGACCATTGACTGGAAATATCCCGATGTGCTGGAATATAAGGAGCGGACCCTCGCAGAAAAACTGTTGTCTCAGCTGCCGGAGTCAAGATGGGTGCATGTGGACGAGGTCTATCGGGTTCTTGCAGCATCTGATCTGCTTCCGCAGCTTCAGGATTTTTCCGGAAAAAGGGGCGGTGTGTCCTGCAGCTGTGTGGATATAACAAGCTGGAACGGCCGGGCAGAACAGATGACGATCTCCGAGCAGACGAAACGGGAGCTGTTCTATCTGCCCTATGTGCGGCTGCTGCTGTTTGTGCTGAATACCCTGGGAGCAGTGAACCTCGCTGTGAAGGATCCCGTGCATCCGCAGTACCGGAAAAGGAATAAACTGTGGCTGACTCCCTTTGACGGGATTATGGAGGTCTCCCTTACTCCTCTGGGATCCCGGCTTTCCGGAAGGAAGGAGCAGAGCAGACAACCGGAGGCGCAGACTCCGAGGCTGCATCTGGATCATCGTCAGCTGATTGTCACAGTTGAATCATCGGATCCCATGGCCGAGCTGATGCTGCAGCAGCTCGCCTGCCGGATCGGGCCGTCAAGTTATCTGGTGCAGAGCCGGGAATTTCTCAACGGGTGCAGCAGTGTGGAGGATGTTCAGGACCGCGTCCGTCAGTTCTGCCGCTGCATTCATGATGAACTGCCGGAGAACTGGAAGGAGTTTTTCTCCAGGGCAGTACAGCAGGCTAAGCCGGTTGAACCGGTGAAAACGGAGTATCTGATCTTCCGGATTGATCCTGAACAGACAGAACTGATCAATATTCTGTTCCAGGATGATCAAATCCGCAGACATCTCAAGAAGGCGGAGGATTACCATGTGCTGATTGCTTCAGCAGGATATGCCCAGGTCCGCAAGCGGCTGCTGGAGTACGGCTATCTTCTGCCGGAAAAACAGCATCTCAATCAGGGGTAACGAAAATCAGCTGATCATTTAGCAGAATTACTGTCAGCGCATGGATTCTGTTTCTCCGAACAGGCCATCCAGCCCGAGGAAATCCTCCCAAAGCAGCTTCAGAAAACGGGACCAGTGGAGGCAGCGGATTCCATCGGAGGTTCCCTGGTTCATCTCATCAAAACCATGATGTACTGCCGGAACACTCCCGCTTTCTGCAGGGTTCTCAAGCTTTTCTGGTGATTATCACGGAAGGTGTGTGCAGATGTTACCTTGATCGTCCGCTTCTTCACGAATAAGGAAATCAACTTCAGAGCCTGTGCGGGATATCCGGCAGCACAGCACTCCTGTTACCCGCTTATATGATATCCAGTTTCTAAAATTGATACTAATGCGAAGATAGAGGGAGAAACCAGATCAGGATTCTTGGCACATGCTGCTTTAGCATACAGGTCAAGGCATTCACTGCGATGAAAGCAGAAACTTCTGATAACAGCGAGTACCCGCCAGGGAACCATTCCGAGTTATGTACAAACTTCATCATACTCTTCCGCAGAATATGTATTTCGCTGCAGCAGGAAAACAGTTGTTGCTGATCACTAATACTCTATTTATCTCTCTGCAGCGGGTTCAAGTTGACTCCGTTAGATCAGCTTGTTTATTCCCGATTCATTTCATGAGGGTATTTGTCCGTCTGATCTGTTTTCTGATGGCACTGGCAATCTGCTCAGTGATTGGGCTTGTTCCCCATCGACTGCAGTAATCCTGGAGGAAGCTGTCGAGCTGGTTGGTGAGAGCAGAGGCAGTCTCTTCTACCAGACGGAGTATCAACGAA
>PWKH01000136.1 GCA_003559765.1 Spirochaetaceae bacterium
CGAAAAAGTAAAAACGGTATAGTTTATCTACAGGAGGCAATCGTCTATGCTTCGAGAAGCGGTAACCAGAGTACAGACAGCCCAGCGTGAATTAGCCGGGCTCACTTCAGAACAGAAAAACCGGGTGCTCCAGCAGATTTCCCTGCAGCTGCAGGACAGCAGAGACCGGATCGCTGAAGCCCAGCAGAAGGACATCAGCCAGGCTGAACGGGAGGGCCTCTCCCCGCCGCTGCTTAAACGGCTTGTTCTGAATGATGAGAAAATCGACACCCTCTGTCGGGGAACCGAGGACCTGCAGCGGCTTGCCGATCCCGTCGGGAGGGTCATCTCCGCCCGGGAGCTTGACAAAGGGCTGGAACTGTATCAGATCACCTGTCCCATCGGAGTAATCGGGATGGTCTTCGAATCTCGTCCGGATGCGCTGGTTCAGATCGCTTCGCTGTGCCTGAAAAGCGGAAACGCCGTGGTGCTCAAGGGAGGCAGGGAGGCACTTCAGACGAACCGGGTGCTCACCGACTGCATCAAAGAAGCATCCCGCACCTGCGGCATTACCGATCAGTGGCTGTGTCTGCTGGAGACGAGGGACGAGGTGACCGGGATGCTTGAACTGGATGATCTGATCGATCTGATCATTCCCCGGGGATCCAACAGCTTCGTGCAGTACATCATGGATCATACCAGAATTCCCGTGCTTGGACATGCCGACGGGATATGCCATGTCTATGTAGATGAGGATGCAGACATCATCAAGGCGATATCGGTCACCCTGGATGCAAAGACCCAGTATCCTGCGGTCTGCAATGCCTGCGAGACTCTGCTGGTGCACCGGAATATCGTTGAGAAGATCTTTGAGCCGCTGGCTGAGTCGCTTCGCGAAGCGGGGGTAGAAATACGGGGAGACGAGACAACTCGACAGCATATAGCCTGCAAACCAGCAGAAGCGGAAGACTGGAGCACGGAATACCTGGACCTTATCCTTTCAGTCAAGGTGGTGGATTCCATGGATGAGGCGATCAGCCATATCCATACCTACGGATCAGGGCATACCGAATGCATTGTGACTGAGAACAGAGAACAGGCTGAAGCGTTTCTCCACCGGGTGGATTCTGCAGGGGTCTTCTGGAACTGCAGCACCCGGTTTGCCGACGGGTACCGCTACGGTCTGGGCGCGGAGGTCGGCATCAGCACCCAGAAAATCCATGCGCGAGGTCCCGTAGGCCTGGAGGGAATGGTCACCTATAAATGGAAGCTCTACGGCACCGGACAGGTCAGTGCGGATTATTCCGGAGCCGGGGCGAAACCCTTCACCCATAAGGATCTCAAGCAGTCATGAGAGTTCGGGAACTTACCCAGGTGAAGCGGGCGGTCGTCAAAGTCGGTACGAACCTGCTCAGTTCTCCGGAAGGGATTGATATGGAGTTCCTCAGCCGGCTGTGCGCCCAGATTGCCCGGATCAGGCAGATGGGGTGTGAAGTCGTGCTGGTCTCATCCGGCGCTATCGGCATCGGCGCCCGGATGCTGAATATATCAGAGAAGGTGACCTCAATTAAGATGAGACAGGCCTGCGCCTCCATCGGTCAGCCCTTTCTCCAGTATCACTACAGCATGCAGTTCGCCGAGCATCAGCTGGTATCAGCTCAGATTCTGCTGACTCCCGAAATTCTTCGAAACCGCAGAAGCTATCTGAATACCAGAAACACCGTGGAAACCCTCCTGGCCCTGGGGGCGGTTCCGGTCTGCAACGAAAACGACAGCGTCTCAACCGCAGAGATCGGCAACGCCTTCGGGGACAACGACCGGCTCAGTGCGATGATCGCCAGTAAAATTGATGCGGATCTCCTGATCATACTCTCGGACGTCGAAGGACTCTACAGCAGGGACCCGCGGAAGCATCCAGAGGCTGAACTGATTCATGAGATCAAGGTGGTGGATGAGACGATCAAATCAATTGCCGGGGGATCAGGAAGCACCTTCGCTACCGGAGGTATGCGGACAAAAATCCGTGCAGTTGAGATTGCTTCCAGAGCAGGATGCATTTCCGTCATCGCATCAGGGAACCATCCGGACGTGCTTCCGGAAATTATTGAGGGCAGGGAAGTCGGCACCTTTTTCTTTCCGGGAAAACGGGAGTCTCAGCGCTCCCGCTGGATCCTGAATGCCCACCCAGCCGGGAAAATCATCATTGACGAGGGAGCGCTCAAGGCGATCCGGCAGCGCAAGAGCCTGCTGCCTTCGGGTATTATTGCCGTGGAGGGCTCCTTTCCTGCGGGGGCTGTGGTGATGATCAATGATATCGCCAAGGCGGTTCCGTCCTTCGACAGCACGGAGCTGCAGGCGCTGATGGGGCATCACACCCGGGATATTCCCTCGATTATCGGGAATAACCGGCGTGATGAAATCGCTCGACCGGAGGATATTGTATTCCTGGCTGAACAGTAGGAACAGATGCTGACCGTAACCCACAGTAAGGATTCATATCATCATGTATATCCTGTGACCTTCGGGGTGCTCACCCGAAGGGGACTGACTGAAAGCTGGGAGCTGACGGTGGAACTGAAGACCGTCTATCCGGACATTCCGGTGATCATCTTCTGCTGCGCCGGGCAGAGTGAGGGAACTCGCAGCAGGGTGCATGAATTTCCCTCGACGTCACTGATCCAGGCTGACAGGCAGCAGAACCCGGGCCGGCAGATCAATGAAATCATGGAGCGCTCCAGCTCTCCCTTTACCTGTATCCTCTGGTCGGATATGCGCATCACCGGAGACTTATTCAATCAGATTTCCCTGGAGCATCAGCAGAATCTGTGCACCGTCCCGCTGCTGCAGGAGCCTGAAGCCGGAGTGCTTCCCCGCAGCATGGTTCCCTATCTTGAAGACAGGCATGTAAAGTTTGCGCCTTCCCAGGAGAGCGGAAATACCCTTTTTCCCTTCGATTATGCCGGGCTCTATGACACCCCGGCCTTCCGGGCAATCGGCGGTTTTGCTGAGTCTTTTTACAATCCCTACTGGCAGCTGGCTGATTTCGGCACCAGGACATTTCTCTGGGGGTATCGGCTGCGCCAGACTGACTGCTTCAGCATGACCTACTGCCGAAGCTCTCCGGTCTATGACGCTACGAGGGACCAGGATTATATTCGATGGTATCGGAGAAACTGCTCAGTGAAACGAACCGGCAGGGGACTGAAACGGCATGCTGTACGGCTGCATCAGCAGGCGGCAGAGGAAAAGCGGTGGCTGAATGATCATCTGCACCGGTTTATGCGAAGCATTGAGGAGGTTGCCGCCTCATGGCACGAACTGTAGGAATTACGGTACTCCTTGCCGTCATAGCAGTAAGCCTGTCGGCCATGCCCGGTGAACAGGGACTGCGGTTAAGAGAGCCTTTCAGTCAGCCCGTCGGAGCGGTGATTATCGATCCGGGGCACGGGGGAAGAGATCCAGGTGCCGTCGGACGCTGGCAGGATGATCAGGGGACTGTGCATACCGTGCTGGAAAAGGATGTGAACTTGTCCGTCGCGCTCATGCTCCGGGATATCCTCCAGCAGCAGGCGGACCATCTGGATGTGCATATGCTCAGGGAGGATGACCGCTACCTGACGCTCTACCGGCGGGTGCAGCTTGCAAATGCGGTCAATGCACCGACGGGTACTTCAAAAATCTTCATCTCCATTCATGCCAATGCGGCGGAGTCTTCCGCCGCTCGAGGATTTGAAGTATGGGTCTACCGGGGAAAGAGAACAGAAAATTTTATCGCTCCTACGGTGGAAGACCCTGCCCTTGAAGCGCTGGTCTCAGCATTGAATGCATCCCTTCAGTGGGAACTGCAGCAGAGTACCGAGAAACTTGCCGAAAGCATGATCCGCTCACTGGATGAGGGCATTGGAGATCGGAGTCCCTCCCGGGGGATCAAACACGAGGAGTTTTACGTCATCCGACACACCTTAATGCCTTCGGTACTCATTGAGGCGGGGTTTCTCAGTCATCCCCAGGAAGCCGCCCTGCTGACGGATCCTGGATATCAGAAGGAAATTGCCCTGGCCGTCGCTGAGGCAGTTATGGCCTATGATCAGCGGCTGCAGGGAAGTCAGTGACGGCTCATGGTCCTCCGGTAGGTCCGTATCATTGCAGTTTTTACATCCCTGAGCTTCTCGGAGATGGAAACCTTGTAGATATGGGGATTAAGAATCCGTTTATGGGAATGTTCCAGGGTATCCAGCTGGCTTTGGGCGAATGATTTGATCTCATTCAGGGAAGGCCGCGGTTCCACCGGCTTACCTCCCTTCATGGTGCATGAGAGCAGGGGAACATATCTGGTATGGTGGCTCGGCTTCATCAGGAAAAAATCCTCCTCACTCATCGGATGATGGAATATGATGGTGCTTTCCGCATCAACCGGCTCATCCTCCAGGGTAATCAGATCCGCCAGTGCTTCGTTTTTATAGAAGAACCGGTACACTTGCTTGATCCCCGGGTGGGTGGTCTTCTCGATATTGTTGGACAGCTTCATAGTAGGCTTCCAGCGGCCGTTGTCGCATCGGGCTGAAAGCTTGTAGACGCCGCTTAAGGCGGCCTGGGTTCCGCCGGTAACCAGGTGGGTGCCAACGCCCCAGAAATCAATCGGCGCATGGTCGTTGATCAGCTGGGTGATAATTTCCTCATTGAGATCATTGGAGACCGTAATGGAAGCATCCTCAAGCCCGGCGGCATCCAGGGCGGTGCGCACTTTTCTGCTGAGATAGCTCAAGTCTCCGCTGTCAATTCGTACACCGATGCGCTTTCCCTGTTTTTTCATCTCTTTTCCGACGGTAACGGCATTGGGCAGTCCCGAGTAGAGGGTGTCGTAGGTATCGATCAGCAGAATGCAGTTGTCAGGATAATGCCTGGCGAAACTGGTGAATGAATCCAGCTCGTTTGAGAAGGACATGACCCATGAATGGGCCATGGTTCCCTTGACGGGGATACCGAAGGTTTTCCCTGCCAGGGTGTTGGATGTTGCCGAAGCGCCGCCGATATAGGCCGCCCGGGCTGCAGAGAGAGCTCCGTCGAGTCCCTGGGCCCGGCGCAGTCCGAATTCCAGAATCTTCCCTCCCTTCGAGGCAACGTAGATTCTGGAGGCTTTGGTAGCTATAAGCGTCTGAAAGTTGATGATGTTCAGCAGCAGGCTTTCGATGATCTGGGTCTCAATCAGGGATCCGTGAACCCGAAGAAGCGGCTCCCCGGGAAAGGCTGCGGTTCCTTCCTGCATGGAGTAGATGTCTCCGGTAAACCGGAACTCCTTCAAGTAGGACAAAAACACTTCCTGAAAGCACCCCTGCTCCCGGAGGAACTGGATGTCCTCATCGGAAAACCGGTACTGCTGAATCTGCTCAAGCAGCGTCTCCAGTCCGGCGAATATCGCATACCCGCCGGTGAACGGCTGGGATCGGTAGAACATGTCGAAGACTACCTGGGGATTATTTTCCTCCAGGTAGTACCCCTGAATCATGGTCAGTTCATAAAAGTCAGTAACAAGTCCGCTGGTCTGCTTCATGATTTTCTGGATATCTCCTTGAATCCGGTATAGGGAACCAGTTTTTCGGGTATGCGAATACTGCCGTCAGCCTGCTGATGGTTCTCCAACAGGGAAATATAGGCCCGTGAAACTGCTACGGCGGTTCCGTTGAGTATATGCACCAGGGATGTTCCAGAGGCTCCCTTGGAGCGGATCTGCAGGTTCCTCGCCTGGTAGTCCGTGCAGTTGGAAGTGCTGGTGATCTCGCCCCAGCCGCCGTGTTCTCCCCGGCCGGGCATCCAGGCCTCCAGGTCGAACTTCCGATACGCCGGTGCACCCAGGTCTCCGGTGCAGGTGTCCACCACCCGGTAGGGCACCTCAAGTCCCTGGAATATCTCCTCTTCTATTTCAACCATCTCCTGATGCAGTTTCTGTGAGTCCTCAGGGGCGCACAGAGCGAGCATTTCCACCTTGGAGAACTGATGGACCCGGTAGAGCCCCTTGGAATACTGGCCGGCCGCACCGGCTTCCTTTCTGAAGCAGTGGGAAATTCCTGCATACCGGACGGGGAGCTTCTTTTCGTCGATGATTTCATTTGCGTGGTATCCCCCCAGGGTGATTTCCGCTGTTCCGACGAGACACAGATCGGTATCCTCCACGGTGTAGATGTTGCTCTCCTGACCCCGGGGCTGATATCCGATGCCCGCTGCAACGGACTGTTTTGCCATGTCGGGGGTCATCATCAGCTGAAATCCGTGGTCTCTCAGTATGTCCAGGGCGTAGCGCTGAAGGGCAAGCTCCAGGATAACCGCTTCATTCATCAGATAGTAGAACTTTGTTCCGGTAACCTTCACCGCCGCATCAAAGTCAATGAGATCCAGCGCATCGGAGAGCTCGATATGATCCCTGGGAGAAAAGTCGAAAGCCCGCGGGGTCCCCCAGCGTCTCAGTTCCAGGTTGTCCTTTTCCTCTTTCCCGACGGGGGCGTCGGGATGGGCGAAATTGGGAATCAGGGAGGCTTCAGAGAAAAACTCATCCTCCCGGGAGGCAAGCTCCTGTTCAATTTCGGCAATCTGGTTCTTCAGCTGTTTGCCTGCTTCAATAAGTCCGGAGCGCTGCTCCGGGGTAAGCTTCTGCTTCATCTGACGGGTGTTTTCGTTCCGCTGTTTTCGCAGATCTTCAGCCTCCCGGATCAGTGTGCTGCGGCGCTCCTGCATGCGCATGATCCCGTCAAGATCGACGGTCATTCCCCGATTGGCGATGTTCTCCTTGATCTCGTCATACCGTGAGTGCAGTTCCTTTAGATCAATCATGCTCAGTTATCCTTTACTCATTTTTTCAGATTTTTCTGCTGCCGCGGTAACCGCATCGATTACCGCGGAGGTGAATCCGCCGGCCTCAAGCGCGTGGATTCCTTCAATGGTCGTTCCGCCCGGGGAGGTCACCATGGTAACCGCCTCGGCGGGGTGTTTCCCGGTAGTCTCAATCACCGCCGCGGCAGCCTTCATCGTCTGCACGGCGGTATCCAAAGACTGCTGATAGCTTAATCCTGCTTTTGTTCCGCCCAAGGCCGCTGCATGGAGGAACTGGAACATATAGGCAATTCCTGAACCGGCCACTCCGATGAACCCGGAGATCTGAGTTTCCGGCATCACTACGGCCTTTCCTGCGGCGTCAGCGATTGCAACTGCATCGTCCCTCCAGGAGGGAGGGGCCTGCTGGTCCCAGCATACAGCAACCGGGGATGCGCAGGCTAACGCGGCGATAGTGGGCATGAAACGCACTACCTGGGAGGAGGGGAGCATCCGGTGTAAATCTGCAAGCTCCACTCCGGCGGCCAGTGAGATGTAGCGTCCCTCCGGCAGCTGACTGCAGACTTCAGGAAGCAGCTGCGGCTTTACCGCAAGGATGGTAAGATCACTCGCCTCTGCTGTCTCCCGGGGAGATGAGCAGACTCCTGTCTTCAGATGTCCGGTTTTCTCTCCGTCGGGATCATAGACCAGGCACCTCAGATCAGGATAGGACTGCTGCAGGGCCTGGTGGAACGCCCCGCCCATGTTCCCGAATCCGATAAACCCGATTGATCTGCACTTCATAGCATACCCCTTTATGCGCCGGCGGCTGCATGGGGAAATCCCTGCTGGCGCAGTACTTCATAGACTGCTACCGCCGCTGAATTAGACAAGTTTAAGGACCGGGTGCCGTGCCGCATCGGTATGGTTACGCACCGGTCCTGATACTGCTCCCGAATCCGGTCAGGAAGCCCTGCAGTCTCCTTTCCGAACACTAAGGTAACGCATGAAAGCTCTGCAGCAGGGATTTCAGTATAATACCTTCGTGTTTTGGTGGTAAAGAAGTACAGACTGCTGCATCCGCTGGTCTCCAGAAAATGATCAAACCCTTGATATAACCGCAGGTCCACATCGTCCCAGTAGTCAAGTCCTGCCCGTTTCACATACCTGCTCTCCAGGGAAAAGCCCAGCGGCTCGATCAGATGCAGGGAAGCACCGACGGCGGCGCAGGTACGGGCGATATTCCCGGTATTCTGAGGAATTTCAGGTTCAAAGAGGACCACATGCAGCTGCATAGGGTATCCTACCTTATTTCCGTTTTTTTTCAAAGCCTTTGAGCATGCTGGAAGCCTTCATTACCTTCCGGCCTCTGCGCTGAAGCTGATGGACTGCCTCTTCGACGGAGCGCTGCTTCTCATAATCATCCCCGAAGAGGGTCCCCTGGACCGACCCCGGAGCAGCTTCCCGCAGGGAGGTAAGTCCCACCCCGACCAGCCGGAGGGGGGTGACCCCGTCCCACCGCTCAAAGAGCAGCTCCCGGCACCGGCGGTACAGCTGCTCAGCGCTGGTGAAGGGCTGATCCTCGGTAGCCCTGCAGGTGAAGGTGCGGAAATCTGAAAGCCGGTACTTCACCGCGGCGGTGCAGCCGGTCAGCCCTTCATCCATGGTGCGGAACATCACCTGGTGGGACAGATCCAGAAGATAGCGGGAAATCTCCTGCTTGTCGCAGATGTCCCTGCTGAAGGTCTCCTCGTTGCTGACTGATTTAGCCTGGGGCCGATCGGGGAAAATGCCAGGATCAATGCCGCGGACCGCCGCATAGAGATATAAGCCCAGCGATCGGCCGAAGTACTGCTGCAGAACCTGCTGTGACGGTCTGCGGAGCGTTTCGGGGGTTGAGAATCCCCGGGCACGGATCTGTGCGCAGGTCTTTGCTCCGATCCCCCAGAGTTTTTCAATGGGAAGGGTGTCTATGAAGGCAGTTTCCTCCCCCGGTTTTACCTCAAAGAGCCCGTCGGGCTTGCGGTAGTCCGAGGCCATCTTTGCAATGAACTTGGACGGACCGATTCCGACGGATACTGCCAGGCCGACGGTCTCCCGGATGAGTTCCTTCAGCCGCGTTCCCGCTTCTGCCGGCGGTCCGCAGATCCCTTCGGTGCCGGTCATATCCAGAAAGGCCTCGTCAATCGAGATCTGCTGAACCGAAGGAGCGAAGGAGTCAAATATCTCCATGATCTCCCGGCTGACCTCCTGATACCGCTTCATTCGTCCCTGCAGCACCACAGCGGAGGGGCACAGTCTTCTGGCCTGGAACATCGGCATAGCCGAATGCACACCGTAGGCCCTGGCCTCATAGGAGCAGGCAGAAACAACCCCCCGGTTCTCCGCACTTCCTCCTACGATCACCGGTCTGCCCGCAAGCTCCGGGCGGTCAAGCTGTTCCACCGAAGCGTAGAATGCATCCATATCTACATGAAAGATCACCGGAGTCTTCACGGCACCCAGGGCTCCTTTTCTTTCGCAGTTATCGCCCCGGTGATGATCATATCCAGGGCACAGCGAAAAGAGATTCCGCTGTGCTCCCAGAGCAGGGGAAACATGCTCTCGGGGGTCATGCCCGGAATGGTGTTGTATTCATTGAAATACAGCTTCCCTGTGTCAGTTTCAAAGAAGAAATCCATCCTTCCGTACAGCGGTTCTCCCAGAGCATCAATGAGCGTTTCGGCATATTCCCGGATTCGTCCCTGCACTTCCGACGGGAGAGAAGAGGGAATGATATGGTCTACCCGGCTGACATCCCGGTATTTCGTTTCAAAGCTGTGGAACCCGTCACGGGTGCGTATCTCCCCGGGGCAGGAGAGATGCAGCGCTCCGCCGCTGCAGATCCAGGCGATCTGTATCTCGATTCCTGTGATCTGCTGCTCGATGATGACCCTGCGGTCATACCGCCGTGCAAGGGAGACGGCATGCGTGAGCTCCTGCTGACTGAATGCAGGGGAGATGCCGATGGAGGAGCCGCCGCGGTCAGGTTTTACAAATACCGGCAGGGGCATGCTGATGCCGGAGGGATCTGCTTCAGGTCTGAGCATCTGAAACTGGACAACAGGAATACCGAGGGAACGGCACAGCAGCTTGCTTGCCTGCTTCGACATCCCGACGGCGCTTGCGAGCACCGATGGTGAGGCGAGGGGGTAGTCCAGCAGCTCAAACAGGCCCTGAACTGTACCGTCCTCCCCGCAGGGGCCGTGGAGCAGGGGGAAAACTGCCTCTGCCTGCAGAAGCCGTTGTTGACATACCAGCCCTTCTGAGAAGGATGCGGTCACCCGATGCCGCTGCTGCATGTCCCCGGTAATTTCGGACTGGAGAAACCATCCTCCCTGCCGGGTGATGCCGACCGGTATGATTGCTCCGGTGAGATGCTGAGAGGCATGCCGAGCCGATGAAACCGAGACTTCATGTTCCGGTGATTCACCGCCGTAGATAAGAATGATCCGTCTGCTCATAACACCGGTATACTATACCCGATTCATGGGGTTTGCAAGAGCGGCGGCGGCCTCAAGGTCGCTCCAGGGCAGTTCCCGTCCCTGAGACCGAAGAGCGGTTTCGTGTCCCTTGCCCAGGAGAAACAGCTCGTCCCCGGGTTTCAGCAGGGAGCAGGCGAAGGAGAAGGCCGCCGGCCTGCCGGGGATGATGAACAGCGATTTACCCGGCTGTTTTTTCGTAATACCTGAGCGGAGATCCCTGAGAATTGCAAGGGGATCCTCGTCAAAGGGGTCCTCATCGGTAAGGATGATCATGTCGCACAGCCTGTCGGCAGCAGCGGCCATCTCCTGCCGCTTTCCCCGGTCCCGCTCCCCGGCAGCCCCGAAGAGGGCAATTCTGCGGCCCTGTACCGGTCTGCTCAGCACAGTGGAGAATCCCAGGGGGTTATGGGCGTAGTCCACGGTGATGTGTCGGTCCGATCCCAAGGAAAATCGATCTCCCCTGCCGGGTACCGGAGGGATGTCCCGAAGATCCAGCTGCTTCACCGTAGGGGGGATGAAATCCCACACCGCCGCTGCCGCAAGCATCAGATTCTCCCGGAGAAATTCCGCTTCCAGACGATGGATAATCTTCAGGGTCCTTCCGGCTGCCTCAAGGATAACGGAGCTGCTGTCGGCGGAGAGAACAGTTATATCGGAACGGAGAACGGTCAGTCGCAGGTGTTCATCAATCATTGGAAGAAGGGGATTATCCCGATCCATGACAATCTGACCGGCAGGGGAGAGCCGGATCATGCTGAGCTTGCACCGGTAATAGGATTCCAGATCCCGGTGATAATCCAGATGGTCCCGTCCCATGGCGGTGAAAACACAGCCGGACAGATGCAGGTCCTGCGCCCTGGCGGTCTCCTCGCTCAAAGCATGGGAAGTAAGCTCCACCACGGCATGACTGCATCCGGCTGCGGCAAAGCTGTTCAGCTGGCGGTGCAGCTCGAAAGATTCGGGAGTAGACAGCTGATTCACCCCGGCGGACAAGCGGGAGTTTGTGCCGCAGTAGTATCCGCTGATCAGCCCTGCAGTACAGCCGAGACTCCTGAGGAGCTGGAATATCAGGTAGGAAGTGGTGGTCTTGCCGTTGGTGCCGGTGACGCCGATGACAAAGAGCCTGCGGGAAGGGTATCCGAAGAAGCGGCTGCTCATCCGTGAGAGGGTCTCCCTGGGTCGGGGAACCCGAACGCAGGGAATGGTTCCCAGCTGCTCCCTGAACGGGGAAGCGTGGACAACCGCTGCCGCTCCGCGGTCCAGAGCTTCCTTGATGTAGTGGTGCCCGTCGGTTTTTCTGCCCGGAAGCGCAAAAAACAGATCCCCCGGAAGGGTGCCCCGTGAGTCTATTGAGAAGCCGGTAATGCGGATAGTTCCGTCACCGGATAGCATGTAATCAGATTCTGAGTTCAGCAGAGCGAAAAGAGGCATTTCGGTGGTCATCTGTACGTAACCTGCAAAAAACGAGGCCCGCAGATATCTGCGGGCCGTCGATGCTGCTAATCCCTGTCACCGTGCATATTGTAGATGTAATTGAAGTAGTCCATGTCGGTGGACAAGGTTTTATGGATGCCCGGAAGCACCTTCTTGTAGGATTCGGTGGTTCTCCAGAATTCGAAGAAATCCTCATCCCGTTCATAGGCGTCGGCGTAGATCTCAATTGCCCGGGCGTCGGCCACACCCCTGATTTCCTCTGCCTCTGCATAGGCTTCAGAGAGGACGCGGCGCTGGTCGTTGTCAAGCCGGCCGAGCCATTCCGATTTCAGTCCCTCTCCGAAGGAGCGGTAGGCCTCAGCAATCTGGCGACGGTCGGTGATCATCCGCTGATACACGCTTTCAGTGAGGTCATCGGAGTACCGAATCTGCCGAATGATGATGTCGATAAGCTCAATTCCGTAGGATCTGATTACCTCCTGGGCCATTCCGTACATTTCATCGGAAAGATTCTCCCGCCCTTTCTGCACGGAATCATAGGTTTCATCAACCTGGGTGAGCTGGCGGAGCTGGTCGGTATCGATGGTAATCTCATCCTCTTCTGCCCGTACCGCTTCGGCCTCCTCAAGTCCCATTGCTTCCCGCTCGATCTCCATAATGCGGTTTGAGTTTCTCACCGCTTCCCGGAGATAGTTTTCCGCGATGATCGTACGGACTGAGGAGTCCACTACGTCATCCAGTCTGGAGTACCCTTGGTCGATTGTGGTTACCGAGGCATAGAAGAGTTCAGGATCAGTAATTCTCCAGCGCGCGGTGGTGTCAACCCAGATAAATTGGTTTTCCCGGGTGGGAATCCGCTGGGCGTCTCCGTCCCAGGAGAGTATCTTCCTCGGATAGGTGACCACGTTGTCGATCACCGGGAGCTTGAAGTGCAGTCCCGCATCTCTGGTGGAGTCAACAATAGCCCCGAACCGGGTGACTATGGCCTGCTCTCCCTCGTCCACTACATAGAACGGGCCGAGAAGCACGAGAATGACGAGAAGGACGGCTATGACTACGAGAGTGGTTATAACTTTTTTCATTACTGCAGCCCTCCTTCTGTTCTCTGCTGAATAGACTGAAGGGGCAGGAAGTTGTCCAGGGTCCGGTCAATCAAGTAGAGTTCCTCTGATTTCTCGAACACCTCCTCCATAGCCTCAATGTACAGCCTGGTTCTGGTGACGTCCTTGCTGATGGAATATGCATCATAGACTGAAATAAATCGTGCGACATCTCCTCGGGCGGTGTTGACCCGCTGGGATGCATATCCTTCAGATTCCTGCACCAGCTGTGCAGCTTCACCCTGGGCTCTGGGGATTGCCCGGTTGTATGCTTCCTTTCCTTCGTTGACCAGCCGGTTCATGTCCTGGATGGCCCGGTTCACGTCCTCGAAGGCATCCTGCACTTCGCCCTTCGGCGGCACAATGTTGCGCAGCCTCACGGTGGTGATAGTGATGCCGAGTCCGTAGTTGTCAAAGGAATTCTGCATATCCTGCTGAGCCATCCGTTCGATGTTGGTCCGTTCCGGACCGATAACGTCAAGGATGGCCAGATCCCCCACCAGTTTGTTCACTACAGACTGACTGATGTCGCGGATGGTGGTGTCCTTCTCCCGGACGTTGAACAGCCATGCTCGGGCGTCACTGATGCGGTACTGGATAATCCACTCAACATCGATGATATTTAAATCTCCGGTGAGCATGATTGATTCTTCAGGGTGATCTCCGGCGGTAATACCGGCGCCGGTGGCGGTGCGGTCTCCCCTGAACCCAAAGGTCATATTCAGGATTCTCTGGGTAGGGACATTGTAGTTCTGTTCGATTCCCAAGGGCAGTTTAAACTGCAGCCCCGGGCCTGCGATTCTATGGAATCTCCCAAAACGGAGCACAACTGCCTGTTCAGTCTGGTCAACAACGAAGAAACTTGTTGCGGCTAACAGGATAACCACTGCCGCTGCGATAATAATTACCACGAGCTTTGGTGTAATGTTCAATTGGCCCTTCGGGGAGAACTTGCTCTCTGGCATATGGTTCCCTCCAAAAATTAGCGTTAGTTCAATACTAATCACTCAGCTGCGGAAGGTCAAGGAAGGAATTCGGAAGATATCAGCGAGTATTGCACATCCTGGGACATATCGGTATAGTGGGCTGTATGGAACCCCGACGACTTATAACTTCAGCCCTGCCGTATGTCAACAACATTCCCCACCTGGGAAAC
>PWKH01000002.1 GCA_003559765.1 Spirochaetaceae bacterium
AAGAATGCTTGAAGGAGCTGATCCTCGCTAAGAGTCAGCTGCAGGTTTTATGCTGCCGGGCTCAGGTTCCGGCAGCATCCATCTTTTTTGAACTAGTGAGATAACACGATGAAAACAGTAACCGGAAACACAAACCGGAACATGAAGTGGATCATCCTGTTTCTGCTTCCAGTGACGGTTCTGCTGATTGCGTTCTTTGTTTATCCCATTATCTTCCTGATTATCCTGAGTTTCATGGAGTGGAACGGAATAGAATCCATGAGCTTCGTGGGTACTGAAAATTTCAAGCGGCTGTTCAGCGATTCAGTGTTTCAGACAGCAATTAAGAATAACGTGATCTGGGCATTATCTGCGGCACTGCTGCAGATCCCCCTTGCGTTAGTAATCGCTCTCATTCTCGCCAGGGAACCCAAGGGCTGGCGGTTCTTCCGAACGGTCTACTTCCTTCCTAATGTGATTTCCTTGGTCGCTCTGGCGATGCTGTGGAGAGCCATGTACAACCCTGAATTCGGGGTTGTGAACCATCTGCTCAGGGGAGTCGGTCTCGGACATCTGGCAAAAAACTGGCTCGGGGACTTAACCGCAGCCCTCCCTGCGGTGATATTTTCCTATCAGATCTATATCGGGTACTTCATGGTGATCATCCTTGCCGGAACGTTATCAATACCGAAGACCTTTTATGAAGCCGCTATGATTGACGGAGCGAATGTGCTGCAGCAGGAGCTGTATATCACGCTGCCGGTAATCCGGGGCATCATTGTAACCGCCGGTACCCTGGCAGTGGCCTTTGCCCTGAGACAGTTTGAGACCACCTTTCTGATGACCGCAGGAGGACCGGCGAACCGAACACCGGTCATGGGTCTGTTTATGTACCGCCGGATGGCCGGACTTACCTACGGCAGAGCGGCGGCGACGGGTGTACTGATGATCGTCCTCGGGGTGATCATTCTCAGCGGACTGCAGCGGGTTTTCGGAAAGTCCGATGCGGTTGAAGATTCAATGCAGTAAGGAGGCAGTGAAATGACACGCGCAAAACTGACGGAAACTCCGGCTGCAGTCCAGATCGGTGCAAAAACAGCGAAATGGATCGTACTGCTGGCATACCTGCTGATTGCTCTCTTCCCGATTCTGTGGCTGACGATGTCGGCCTTTAAGACAAACTTTGAAATCGAGACAAGCCCCTTTGCTTTTCCGGAAGTGTGGCAGTTTGAGAACTTCATCAGCGCGCTGACCATCTCGGGACTGCCGCAGTTTTTTCTCAACTCAATTATCGTTGCGGTTTTCGCAACTCTGGTGAATCTGCTGGTAACCTCTCTGGCCTCCTTTACCATTGCCCGGGAGAAGTTCCCCGGGCGCAAAGTCTATTTCACCCTCTCCACCGCCGGAGTGCTGATTCCGATTATTGCATTTATGGTGCCCTACTATACCCTGATCACCAGACTTGATCTCTACGACCGGCTGCTGGGGCTGATTGTGACCTATTCGGCGATCAATATCCCTATTTCCATGTTTTTGATCAGCAGTTTTATGACCTCAATACCGAAGGAGCTTGAAGATTCAGCAGAAATTGACGGCTGCAGCTTCTTTCAGCGTTACTACAAGATTATCATGCCGCTGGCTCGGCCGGGGCTGGTGACTGCAGGGACCTTCAGTTTTATATACTGCTGGAATGAATTCATCTATGCGCTGCTTCTGACCTCGTCCACCAGTTCAAGGACGGTTCAGCTGGCGATCAGGTTTTTTACCAGTCAGTTCAGGACTGACTATGCGAGCATGTATGCAGCCATTGTGCTGACCATGATTCCCAGCGTAGCGGTGTATGTATTCATGCATGACAAGATCATTTCTGGGCTCACCGCCGGAGCGGTAAAGGGATGATATGAAACATCCGAGCAGTTCTCGTGATAACCCTTCGATGCCGGTATTCAGACCTTCCGGGGAGGGATACCGGGCCCGGGAGGGCAGTCATGATGACGGCCCGCTCACGGGGATGTTCCTCGGAGGCATCGGGGCTCCCGCCTGTTCAAGGGATTTTACGGGAAGATTCTCCCGATGGCACCTCCAGCCGGGGTATCATGTTTCCCAAATCATAGACGAAGCGTTTCTGAGGTTCCGATGGGCGGACGGAAGCGGTACTGACAGCTTCAGACTGGATGCCTCCTTCGGGGGGATGCAGGAGGTATCCAGTCTGTTTCCGGTGACCCGGGAGCGCTACCGGAAACAGGATATGCCCCTGGAGCTTCAAGCAGAGTTCTTCACACCGATTATTCCCCATGAGTACGAGGCTTCAGCCCTGCCGGTCTGGTACTGCACCATCACAGTCACCAGCACCGCTTCTCGGCCCCTTGAAACTGATGCCGCACTGTTCTGGCCGAATCTCTTAGGCTGGGATGTTCAGCGGATGACTTCTGCTGACCGGCCGAAGCACAGCTGGCCGGGGCAGACTCACAGCGGAAATACCGCTTCGGCTGTTCGGGAAGGAATGCTGACAGGAGCACTCCAGCAGCGGCATCCCGGGCGTCCGGTCACAGGTGAGATGGAAGGTGAGGTGCTGGTATGCTCCTTCGGATCAGCGGATCAGCGGAGTTCAGTCGAGGCCTGCTTCAAAGCAGGAACCACCAGAATCGGACGACCGGATCATCTGCAGAAATATACCCTTCCTTGGGCTGAACAGTATTTCAAAGAACACGGGGTTCTGCCGGAAAGCGGCAGCACCTGGAGGGCTCACTGGGATGAAGCCCTCGGATCAGCGGTTTCCAGAGGGACAGTCCTGGCTCCCGGTGAAACCTCTGAACTTCGGTTTGCTGTCATCATGGATCTTCCTGTTGTTGAATTCGGCTCCGGGAGGGCCTGGTACCGCTTCTATACGGAGCAGTTCGGTACCTCCGGAACCAATGCATTGCCCGTTGCCCGGCATGCCGCCGGCATGGCTGAAGCATATCGGCGGATGACGGACTCCTGGCATCGGCAGGCTGAAGCGGAGACCGCATCCATTGGAACGGATTTGACCAGTTCCATGATCAATGAGCTGTATGTTCTCAATGCAGGAGGCACAGCCTGGGTCAGCAGGGAGCGGACGCGGACTGAACTGGAAGCAGAACCTCCGAGACTCGGTTCCGGTGAGCATTTTGCCCTGCTTGAGGGATTTGATACAGGGTATTACTACTACAATACCCTGGATTTGTGGTCCTACGCATGGTATGGCGTTTCACGCTGGTGGCCGAGACTGGCAGATTCGGTGTTTTCAGATTATCTGCAGACGATTCCCATGGAAATACCGGAGAAGCGGATGATCTACCGCAGTGAAACAATGGAGCCGATGCTGGTACGGGGAAAGCTGCCCCATGACTTGGGAGCTCCCATGGAGGATCCCTGGCATGAGATTAACAGCTACCAGATGCGGGATGATGCAAATACCTGGAAGGACCATAACCAGGGGTTCATCCTGAGCCTGTACCTGCACTGTCTGCTGACGGGAAAGCAGCTTGATGCAGACCAGTGGAGCCGGCTTAAGGAAGCAGTCCGCTTCATGCTCGACCAGGATGGTGACGGTGACGGACTTCCGCTCCATGACACCTTCGGGGACAGCACTTGGGACAATCTCGGAATTGAGGGGATAAGCTCATACAGCGGTGCA
>PWKH01000030.1 GCA_003559765.1 Spirochaetaceae bacterium
CGTCAGCGCTACAGTACCGGGGTAGACTTTCCGTAATGATTCAGTTTCAAGTTTATACATCATCTGCCCCTAGAACTTGAGCGGTCTACTGCGTCCACTGCGCCCAGTCAACCTTGAACTGCTCAATTCCTTCCGGATCTTCTCTCAGAAGCCGCAGGCCGGGGACGATCACTTCCGGATCGACTGCTTCACCCCGAATGGATTTTACCGCAAATTCAACAGACAGATATCCAATTTCAAAGGGCTGCTGACCTGTGGTAGCCATCAGAACGCCGTCGGGGGCAAGGAGAAAGTCCGCAAGCTGTTCACTTGCATCAATACCGAATACCTTAATCTGATCATCTCTTCCGGCATTCCGTACCGCCTGGACTGCTCCTACCGTCCCGCCGTCATTGGCAGCGTAGATAATGTCTAAATCCGGATTGGCGGTAATAATGTCTGAACCGCGGGAAACAGCATCTTCCGCAAGCCATGCATCCTGCTGAGCGACAATCTGCACTCCAGGAATTCCGGTTATTTCATTGAGGAATGAATTCACCCGCATGTCGGAAATTTCAGGAAGCAGAGACTGGAATGCAAGGGTCGCCACTTTGATGGTGTCTTTGTGACTCAGTTCATCCTCAATATACCGGCGGGCAGCTTCCCCGGTTGAGGAACCAAGTTCACTCTGACTGCTGTTGATGTACGAAACAGGAAAGTCTGCAGCCAAGGGTGAATTGTAAGTGACCACAGTGATTCCGGCGTTATCGGCGTTTCGGAGAGCCGAAACAGATCCGGTTTCACTTAAGGGAGTAATTGCAATCGCATCAACCCCTCTGCTGACGTAGGTATTGATCAGCTCAATTTCCCGATCCAGTCTGTTGTCACTGTTTGCAAGCATCAGCTGAACTCCGTAGTCAGCAGCAGCTTTTTTCATTCCCTCCTGGATAACCCGCATAAACTGATCCTCCTGAAAGACAATACCGGCAATCAAAATAGGATCCTCCACGTCTTCTCTGGCAGCCTGTGAAAAAATCGGAACAGACAGCACCATCAAAAGCACTAACAGCAAACTTACTTTTCTCATACTGACTCCTTTTCATGTATTTTACAGGTATATAGCAAAATTCATGCCAATTACTGCAAAGAAATCTGTATCTTTTTGTATTTTATGGAATTATTTGTTTTTCTGCATCTATGCTGATCAATATTATTCACATTTTTGCAATATTTTGCATAATTCGTTTACCAGGATCTGTCTAACGGATTTACCACCCGATCATTCCAGACCGATCTCCCGGATCTTGGTCAGCAGCGTCTGCCGGGTTATACCTAACACTTCAGCAGCTTTAGATTTATTTCCGACACAGCTTTTCAGAGCAGCAGCGATGATTGCCTCCTCATGCTTTCTGACCACCGGTTCAAGCCGCTGTTTCAGGGTCCCGCTGCTCGGTACGGAATCAGTATTCATCTGGTCTGCTGAGAACGATATGTCCTTGATGCCGATCGAATCAGATACGGTAAGCAGCACCGCTCGGTTCATGATATTCTGCAGCTCCCGGACATTTCCCGGCCAATTATATGTTTTCAGCAGTTTTTCAGCTTCAGGATCTATCTCGCCCACGTGTTTATGGTAGCGTCTGGCAAATGCCGCAAGGAACGTATATGCCAGGGGAATAATATCATCCCGGCGCTCACGCAGGGGAGGGATGTGCAGTCTGATGACATGAAGGCGATAATACAGATCATCACGAAAGAGCTTCTGCTCCACCATCTGTTCAAGTTTTCGGTTCGTTGCAGCAATAATATGGATATCGGCTGATATCTTCCTGATTCCCCCTACCCGTTCAAAACTTTTCTGTTCAATCACCCGCAGCAGCTTCGCCTGTATGTTCAAGGACATTTCACCGATTTCATCAAGAAACAAGGTTCCGCCGTTTGCCAGATCACACTTACCCAGTTTATGCTCCACCGCTCCGGTAAACGATCCTTTTACATGTCCGAACAGTTCGCTGGACAGAAGCTCCTCAGAAAGAGAAGCGCAGTTGACGGTTACAAAGTTGTTATGACTCCTGTTCCCGGTTGCATGGATATACTCAGCTATGACTTCTTTCCCTGATCCGGTTTCTCCAGTGATCAGCACATTGCATCCTGAATTCTTTATCTGGTCTGCCAATTCAATGATCTGCTTCATCCGTTCATCAACAGCTATCATTTCATCAACAGCATGCTGTTTTGACAGTTCATGCTTGAGCAGGTAATTCTCATTTTCTATCTGCTTTCGCTGCAGAGCCCGGTGCACTGCATGGAGGATCTGCTGTTTCTCCACCGGCTTTACGACATAGTCGCATGCACCGCGCTGCATGGCATCCACCGCCGAATCAATCGTGCCGTACCCTGTCACAATAATGACTTCAATGTTCGAATACTCGCTTCGTATGTCCGTAAGGACATCCAGACCTGATGTTTCCTTCAGTTTGATATCCAGCAATACAAGATCTATCTCACTGCTTTGGATAATCTCCAGCGCTGCAGCTGCCCGGTCTGCTTCAAACACTTCATATCCGTCCTTTTCAAGGATCTGTCTGAGGCCGAACCGAATCCCCTGTTCGTCATCAACAATGAGGATACTGTAAGGTGCACCAGCTTTATTCATAAACGTCATATTCCTTATTCCTTTTCTCTATCTGCAGCCAGGGGAAACGATAATACAAATGCGGTTCCGTTATCCTCAGAACTGATCACTGAAACTGTTCCGCCGCAGCGCCGCATGAGCCCGTACACCACAGACAATCCGAGGCCGGTTCCGGTACCGTCTTTTTTTGTAGTGAAAAAGGGATCAAAAATACGCGGCAGCACTTCTTCCGGGATGCCTGGGCCGGAATCAGTAATTCTCGCAGCAACCCTTCGTTCTCCCGACATGCTGTCCGCTTCAAAACAGGCAGAAATATCCAGGGTGCCGCTGCCGTTCACGGCATGCACCGCATTTTGAATTAAATTGAAAAACACCTGCTGCAGCTTATGCTGTTCCAGAGCAACCCTGGGAAGATCATCCGGTATGCTCCAGCCGAGTATGAGCTCTCCCTTCCGGGACGGATCCATGCGGCTGATATACGTCCCGACTTCCTCCGCAGCCTGTTTCACATCTCCTCCGAGATCTCCCATACTCCGGGGAGTTGAAAAATCAAGCAGATCTTTAATGATATAAG
The DNA here is from genome assembly GCA_003559765.1 of Spirochaetaceae bacterium. Classification (GTDB taxonomy): domain Bacteria; phylum Spirochaetota; class Spirochaetia; order PWKH01; family PWKH01; genus PWKH01. Next base: position 3,189 of record PWKH01000030.1, read on the forward strand.
CGATGCGCCTGGTGTCCTGTTCAATGTACCGAAGCCCGGTGTTCACCTGCTGATCCTGCCCGTCTTCTATCAGGCTCTGGACGTTCGACAGAATAGAACTCAAGGGATTATTAATTTCATGTGCTACCCCGGCAGAAAGCACGCTGAGCGCATTCATCCGTTCAGTCTGGAACATCCGTTCCTCAAGCTTCGTCTTGTCAGTAATATCTTCAGTAACCACTAAGCATCGAGACTGGTCGCTTCCCGATTCGCTTTGGGACAGGGAATAGCAGGATAGCTGGATGATCAGTTCATTGTGCACTCGTCTGATCTGCCGATATGATTCACGGCTGCCGGTTATAATTTCACCGATCCGCTTCATGACCCGGGAGGAAAAACAGTCGGCATGTATGCTGGTGAGGGAATATCCGATAAGCGGCTTTCTGTATCCGAACATCTCAGCGAAGGGACTGTTATGGGAATTGACCGTAAAGCTGTCATTCACTGTCGCAATACCAGAATTGAGCGAATCAATGATCTGTTCATTAAATTCCTTCAGCTGCGTTATTTCATTAATGTAGTGCTTCTGCTTCACCTGATCATCCGCCAGCTGACTCGCCATCTGATTGAATCCGTCATACAGCTCCTGCACCTCCCGGTTCTGTCTGCGGGATACAGGCAAACTCACCTGATAATTTCCCATTTCAATTTTCCCCATACCGGAAAGCATGGTGTTGATCGGGCGGGTTACCATCCGGGAAATAAATATCGTAATGACTGATGCAAGCAGAGCTCCCGCAAGCAGATTCAGAAACAATCTCGCCTGAAGCTCCAAGTTCATCTGCTCCAGCGTTGTACTTCTGAAAAGCACTGCCGAGTGAAGCCGCCCGCCGGTATCTTCCAGCTGACCGATCGGGCGAAAGGCCATGTGGTATTTCTGTCCTTCAAAAGAGACATCATATACCTCGGCATGCACAGATCCTTTGCCCGGATGCAGCGTATCCAGCACAGAGAAGGGAGAACTCCGTGTCGGTGTGGTGCCGATGATCGCCCCGCCCTCTTCGCGAACAAGCAGGATATCAGATGTGGTACCGTAGGTAAGCCCTTCGCAGTACAACTGATCAATTTCCTTGATGATCAGCATGTCAATGGTTTCATCTCCTGCTGCGGGAAGGCCGAGGGATCCCACCATATACAGACGGCCGTTTATCAGCTGATAGCGGACCGCCGGATGCCATCGTGTCCGCTCCAGCTCCCGAAGCTTCACATCCGGCCGCTTCAGGGAAAAACTGTGAAGCAGTGATTCGCTGCCTTGTCTCAGCAGAATATAATCAGCACCATGGGGCTGAATATGCATGATCACTTCAGCGATCATATCCTGCAGACTTACCCTCCCCTGAGTCACCTGATCAAGAAATTCATGCTGATTTGCAACCCGTATGAGCTGCAGCCAGAACTGCTGGGATTTTCTGTTCAGATTCCGGCTGACCGTATCCGCTTCACGTTTCAGCTGAGCCGCAATTTCCCGCTGTTCTGTACGCATAAAAATGTCCCGAAGCAGAATTGAAGAAAACAGTGTTGAGGAAAGTATTATCAGCATAATCAGACCGTAGGTCCGCAGATAAAAACGCATATAAAACTCCGGAAACTCGAAAAACTCAAATGCATCAACTCTATATTTGCATGGGTCTGCAGGAATGACAAGTTAAAGGATTTGTCAGATAAAGCGCGCCGCCTTTTTTTTAAATAAAATATCGGTCATTGAGGAAAGCATGGAGCCGTTTCAGGTGTAATACTTGAGAAAAATCTCTGTCCATAAGAATCTGCTGCGGTCAACCGGACAAGAACCAGATGATCTGATCGAATAATTGGGCTTCTCTTTTATAAATTCAGAAATTTCTGCTTCACAATCAGGCTGATCCGGGTATAATAGTAAAACCGCAGAGAGGATATCAGAATGAAACAGACCATGATCATGCCGACGGTGTTCGGAGTGCTCTTTATCCTGCTGATTATCGGATACAGCATGATATTTCTGCTTTTCCCTATTCCCCTTGTCATAAAGATTGCCGTCGGAGCCGTGGTGGCAGCTTTGGCAGCTGCTATGGTGTATGTAATCATCCAGCGGAAACGGGAGCTGGAAAAGGAAGATCATGATGACCTTAGTAACTACTGACTATATCACCGGAGTTGAGTTTACCACACTTTCGCTTGTAAAAGGGTCCACCATCAGGGCAAAACATCTCGGCAAGGATATACTTGCTGGACTGAAGATGATTGTCGGCGGTGAGCTGACCGATTACGGAAATATGATTCAGGAAGCCCGGGCAATCGCTACAAAGCGCATGGTAGAGGAAGCTCAGAACCTGGAGGCTGATGCAGTAATCAATGTCCGGTATGCAACCAGCGCTGTCACCCAGCGTGCTGCCGAGGTGCTCGTCTACGGAACGGCAGTGAAGTTTATCACAAAAAAGGACCAGAGCTGAAGCTGACAATCCAGGCAGAGTATGGTCTCACCTGCCCGTTTCACCATTATTTCCGGCAGCAGTCTTTCGTCTCTGCCGGGATGCCGCTGTCTCCATGATGCCGAGGGCATTTGTGTCAGGTCAGGTTAATTCACTTCACTTGCAGAAGATTATCTATATGCTGATATTTACTCCGTCAGCCCCATAGGATAATATTGTTGATATGGATAACGAACAACTGTTTTTTGCCCTGCATGAAGGGCTGCCGCGCCAGGGACCGGGAAGCGATGCAAGAACCCGCAAGGCACTTGAGTCTGTCGTGCTGGATACGAACACACCAAATATCCTCGATATCGGATGCGGCCCCGGCATGCAGACCAGGGTGCTCTCCCGGCGGTTTCCCGAGGGAGCGGTAACCGCAGTTGATCTGTATCAGCTGTTCCTCGACCAGCTGAAGGAGTCGATGCGGCAGGAGGGGCTTACCAATATTTCCCTGCTCCGGGCCTCTATGGACGATCTTCCCTTCGAGCCGGAGTCCTTTGATCTCATCTGGTCCGAAGGTGCCGCTTACATCATGGGATTTCCTCAGGCGCTTGAGTACTGGCATCAGTTTCTCAAACCGGGAGGGTACTGCGGGGTATCTGAACTCTGCTGGCTCAAGCACAATCCGCCGAAGAAACTTCGCGAATTCTGGGAAGCCGGTTATCCTGCAATCACCGACATTCAGGGCAATATCCAGCATATCACCTCAGCAGGGTATGAACTCATCAGCTCATTTATTCTGCCGTCGAAGGACTGGGAGACCCATTACTACACTCCCCTCCTGGAACGTATTGCCGAGTGGAGACAGGATCCGGATCTGACCCCGGAGGCCGCACAGGTGCTTCATGAAGAAGAAGAGGAGATATCGATCTTCCGCACCTACCGGCGCTGGTATTCCTATGTCTTCTTCATCATGAAAAAGCTGAAATAACCCTTCGGATCTTGACAGAAGTGGTGATTATATATATGTTATTGCTATCTATATGCATTTTACATATATAAGGATAATGCCTATGTCAAAATATGATTCATGCTGTCATCCGGGCAAACGAGAGCGGTTTCTCGAACCCTCCATCCTGTACCTGCTTTCACAGCAGGCAGACCACGGATACAGTCTCCTGAACCGGCTGCGGCGCTACGGATTCAGCGAAACCGTTCCGGACCCAGGCTCCCTCTACCGAATCCTCAGAAAATTCGAATCCCGGCAGCTGATTGTCTCAGCCTGGGAATCAGGAGAATCCGGACCGGCAAAACGGATATATACCCTTACCGATGAGGGGTTCCATACCCTCAAGCAGTGGATCTCTATGCTTGAGCAGAATGTGGTCTTTATTCAGCGTCTGCTCGACGACTACCGCACGTCCAGGGAGCAGGAGACATGATCTCAACCATCATTTTCTACATCCTGGCCTCAGCCGCTCTGATCAGTTCTCTTGCAGCTGACAGAACAAAAACCCGGAAAGCGCTGCAGATGGCCTGGAAGTCCTTTGTGAATATCGCTCCCTCCTTTGTCGGAGTGATTCTCCTAGTCGGCATTATGCTTGCCTTTCTCAGCCCGGAATTCATCAGCCGAATTATCGGAGAAGAATCCGGCGCAGCCGGAGTGCTGCTTGCCTCAGTGGTCGGGGCGGTCACCCTGATCCCCGGGTTTATCGCCTTCCCTACCGCCTCGCTGCTGCTGCACAGCGGCGCCGGCCTGACGCCTATTGCCGCATTTATCTCTTCGCTGATGATGGTGGGGGTCATGACCCTGCCGGTTGAGATCGAGTACTTCGGAACCCGGGTCAGTATTTCCCGGAACACCGCGGCGTATCTATTCTCCCTGGCAGCTGCATTCATTATTGGAGCGGTATTATCATGAACAGAAAACTGCTTTTTCCGCTTGCTGCGGCAGCGGGATATCTCGCCCTTGCGATCTTTGATCTCTCACGGTTTTTTACCGCCGTCGATACCGCCTTCTACGGCACCCTGGAGATGCTGGCGGTAATCCCGCCGATTTTCATCCTCCTGGGACTGCTCGATGTCTGGGTTCCCAAGGAAATTATGGTGAAGTATATGGGCGAGGGCTCCGGAATCACCGGTGGAATCATTGCATTCTTCATCGGCTCAGCCGCTGCCGGTCCGCTCTACGGAGCCTTTCCCGTCGCCTCAGTGCTGATGAAGAAAGGCGCTGGCTTTTTCAACATCCTGATATTCATCGGCGCCTGGTCAACAACAAAGATCCCCATGTTCCTCTTTGAGCTTCAGGCCCTCGGAGCGGCCTTTGCGCTGACCAGACTTGCGGTGAATATTCCGGGGATTATCATCATCGCAAAGCTGATACACACCCTGCTCTCCCCGGCCGCAGTGGATGAAATCTACCGGGCGTCCGAGCTTCGCTAGAAGCTGTAGACGGCCCCGGCGGAAACTGCGAAGTTCTTCGGTCCTGATGTACTGAATCCCGACATCGCTGATGCCCTGATATTCATGCCCTGGAATATATTCCAGCTGATCCCGGTTCCCGCCGCAGTCTCCAGATCATCGGCGGGCTCAACCAGGGCCCGGGCGAACAGCTGCACCGTTCTCCCCGGAATATACCCGATGTCACCGTAGAGCAGCAGCCTGCCGTCATCGGCAAAGGAGTACAGCCCCTCGGTACGGATATTCAGGCTTTGGTCAAACCCGACCCGGAAGGTCCGGAAGGCTCCTGCCGTCAGGGTAATTCCTTCATGGAGATCCTCCCAGGAGTGAAAATCATCGGTGTAGGATACCCCGCCGTAGATGTCGGCACCGAGCCACTCTCCCTGGGATGAGAGGGCAAAGACATGCTCTGCATCCTCTCCGCGGTACAGATAGGCGCTTTCCAGGGAAACAGTTCCAAAGGCGCTGTGATTCCGGAAGCCCATATCGGGAACTTCACCGGAGCGGGGCCGCACCACCGTCTCGGTATAACTCATATCGCCCACGGGAAAATAGAAGGCAAAGAGCATCGCCGTCTCACTGCGCACCTCGTCAAATGCGGCAAGTCCAGTGTGTTCTCCGGAAATATCTGGTCCGAACAGCAGATCACCGGCCTTCAGGACCGATCCAAGGCCCCAGGTCACCCGGTCAATCCCTGCGGTCACCCGGAAGGAGTACGCATCGGTCACGGGAAACCGGAACCGCAGATGCGCCCGGGGGACTTCTATCATCCCTGCCCCCAGTGCTCCGATGATTTCCAGCTCCGTGTCGATATCATCACCGCTGATTACCAGCTGCTGATACATTGCCGTCACCGTAATAGGCGCCGTTGCCCGCAGCTGCAGTCTTGCCTGCACGGGAGCCCGCGGCTGCGATCGGATATCAAGTTCTCCTGAGGCCGATCCAATAAAATCCCACTGTTCATCCTCGTCCCACAGCAGATGTCCAAATGATGACAGCTCAGCAAAGATCCTCGACTCAGCATACACCCCGAAGGGTATAATTAAGAGCATTACCGCAAGTATCAGCCGCTTCCCTACCATGTCAGCTCCTCCAGTGAAAAGATATTGGCCGGCAGATCCACCCCGATTTGAGCCGACTCAACAACCATCAGGGTTCCCTGGCTTCTTCTCGTCTGGTCGGTCACCCGGATTCTGGACGGAAACCGGAAGCCGTCCACATCCATGGTCTCGAGTACTTCGGTGACTTTCAGGAGTCTGCCGCTTCTTGCATACTGCTCGCCCTTGATCATCACAAATTCCTCGGCGTCCACCCAGATGATCTGCTTCGGATAAGCAACAGCGGCTGTTTTGGCATTCAGTTCAATCATATACGCCTGCGCTCCGCCGACGGACTCCTCTCCGAGGAGTTTCGCATCATAATCATCAAGAATTCCCCTGCCTCCGGTCATATCCTCGTAGGAGACATCTGAGCCGAGCAGAGAATCCCGCAGGGCCGCTCCCTGGAGCCGGATTGTCTCCCGGGCATCAGGATAATAGAGATAGAGGCTGTCGTCCCTCCGCAGGATCCGCTGACCCTCTTCATAGCGGGAGGTGAATTCCACCAGAAACCGTCCGGCCCCTTCTGTATGAGCGATATAGGTGCTCTCCCGGTCGCCGAACCGGTCACTGATCACCATTCGCCCCTCCATGATGCTGGTCGAATGGGTCTGATTCTCCTCCATCCGTTCAATAATATCCTGTGCCGTCATGGCCCATGCAGCAGGAACAGTCAGCATCATAGCTAACACCAGTATAATCTGCTTCATATCATCAAGCTCCTTGTCTCTATCCCCGCAGGGCTTCTACGGGTTTCAGTCGTGCCGCCCTTCTGGCGGGAAAGTAGGATGCTCCCAGGGCTACCGCAAAGGAGAATATGAACGTCCCTACCGTGGAGCGCATATTCAGCTGCGGATAGATCACTGAGGACATGCCCATGTCCACAATATCGATGGATGTGCCCAAATCAATTCCGAAGGTACTTAAGGGGGCAACAATCACCATTCCCACACATACCCCGATGAGGGAACCGAAAAACCCGAGGTAGGCTGCCTCAGTGAAGAACAGCCGCACCAGTTCCCGGCCCCGCATTCCCAGGGCGGAAAGCGTGCCAATTTCCTTCGTCCGTTCGTGGATGGTCATCATGGTGGTGTTGATGATCACCGTGCTGGCCAGGAAAAAGAAGAACAGCGCTATGATGTCGTAGACAATGCTGGCAAACTCGATGTATCCGTATCCCGGGGCTATTTCCGTCCAGGGAGTAACACTGAGCTGCTCGCGGCCCCGCTGATCCAGAAAGCCCCTGAGATTGGCCGCCAGTTCGGTGGTCTGCTTGGTGTCCGCCGCAGCGCCGATCACGAGCATCTCGCTTGCTCCGCCGTCCATCAGCAGATACCGGTCAGCCCGCTCAATCGGCAGAACGTAGGTACTGTAGTCAAGCTGAGCTACGGGGAACCGGACAATTCCCACCACATCTACGGTAAAGGCGTTGGAGGTCCTCCGCCGCGTCTGGGTCAGAAAGGTGGCGGTGCCGCCGATATCAACCCCCAGATCCCGTGCAAGCCGGGCGGCGAGCACCGCCTCGGTACTTCCCGGTTCGGGAAGCCTTCCTGCAGTCAGCAGGGACTCCAGGTCCATGAACTGCTTCTCGTTCTCGATATCCACACCGAGTCCCATTGCAGAGATCTGCCGCTCGCCGATGAATGCGGCGCTGGCGATATTGATCCGGGGACTCACCATGGTGACGTCCTCCCGCTTCAGCAGGGCGTCCTGCAGCTCCCGGTAGTCTTCAACGGTGTACTGCACCGGGTTCAGGTAGTCATACCGGTCAAATTCACTGTTTCTGATGCGAACCTCCCCGGATTCATACATCCAGGCGTTTATTCTGATGTCATCTCTGATGCCTTCAAAGAGGGCAAACAGCAGGGTAATCGACATGGCCGCAACAGTGACCGCCGTAATCGACAGAATGCTTCTGCGGCGGTTTCTGAATATGTTTCGCAATGCTATGCGTGAAAGTTTCATTTCGTTATCCTCAGCTGTGACGCAGACAGTCGGTGACCTGCTTCTTGAGCATCCGCCGAACCGGGATCAGTGATACCACCCCGGATACAATCACTGCGGTAATCGCCGCCTGAATCAGTGCGGAAAAGCTCCAGATACCGTAGAGCACCTCCCCGAACCGGTACCCCAAATCAATGTCTCCCAGCATCTCTCCGTAGTCAATGCCGTAGGTCACCAGCAGCCACATTAACAGCGACCCGAGCATCACTCCAATACCTGCTCCGATGAATCCGATCCCCGATGCCTCGAAAAAGAACATCCATTGTATCTCACGGTTCCGTACGCCCATCGCCCTGAGCATTCCGATCTCCCGCTCCCGTTCCAGCACTGCCATGAGCATCGTATTTGATATCCCTACAATCGCGATAACCGCCAGCAGCATCAGAATCAGACTGGTGATCTGTTCGGACATCTCCATGATCTCAGCAAATTCCTTGTTCATATCGCTGAAGCTCATCACCCTGACGGGCCGGTCCTCCATGAGCGACGCGATGGGAGCAGGATCCAAGCTTCCGGGCACCCGCTCATCCCCGCGGATGATCACGCCGGTGACGGCATCCTCCATTTCCAGATAGTAGTCTGCAGTATCAAGCGGGAGATACCCTACATTCCGGTTTACGTGGGGGTTCGGGGTGTTGAAGATCCCGACAATTTCAAGATCCATAATCTGATAATACCCGTCTTTAGTCCTGGTCATGATCGTGACCCCGTAGCCGATCTCTGCTCCGATTCTGTCGGCCAGCCAGCGTCCGATAATCAGTTCATCCTCACCGGCGGCAGGAAAGCGCCCCTCCTCTATCGATTCCTTCAGCCGGAACACCTCGGGATCCCTGTCGGGATCTACTCCGGCAAAGGCCATGGGAATATTACCGTCTTCGGGGAAGGGATCGTAGTATATCACCAGCTCGCCGCGGAACTCCGTACGCCCCGCGGCACGCCACCCCTCCTGCTCCAGCTGGGCAATTACCTCGGAGGAATCCTCCACGACCATGTCCAGGGGAAACTGCTCCCGCTCCTCCCAGTAGCCCGGAGCGACAATTCTTGCACTCCCGGTTTCATAGTCGATAAAATTCCGGTCAGATTCGGAGGAGAATCCGTCCATGACGCTGGCCACTGCGGCAAAAACCGCCACCCCGCAGGCAATGGCGCTGGCAGTAATCAGGGTGCGCCTCCGGTAGCGCGCCATGTTCTTTACCGCAAGTATCAGAAAAACCTTCAGCGGGGTCCTCCCTGCGCGTCTGCGTGTTTTCATCAGGCGCTCCGCTTCTCGTCGCTTTCTATCAGCCCGTCATGGAGCCTGCACAGTCTGCGGGCGTAGTCCATCACCATGGTGTCATGGGTGGAGAAGATGAAGGTTGTGCCCCACCGCTCGTTCATCCCCCGCATCATCTGCAGAATGGATTCCCCGGTTGCTGAATCAAGATTTGCCGTAGGCTCGTCCGCCAGGACGATCAGGGGCTGCTTCACCAGGGCACGTGCGACAGCCACCCGCTGCTGCTGCCCTCCCGAGAGTTTTGCCGGCCGGCGGTGCTCCATCCCCTCCAGTCCGACCTCTCTTAGGATCGCCATGGTGCGCGCTTTGATCTCCGTCTCCTTCAGCCCCATCAGCGACAGGGTGAGGGATACGTTTTCATAGGCTGTGAGCACCGGAATGAGGTTGAAGTCCTGAAAGACGAACCCAATCTTCCCTCTGCGGATTTCCACCAGCTCCCGGGCATGCTTCCGGGTAACGGTGTCCCCGTCCAGGATGATCTCCCCGGAGTCAGCCGTATCGATGCACCCGATCAGATTGAGCAGGGTGGTCTTTCCCGAACCTGAGGGCCCGGCGATTGAGAGAAACTCCCCTTTATCAATCTGCATGGTGATGCCCCGAAGGGCCCGCACATGGGACTCACCGTCGATATACTCCTTATGCAGGTCAGTTACTGTGATCATCTGCGTCTTCCTTATGTTTCTGTTTCGGTTTTTCTGCTCTGTTGTCTCGCTGCTGCTCCTGCAGCCGTTTCAGCGCGGCAGCTCCCATGGAGGTGCCGACTCCCATGGATTCGACGGCGCTGCTGGGCATCAGCACCATGCCCCCGTGGGCTTTGATGCTGTCATAAACCATGTTCATCCCCCGGAGCTGAAAGGCCGTCGGATTGTCCTGGTATACCTGGGCGGCCTGCTCAAACTGCTTTGACACCTCCACCTCCGTGGACCCCAGAATAATCCGGGCATGACGTTCCCGCTCTGCCTGGGCCTGCTTGCTCAGCGCATCCTCCAGCTCCTTGGGAATCAGGATCTCCTTGAACTCAATGGAAAGGATGGTGATGCCCCAGGGACTGGTCTTCGCATCAAGGATGGACTGGATTTCCGATCCGAGACGCTCCCGTTCGCTCAGCAGTGCAGCCAGGTCGTTGCGGCCGATAGAATCCCGCAGGGCGGTCTGGGCCGAGAGGATCACCGCATCATAGTAGCTCTCCACTTCAAGGATGCTCTTCCGGGGATCCCAGACCATCCAGAAAGCCAGAGCATCCACATGGACCGGAACGGTATCCTTGGTGAGGGACTGCTCCGCCGAGAAATCGCTGACCCGGATTCGAGTATCCACATACTGTGCAGCTGTCTCAATAATCGGAAAAATCATATGCGGACCAGGATTGCAGATCCTCTTATAGCGGCCGAGACGGAGCACCAG